>NZ_JAGPXW010000001.1:0-485027 GCF_018070365.1 Micromonospora sp. D93 | reverse complement strand
AATCGTCCGACCCGAACCCCACAAGTGCTCCAACACCTGCCGATGCCCGAACGTCACCACACCTGGTCTCGCCACCAGCACCTCCACCACAACCAAGATCAGTTGCACTGAAGCCTAGAAACCACCCCGTCATTGACGGCAATAACTTCATGATCACCGAGAGCGCACCGGGCCCCGGGGCCTTTAGGCGTTCAGGCAGGCGCGGAGGGCGGCGGTCAGTTGGTTGGCGCGCTCGTCGCCCATCCCGCGCATCTGGTTGACCACGTAGCCGAATCCCACCTGATGCTCGGCGTCGGCGAAGGCCAGGTTCCCGCCCGCGCCGTCGTGGCCGAAGCTGCGCTCGCCCACCAGGGGCCGGGCCGGTGGCGAGTGCAGCAGGAAACCGGTACCCCAGCGCTGCCCGGTGTCCGGCGGGCCGTGCCGCTGCTGACCACGCGAGCGGACGACTACCGCGTCGTCCACCGACGCGGCCGTCAGCAGCGGTCCACCCTGGAGGTCCGACACACAGGCGGCGTAGAGGCGCGCGAGGCCGTCGGCGGTGCTCACCGCGCCCGCGCCGGGGACACCGGCGGCCCGGATGGCGTCGTCGTTGAAGCTCACCAGGCCGTCGGCGTCGGCGGGAAAGGCGAAGGCGCCCCCCATGGTGATGCCCCGTTCCGCGACCGGGTCCTCGAACGGGTCGGGATCCGGGGGCGGCGCCAGGCCCCAGGCGACGGTGTCGCTCTCGGCGGCCGGAAGCCCCAGCCAGGTGCGCAGGTCGAGCGGGCCCGCGACGGTATCGGCGAAGAACGCGCCGGGCAGCTGGCCGGTGACGCGGTGGATCACCTCTCCGACCAGCCAGCCGTAGGTCATCGAGTGGTAGCCGTGCGCGGTGCCCGGCTCCCACAGCGGGGCCTGCGCCTCGATCGCCTTGATGACCGGATCCCACGCCAGGACCTCGTCGAGGGTCAGGGGTCGGTCCACCGCGGGCAGACCGGCCTGGTGCGTGAGCAGCCAGCGCACGGGAATGTCCGCCTTGCCGTGCTGACCGAACTCCGGCCAGTAGCGCGTCACCGGAGCATCGAGGTCGAGCCGGCCCTGCTGGACCAGCAGATAGGCGCAGATCGCCAGGATTCCCTTGGTGCAGGAGAAGACGACGACAGGCGTGTGCGCGTCCCAGGGCCGCCCGGTACGGATGTCGGCCACCCCGCCGTACAGGTCGACGACCCTGCGGCCCCGCACGTAGACGGTGACCGCGGCGCCGACCTCTCCCCGGGAGGTGAAGTTGTCGCGGAAGACGTCGGCGACGCGCCCGTAGCGATCGTCGACGTCGCCGTGGATCTGCGGCTGTGTGACCACTGCCTACCCCTTCACTGACCCCTGGATCAGGGCCTTGATGAACTGTCGCTGGAAGATCAGGAACACGATGAGGGTCGGGGTGAGGATCAGCAACGACCCGGCGCACAGCAGCACCAGGTCGGTGCCCCACTGGCCCTGGAACGCGCCGAGCGCCCCGGCCATCGTGCGTTTGGTGGGGTCGTCGACGAGGACGATGGCGAGGAGGAACTGGTTCCACGTCCAGAGGAACATCAGGATCGTCAGCGAGGCGATCGCCGGGCGGGCGAGCGGCACCTGGACCCGCCAGAACAACTGCCACGTGCTGCTGCCGTCCACCCGGGCCGCCTCGGACAACTCGACAGGCACGTTTGTGAAGTGCGCGCGCATCCAGAACACCGCGAACGGCATGTACAGGCCGATCAGCGGCAGGATGATGGCCCAGCGCGTGTTGAGCAGACCGAGGTCCTGCATCTGGTAGTAGAGCGGCGTGACCACGGCCTCGAAGGGCAGGGTCAGACCCAGCAGGAAGAGACCGAAGACGAGTCGGGCGCCGGGCACCCGTAGCTGACCGAGCCCGAAGCCGGCCATGGTCGCGATGAGCACCGACACCGGTACGACACCGGCCACGATGAGCAGGCTGGAGCGGAGCAGGGCACCCATGTTCGCGGCGGTGAAGGCGTCCGCGAAGTTCCCCCACTGCGGGTCGGACGGCCACTCCAGCCCGCTCGGCACGGTGCCACGGGGCTGCAACGCCGCCGACAGCATGCTCACGAACGGCAGCAGCGTGACGACGATCAGGGCGATCAGGAAGGCGCGCCCGATCACCTGTTCGCGGCGGCTCAGGTTCACGGCTTCTCCCCTCGGCTGAGGCGCTGGATCGGCAGCACACACGCCAGCACCAGCAGCATGAGTACGACTGCGAGCGCCGAGGCGAGCCCGACCTGCCGCTGCGAGAAGGCCAGCCGGTAGATCTCCAGGCCCGGCACCGTGGTCTGCAGGCCGGGGCCGCCGCTGGTGGAGATGTAGACGATGTCGAAGCTGGCCAGAGCCGCGATGATCGTCACGGTGAGGCAGACGCCGATCTCCTGGCGCAGGCTGGGCAGGGTCACGGCGAAGAACTCGCGGAACGGACCGGCCCCGTCCAGGCGGGCGGCCTCGTACAGCGCCGGATCGATCTTGCTCATGCCGGTGACCAGCAGAATCGTGCAGAGGCCGAGCAGGACCCAGGCCCCGATGACGCCGACGGCAGGCAGCGCCGTGTCGAAGTCGCCGAGCCAGGCGCGGGCGACGCCACCCAGCCCGACCGCGCGCAGCACCTGGTTGACCAGACCGTTCGACGAGAGCAGCCAGCTCCACGCGATGCCCGCCGCCACCAGGGGGATGACCTGCGGCAGGAACAGGATGGTCCGGACGACGGTGCCGAACGTGCCGGTGGTGATGCGGCGAACCATGCTCGCCACCAACAGCCCGAGCGCGACCGGGATGAAGCTGAAGAAGACGATCAGGACGACCGCGTTACCGATGATCTTCAGCAGGTCGCTGTCGGTGAAGACGGTGAGGTAGTTGTCCAGACCCACCCAGCGGGCCACCCCGATCCCGTTCCAGTCGTAGAGGGAGTACTGGAGGGTCAGGACGAGCGGGCGCAGGACGAACACCGCGTACATCACCAGGGCGGGCAGGACGTACAACCAGCCGGTCCCGGCCGCGCGGGCCCCCCGAAACCGGTGGGCCCGCGTCGGGGTGGGACGGACGCGACGATCGTCTCGCCCGGTTGGTGCGCTGCCGAGGGCAGACGTCATCGGGACAGTTCCTTCTGATACTCGGCCTGGACCGCCTTCACGTACCCCTCGGGCGTCTGCTGACCGGCGATCAGCTTCTGCATCTCCGGCGTGATCGCGGCGGCGAAGATGCCGCCGGTCGCGTTCGCGGTGAAGTCCACCGCGCCGTTCTCCACACCGAGCTGCTGCGACGCCTTCAGGGTCTCGGCCAGCACGGTGTTCGGGGCGGCGCTCGGCACCGGCAGGTCACTCGGGCCGCCGGGGCTGGAGCCGCCGACCGTCACCGAGATCTCACGGGCCTTGGCGTTGGTGTGGACCCAGTTCAGGAAGTACGCGGCGGCGTCCGGGTTCTTGGCCTTGGCGGAGACGCCGAAGGTGTTGGGGGCGGACATCGCCACGTGCTTGCCACCCGGAGACTCGGTGGGGAAGAGGAAGAAGCCCACGTTGCCGGGCATCGACTTGTCGAGGTTGGCCGACTCCCAGTCACCGTTGAACATGAACAGGCCGTTGCCCTTCTGGAACTCCCCCACCATGCCCGCGTAGTCCAGGGCGTTGGCGTCCTTCGTGAAGTAGCCGGCCTGCGCCCACTTCTGGATGGTCTGGGTGGCCTTCAGAGCGGCCGGGGTGTCGAACGTGGCCCCCGGCTTCTGGAAGATCCAGTCGGCGACCTGGGTCGGGTCGCCGAACTGGTTCTGCAGCGCCTGGTGGGGGAAGTTGATGCCCGCGGTGTTCTTGTTGAACTGCATGATCGGCTGGACCCCGCCGGTCTTCGCCTTGGCCAGCAACTCCTCGAACTCGGCGACGGTGGCCGGCGGCTGAGTCATGCCGATCTGTCCGGCCAGCTTCTTGTTGTAGAAGACGCCGGTGACGCTGTAGCCGAGCCCCATCCCGTACAGCGAGCCGGTGCCCCGGGTGTTCTCGCCGACGCGCAACTGCATGAGCTGCGAGGCGGGGAACTTGTCCCACCCGTACGCGGTGAAGTACGGGTCGAGGTTCTTGAGCAGGTCGTCCTTGACCAGGTCGACCATGGTGGGGAGCCGGATGATGTCGGGAGAGTTGTCCGAGGCCATCACCCGGGGCGCATTCTCCACGATCACCGTGAACTGGTCCTCGCGGATGTTGAACTTGACGTTCGAGTGCTGCTTGGAGAACTCGTCGGCCAGCGCCTTGGCCAGCGGGAAGCCGGTCTCCGCGTACATCTCCAGGGTGATCGGGTCGGTGCCCAGCTCCGTCTTGACGGCGGCATCGGGCTTCTGGGCCGACGACCGGTCCTCCCCCGGGGCGCTGCAGGCCGTCGCGGTCATCCCGACCGCCAGCAGCGACGCGAGGAGCACAGTTCTCCGTCGCGAAAACTTTGTCAGCAATTCTGCCATTTCATGACTCCTTGACATCTCCACGCGTACGCCGTGACCAGTCGCCCGAGCGCAGCACCCCGTACGGTCAGCGAAAAGAACCATCGAAGGCACCTCTGGATGTACCAGAAGTGGTCGCTAAACTGATTTAGCAGAGCATGCGCGTGGCACGGGAAGCTGTCAAGGACAACTTGGCAACGGTGCGGAAACGTCGGGTTCACACCACGCCGACGTGACCGGCGCTGGATCCCGGACGGTGACGCATCATGATGGGCGGGAGCGGCGCCTGTGGCGCCGCGCCTGATTCGGAGGACTGATGGGCAGCAACAGAGCAACACTCGCCGACGTCGCGCGGAAGGCCGGGCTGTCCAAGACCGCCGCGTCGATGGTGCTCAACGGCAGAGAGGGCACCCGACTCTCGGCCGAGGCGCACCAGCGGGTGTTCGCCGCCGCCGAGGAACTCGGCTACCGGCCCAACCTCGCCGCGCGCAGCCTCCGCACCCGCAAGACGGCCACCATCGCGTTCGTCTCCGACATCGTGGCCACCACCCGGTTCGCCGGTGACCTCATCCGCGGCGCCCTCGACGCGGCCCGCGAACGGGACCACGTCCTGCTCATCACCGAGACGCAGGGCGATGCCACCTTCGAGCAGTACGCGATCGAGGCCGTCCTGGACCGGCAGGTCGACGGGGTGATCTACGCGGCGATGGCGACCCGACGGCTGACGGTGCCGGCGGCCATCCTCGGCGGCCCGGTGGTGCTGCTCAACGCCACGAGCCCCGACGGCCTGCCCAGCGTGGTCCCCGACGACGAGGGGGCCGGCCGCGCCGTCGCCACCGCCCTGCTGGAGCTTGGCCACCGCGACGCGATCGCGCTCATCGGCCGCAACCGACTCAAGGAGGACGACCCGGAGGTCTCGCTCGCCGCCCGCGCCCGCCTGCACGGCATCCGGCAGACGCTGGACGAGGCGGACGTCAGCCTCCTGGCCGAGTGTTTCTGCACGGAGTGGTTGCCCGAGCACGGGTACGCCGCCATGCGCGGCCTGCTGAGCAAGCCGAAGCGACCCAGCGCGATCATCTGCATGAACGACCGACTGGCCTTCGGTGCCTACCAGGCGCTCGGCGAGGCGGGGCTGACCGTCCCGGAGGACATCTCGGTCATCTCGTTCGACGACGACCCGATCGCCGCCTGGTTGCGGCCCAGCCTGGCCACCACGGCGCTGCCGCACGAGCAGATGGGGCGGCGCGCTGTCGAACTGCTCCTGGACGGGGGAGCCGACGAGCCCACGCTGGTTCCGATGCCCCTGCGCCGACGCCGGTCCCTCGCGCCCCCGGCCGACTGACCGCCGCCCTCCGGCCCGTACCGTCGGATTGGCCTTCGCCGCCGCTAAAACGGTTTAGTGCTAGGTTTCCGACCATGCTTCGTCTACCCGACCACTGGGTGTGGGACAGCTGGTACGCGCGCGACGACAACGGCCTCTGGCACGTGTTCTTCCTGCGCGCGTCCCGCGCCCTGCACGACCCGCACCGCCGTCACCGCCGCGCCACCATCGGCCACGCCGTCTCGGCGGACCTGCGCTCGTGGCGCCTGGTCGCCGACGCCGTGGTCCCCGCCGACGCGCCCAGCTGGGACGACCTGGCGACCTGGACCGGCTGCACGGTCCGCGGGCCGGACGGACGGTGGTACCTGTTCTACACCGGGGTCGGTCACGCCGAGGAGGGGCTCGTCCAACGCATCGGACTGGCCGTCTCCGACGACCTCATGACGTGGCACCGGCACGGCACCGAACCGATCGTCCAGGCCGACCCCACCTGGTACGAACTGCTGGACAAGGACCTGTGGTACGAGCAGGCGTGGCGTGACCCGTGGGTGTTCCCCGACCCCGACGGCGAGGGTTGGCACATGCTCATCACCGCCCGCGCCAACACCGGGCCGGCGAACACCCGAGGCGTCGTCGGCCACGCCACCTCCACCGACCTCGTCACCTGGACCGTCGCACCGCCGCTGTCGACCCCGGCCGGCTTCGGTCACCTGGAGGTGCCCCAGGTCGCGGTCCTCGACGGGCAGCCGCTGCTGCTGTTCTCCACCGACGCCACCGGCAGCGCTCGGCGCGACGACCACCGGATCTGGGTGGCGACCGGCGAGACCACCCTCGGACCGTGGGACATCGCGTCCGCCCAGCCCTTCGCGCACCCGCACCTGTACGCGCCCCGGCTGGTACCCGGCCCCGCCGACGACTGGTCCCTCATCGGTTTCCTCGACCACGTCGACGGAACATTCGTCGGGGAACTCACCGACCCCATCCCCGTCCGCTACGGCCCCTCGACCGGGCTGACAGTGGTCGAAGGGCAGTAAAGCACAGGTCCGGGCCGGGGCCTGTCGCCCCGACCCGGACCTGTCGGTGTCCAGCTACCGGATCAGTTGCGCACCTGCCACTGCTGGTTGGTGCCGCCGCTGCAGGCCCAGAGGATCAACTTCGTGCCGTTCGCCGTCGCGGCACCGTTCGCGTCCAGGCAGAGACCCGACTGCACGCCCGTGATCGTGCCGTTGGAGTTGATGTTCCACTGCTGGTTGGCACCACCGTTGCAGTCCCAGATCACCACCTTCGTGCCGTTGACGGTGCCCTGGCCGGAGGCGTCCAGGCACTTGGTGCCGTAGACCATGAGCTGCCGGCTCGCGGTGTGGGTCCACCGCTGGTTGGCGACGTTACTGATGCAGTCCCAGATCTGGGCCTGCGTGCCGTTGGTCGTGCTGGAGTTGCCGATCTCGGCGCAACGACCCGACTGGGCGCCCACGAGCTGCACGTTCGTCGGGTTGGTGCTGCCACCGCTCTGCACGCCGGCCGTGTTGATCACCGTTTGCGCGCCCGACGGCCAGTTGCCGTTGCTGACCGTGACGTTGCTGTTGACCACGTTGCCGCGGTCACCGTTCGTCACGTTCGTGCCGCTGCTGGTCGACCAGTTGTTGGTGACCGTGAAGTTGCCCATGTTCTCGGCGTAGTAGTAGTTGGCGGTGGCCCAGGTGCCGGTGGAGGAGAACACGTTGTTGCGGGCGGTGTAGTAGCGCGAGCCCTCGTCGAAGTAGAGCCCGAACCAGCCGTTGGTGCGCAGGCAGTAGTTCTCGGCGATCAACCCGCCCGGGTTCGCCGACAGCGAGTAGATGCACCCACCGTCGGTCATCTGCTGCATGACGTCGTGCACGTAGTTGCCGATGACCTGGTTGTTGGCCGCGGTGGTCGCCGTGGAGTACCGCGGCTGGTAGTTGTACAGGCCACGGTTGGCGTAGTGCTGGCTGCCGCCTGCGTCGTTGGCGCCCCAGCCGTAGCCGACCGACATGCCGGTGTACGGCATGTTGTAGACCTCGTTGTGCGAGACCAGCGAGGTGTTCACGTAGGTCGTCAGGATCGAGACGACGCCCCGGTACTCCAGGCCGAGATCATGCACCTTGTTGTTGCTGATGGTGACGTTGCGGTTGACCATTCGCTGGTCGCTGGGGTGGTGGGCGTCGGCGCGCACGCCGCCGACCACGACGCCACCTGCGGAGTTACGGGCGATCTCGGAGCGGGTGACGGTGATGTTGCTGGCCCCCAGGCCGACGCCGCTGGCGTGGGCGTTGGCGTCGTTGCCGATGCCGATGGCCGTCTGCCCGAGGTTGACGAACTGGGAGTCGCTGAAGCTGATGGTGTTGGCCGCAGAGACCTGCACCGCGGCCGGCATCTGGGCCCAGCTCGGGCGGGTGGCCTCGAACAGCGGGCAGCCCTCCTGGCAGGAGGTCAGCGCGTCCGACGGGCGGGCCCAGGAACCGACGATGTGCGCGCCGGTCTGCTGGTCGGCGAAACCGTTGCTGCTGCTCGGGCCGAGCCAGCTGGTGCCGGTGAAGGTGATCCCGCTGAACGAGATGTGGTGCGCGGGCGCGTCGTAGGTGCCGCCGACGTTCACCAGGGACTGCAACTGCGGCAGCTCCACGCTGACCGAGCTCATGTTTTGTCCGCTGAGCGGGATGTAGTTGAGCTGGCCGTTACTGGGGTTGAGGTACCACTCCCCCGCCGAGTCCAGGAACTCGTACGCGTTGGCCAGGTAGAACGGGCCCGCGCGGTGCGGACGGGACAGCGTGTCGAAGCCGAAGGTGTTGTTGTTCCACGCCGGCTGCTGCATCGTCAGGAAGTTGCCGCTGATGCTCTGCACAGGCGAGTACCTGTCGGTGAACGAGCCGACGCTCTCCACCTCGACCCGGTTCTGGTTGCCGAGGTTGTTGAGGTAGTTGAGCGCGCCGTTGGTGAACCGCATGCCGGACGTGGTGAAGGTGAAGTCGCCGCGGTTCACAGCGGTACGCGCCCGCGTGGCGACGGCGCCGTTGACGTAGAGCTGACGGGAGTCGAGCCCGGCCGGAACGTTGGCCCGCCAGATGTTCTTGCCGGAGTCGACGAGAGACCAGCCGGTGACCGCCCGGGCGCCGGTGATGGACGGACGCGCGCCGGAGGCCGCCCGCCAGATCACCTGATAGCCGTTGTTGCCCGAGTCGGCAGCGGTGAACCGCAGCGGCGACGAGAGCCGGTACGCCCCGTTGGCCAACTCCACAACGATGTCACCGGACATCGAGCTGTTGATCGCCCGCACCGCGGTCTGCGCGGCACTCAGCGAACACGGTTGGCTGGCGGAACACGTCGTGCCGGTGCCGGAGGGGGAGGCGTAGAGGGTGGTGGTGGCCGCGAGGGCCGGAGACGCCGAGGCGGTTACCGCGACCATTGCGGTCACCGCTGTCGCGGCGGCGCCGGCCAGCAGTCGGCGCAGCGCCGAGAGGGACGAGGACACGGGACGGTGCTCCTGACGTGAGTTCGGGTTGGGGGTGGCGGAACGGCCTTGACCAGCACGGGGGTTGCGGGTCGCGGCGGTCATCCGAGGATGTCCCGGAGGTAGCGCAGGCCGTCCGTGGCGAGACGGTCCTGCGAGGGGGCCAACGGACGCCAGATCGCTGCGGCGGTGGCGATGGCATCGTTCTCCGCCGTGAACGACTCGATGCAGATCGCGCCCTGGTAGCCGGTGCCCCGCAGGACTGTGAAGAAGCGGGGCCAGTCGAAGTGGTCAGCGCCGGGAGCCCCCCGGTTGGTGCCGCTGACCTGGACGTGCTTGATGTGCGGGCCAGCGACGGCGAGGGCCGCGTACGGGTCGGCCTCCTCGATGTTCATGTGGTAGGTGTCGATCATGATGCCGACGTTCGGAGGTAGCCCGTCGATCAACTCGACGGTCTGCTCGATCGTGTTGACGACGCTCGTCTCGTAGCGGTTCAGCGCCTCGACACCGATGCTCACGCCCAGCTCGCCGGCTTCCTCGGCAACAGGCGCCAGGGCCCGCCGGAAATCTGCATAGCAGGCCGCACGAGCCGCCTGTGACATCCGCCAGGTGCGGCCGACCGAGGCGTACGCGGGACCGCCGACGCACGGAGCGCCGACGGCCGCCGCGCTCGCCACGCAGCCCTTGAGGTACGCCACCGTCGACTCGACCACCGCAGGCGCGGCGTCGACCAGTTCCCGCCCCGGCGGGGTGACCGCGCAGACACCGGCGGCGACGAGGCCGTGCGCCGCCAACAGGTCCCGGGTACGGATCGGGTCCCAGTCGCCGGGCTGCTCGATCGGCAACTCGACAGCGTCGAAGCCGAACGCGGCGATCCGCGGGATCAGCTCGGCCAGGGCCTTGTCGTCGACCGGCGAGGCCCAGACCCAGGGGTTGACGCCGATGGCGTACATCAGGGCCTACTTCCAGCGCTGCGGGTAACCGGGCAGGTCGGTGCAGCCGCACATCGCGTAGTGCAGAGGCGGCATACCCGCGTCGAGGTACTGGTCCAGGTTGTCCTGGGTGACGGTCGGCTGCGGCAGCTTCCACGGGCTGGACACCTGCTGGCCGTCGAGGATCTGCAGCGCCGCGATGATCGGCGTACGCCACTGGTAGGTCGGGTAGGTCGGCGCGATGGCGGTGAGCTTCTTGTCCTTCCAGATCTTCAGGAAGTCGAGCTGGTCCTCACCGTTCATCGGCGGAACGGGCTTGCCCGCGTCCTGGAAAGCCTCGACCGCCGCGACTGCCACCGCACCGGCGTCCATCCAGACTCCGTCGATCGTGCCGTACCGCTGGATGTAGTCGTCGACGATCTTCTTGGTCTTGGCCGGATCACCGTCGGTGAACTCGACACCGACGACGTCGACCTTCGCCTTGTCGAACGCCACCTTCGCCGCCGACCAGCGGGTCTCCAGGACGTCGACGCCGGGCAGGATCCGCAGGGCGAGGACCTTGCCGCCGGGCTTCATCTTCTGGCTGACGAACTCGGCCCCGACGTGGCCGAACCCGTAACCGCCGATGGGGTTGATGAACGTCACCGGGCACTTCGTGTTGACACCACGGTCGAAGACGACGACCGGCAGCCCGGCCTTGCAGGCCGCCTCGACGGCCGGGGTGAGCGTGGCGGTGGTGTTCGGCGAGACGATGAGGGCGTCGCAGCCCTTGCCGAGCAGATCGTTGATGTCCGCGATCTGCTTCTGGTCCTTGCCCTCGGCGTCGACGTGCACGAACTCCTTGATGCGGCTCTTCTGCGCCTCGACCTCGGCCTGCATGGTCTTGAACCCGACCTGACGCCACGGGTTGTTCAGGGCCGCGTTCGAGAAGCAGATCTTGTGTGGGCCGCTCTTCTTGAACTTGGCGGTGTCGACCATCGTCGGGTTGAGCACCTGCTCCCACGGCTTGTCGGCCGGGCCCGTCGGCGCTGCGTCGAGCAGCGCGAGCTCGGCGTCGTAGTCGGCCTGTACGAAGAACTTCGACTGGTCCCCGGTGCCGGACCCAGCGGCGGAGGATGCACTCCCCGACGGGCCTGCGCCCGGTTCGTCGGTGGAACAGGCCGCGAGGGACAGCAGGGTGACAGCGGCAAGCGCCGCCATGGAACGTCGCACTATGTTTCCCCTTTATCTCGACGAAGAACGCGTTGCCGAGACCGCCACGGCGAGCAGGATGATCGCGCCCTGGACGGTCGACCTGAGGGCGCCGGAGACGCCGTAGAAATTCATGAGGGCGAACAGCAGTTCGAGGGTCAGCGCGCCGAGCATCGCTCCGACGACCGCGCCGCGACCCCCGCCGAGCGCCACACCACCGAGGACGACAGCGGTGATCGCACCGAACTCCAGGCCCGCTCCGGCCTGGAACGACACGCCGCTGTAGCCGCCCAACAGGATCGCCGCCACCGCCGCCGCGAGCCCGCTGAGGATGAAGGCGAAGGTCCGGGTACGCCATACGCGTACCCCACTCAGCTCGGCGGTGCGCGGGTTGTCGCCGACGGCGACGAGCGTCCGACCGAAGTCGGACCGCATCAGCAGCACCGCCGCCACCGCGACGACCACCAGGACCACAAGCGCGAACGGCACGCGGCCCAGCACCGGCACATCCTCGAAGGCGCGGCGGCCGAACCGCCGGAACTCCTCGGAGAGCCCACCCTTCGGGGCGCCGTCGGACCACAGGTAGACCGCGCCCACCAGGATCAGGAACATGCCGAGGGTGGTGATGAACGACGGCACCCGCAGCCGCGTCGTGATCAGGCCGTTGACCAGCCCGACCAGTGCTCCGAAGGCGAGCAGGAGCAGCACCACCGGCCAGGTACGCGCCGGGTCGCTGTCGATCAGCCGGGCGGCGACCACCACCTGCGCGGTGACCAGCGACCCGACCGAGAGATCGAACTCACCGGAGACGATCACGAAGTACTGACCGGCGGCGAGCAGGATGATCGGCGCCGAACGACCGAGGAAGGACATCAGCGAGGGCGGGGCCAGGAAGTCGGGCTGCCGAATGCCGACGAGGACCAACAGCACCGCGAGAATCGCGAGGATCGGCAGGACACCACCGGGACGCACCCGCGGCAGACGCAGCGACAGGGAACGGGGCTGGACGGTCTGCATGGCTAGGCCGCCTTTCGCATGGCCCGGCGGGCGTAGACGGCGACCGCGGCGATGATGATGACGCCCCGGATCACCTGCTTGAAGAAGGCGTCGACCTCGAGCTGGTTGAAGATGGCGTCGATGCTGGCGAGCAGCAGCACCCCGCCGACCGTGCCGACGACGCCGCCGCGCCCACCGGCGAGGGCGGTCCCGCCGATCACCACCGCGGCGATCGACTCCAGGTCGTAGAGGCCCTCGGTGCCGACGCGCGGGGCGCCCGAGCCGAGCCGACTGGCGAGATAGATGCCGGCGAGCCCCGCGCACATCGAACACAGGACGTGGGCGGTGACGAGGACCCGGTCGTTGCGGACACCGGAGAGCCGGGCCACCTCCGGATCCCCGCCGACGGCGACCAGATGGTGGCCGAAGCGGGTCCGCGAGAGCGCGAACCAGGCCGCCGCGGTCACGGCGATCAGCAGCAGGAACGACACCGGCACCGGCCCGACGCGCTGGTAGCCGAGCGCCTGCACCAGCGAGGGTGCGGTGGTGCCGGCCGGACCGTCGTAGCCGTTGTCGAGGTAACCCTTGAGCAGCAGCCCGACGCCGAGGGTCGCGATGAACGCGTTGACCCGGAACCTGGTGACGAGGAGCCCGTTGAGGAGCCCGACGCCGGCGCTGACGACGAGCACCAGACCGATCGCCGGCAGCACCGCACCGTCGCTGCCGTTCATCGTCTCGGCCGCGACGAGAGTGCTGAGGCTGATCACGTACGCCACCGAGAGGTCGAGCGAGCCCCCCAGGATCACCAGGGTCTGGCCGACCGCGACCAACCCGAGACCGGCGGCGACGTGCAGCAGACTCACCGTCGTGGACTGGTTGAAGAGCTGACCGCCGTCGAGCAGGACGACCAGCCAGCCGATCGTCAGGGTGAGGGTCAGTGCCACGAACACGCCCGGTACGGAACGCCGGGCCGGCAGCAGCGACAGTGCGCTCATGCGGCGGTCTCCCGCACGGTCCCGACCGCCAACGCGACGACCTGTTCCTCGGTCGCGCCGGCGGGCAGTTCGCCCGCGACGTGGCCGTCCCGCATGACGACGATCCGGTCACTCATCCCCAGCAGCTCCGGCAGGTCGGACGAGATCATCAGCACGGCCGCGCCATCGCGGGCGAGGCGGCGGACGAGGTCGTGAATGGCTGACTTCGCGCCCACGTCGATGCCCCGGGTCGGCTCGTCGAAGAGCAGGATCCGTGGGTTGAGCGCGAGCCATCGGGCCAGCACGACCTTCTGCTGGTTGCCCCCGGACAGAAAGCGGATCTCCTGGTCGTCGCCGGCGCCGCGGATCTCCACGGCGGCCAGCAACTCGCGTACCCGGACGGTCCTTGCCGCCCGGCCGGACCGAGCGGCGAAGACGGCCCGGCTGGCGAGCAGCGCGTTGTCGAGCACCGACTGCCGGGGGACGATCCCCTCGCCCTTGCGGTCCTCGGTGACGTAGGCGATGCCGGCCCGCATCGCGGTGCGGGGTGAGCGCAGTCGGACCGGCCGGTCGTCGAGCGTGACGTCGCCGGTCGTGAACGGCGACACCCCGAAGATCGCACGGGCCAGAGCGGACCGTCCGGAGCCCTGTAGGCCGCCGATGCCGAGCACCTCGCCGGCGCGCAACTGGAGGTTGACGTCCCGCAGCTTCCGGTTCCCCGCGTCGCGAAGGTTGAGCCGTACCGGACCCCGGTCCTCCGGGGCGGCCCGGTCCGGGTAGTAGCTGGACAGTTCCCGGCCGACCATGTGCCGCACCAACTGGTCTCCGGTGGTGTCCGCTGTGTCCACTGTGGTGACCCGACGACCGTCCTTGAGAACTGTGATCCGACCGGACAGGTCGAAGACCTCGGCGAGCCGGTGCGAGACGTACAGCAGCCCGATGCCCCGCTCCTGGAGGCGGCGCACCAGCCCGTAGAGCAACTCGACCTCGTGGTCGGCCAGCGCGGCGGTCGGCTCGTCCATGATGAGCAGCCGCGCGTCCAGGGCCAGCGCCTTGGCGATCTCGACGACCTGCTGCTGCGCGACGCCCAACTGCCCCACCCGGGCGTCGGCCGGCAACGTGGTCTCACCGATCGAGACGAGCAGTCGCGTGGTCCGGTCGAGCATTCCCCGACGGTCGACGAGCCCGCGACGGACCGGCTCGTGCCCCAGGAAGACGTTCTCCGCGACGGTGCGCTCCGGGAGCAGGTTGAACTCCTGGTGGATGATGCCGATGCCGGCCCGCTGCGCGTCCCGTGGGCCACGGAACGTACGCGACGCACCGGCGAACTCGACAGTGCCGCCGTCCGGGGCGTACCCGCCCGAGACGATCTTCATGAGGGTCGACTTCCCGGCACCGTTCTCACCGACCACGGCGTGCACCTCGCCGGGCGCGACATCGAGGTCGACACCGTCGAGAACGCGGACGCCGAGGAAGGACTTGCCGATGCCCCGAAGGCTGAGAAGCGGCGTCGGCGGTGGATCTGACATCCCGAAAGCCCTCACAGATAGTAGTTGTCGACTGGATCCAGCACCGCGCTCCGGCGGCTCCGAGGGACCGCACGGCGAACTTTCGCAGCTATCGATGGAGACTTATGTTCGCGTGTTGCGAACATTCCCTTGACATCAACGAAACATCACACGTATGAAGATAGATGTTTGGATGCGGGTCCGCAATCCTCGACCGGGGCTGATTGCCAGGGCCGTCACCCGATCGGCAGCGGCGCCGCAGCGAGGGAGCCGCGCACGACCGTCGTCACCTGGGCAGGACGTCGGACGTTACTCCATTAATTGACACTGTTCTATCCCTAGCTCATCCTGACCTCGTGGATCACCGGACGAGACCTACAGCGATCATCACGCTGTGTGACGTCCTGCGGGTCTGACTGCCGTTTCGGCGAACGGCACGAGGACCGACCACCGCACCCCGTGCACCCCTTGCGCGTCCAGGCACAACCTGGCGCGCCGTGGGGCCCGTGGTGGCAATCGGAGTTGCCCGCCCAACCTAGGAGAAGGCATGCGTCGCAACACATTGCTCATCTCAGTGATCGCCGGCCTGTTGCTGGCGCTCGGACTCGCCCCACCCGCTTCGGCGGCTCCGGCCTTCCGGGCCCTCGTGTTCAGCAAGACCACCGGTTACCGGCACGACTCGATCCCGGCCGGGATCAGCATGCTCCAGCAGCAGGCCGCGGCGAACAACTTCGAGGTGGTGGCGACCGAGGACTCGAGCGTCTTCACCGCCAGCAACCTGGCGACCTTCGACGTGATCGTCATGCTCCAGACCTCCGGCATGGTCTGGACCTCGGCCGCCCAACGCCAGGCGGTGGAGGGTTACCTCGCCAGCGGCAAGGGCATCGTGGCCATCCACAACGCCACCGACATGGGCATCGAGTCCGAGTACCCGTGGTGGGACAACACCATCAACGCCGGCGCCCACATGCCCGAGCACTCGCCCGGCGTGCTGCAGGGCACCGCCATCGTCGCCGACAAGAAGCACCCGTCGACGGCCAGCCTGCCGGATCGGTGGACCCGCAGCGAGGAGTGGTACAACTTCGACTCCAACCCGCGCGGCAAGGTGCACGTCCTGGTGACCGCCGACGAGCGCACCTACAACCCGGGATCCCGGGCGATGGGCCCGGACCACCCGATCTCCTGGTGTCGGGACACCGGCGGCGGGCGGGTGTGGGCCACCGCGATGGGCCACGCGATCGCCTCCTACAGTGAGACGAACTTCCAGAACCACGTCCTCGGTGGCATCAAGTGGGCCGCCGGTAACGCCGCCGGCGACTGTGGCGGCACCGTCTGGGGCAACTTCGAGAAGCGCACCCTGGACGACAACACCGTCGACCCGATGGCGATGGCCGTGGCCCCGGACGGGCGCGTGTTCTACGCCCAGCGCGGCGGGCAGCTGAAGATCTTCAAGCCCTCCACCAACAGCACTGTCACCGCCGGCACGCTGAGCGTCTACACCGGCGGTGAGGACGGCCTCACCGGCATGGCGCTGGACCCCAACTTCGCCACCAACGGGTACGTGTACCTGTACCACTCGCCGGCGAGCAGCTCGACCGACGTCAACCGGGTCTCCCGCTTCACGATGAGCGGCGACACGCTGAACACGTCCAGCGGCGTGACGATCATCGACATCCCGGCGTACCGCGACCGGACGTTCCCCGAGCCCGGCCACACCGGCGGTTACATCGAGTTCGGTCCGGACGGCAACCTCTTCATCGGCACCGGTGACGACACGCCCCCGAACCTGGACCCCAACTGGCAGGGCTACGCCCCGCTGGACTGGCGTTCGGGCAAGTCCAACCTGGACGCCGCGCGCAGCGCGGGCAACACCAACGACCTGCGCGGCAAGCTGCTGCGCATCCGCCCCGGAGCCAGCGGCAGCTACACCATCCCGAGCGGCAACCTCTACCCCCAGGGCACGGCCCAGACCAAGCCGGAAATCTACGCGATGGGCTTCCGCAACCCGTTCCGGTTCTCGATCGACGCGGCCACCGGCTGGGTCTACCTGGCCGACTACGGACCGGACCGCAACCCGCCCACCACCAACCGCGGCCCCGAGGGCCTGGTCGAGCTCAATGTGATCAAGACGCCCGGCAACTACGGCTGGCCGTTCTGCCACGGCAACAACCAGCCCTACGCGCCGTTCAACCCGGACACCGGCGTCGTCGGCTCGAAGTTCAACTGCTCCGCGCCGGTCAACAACTCGCCGAACAACACCGGCCTGACCAGCCTGAAGCCGGTCGTCATGCCGAACATCTGGTATGGCTACCCCACCTCGACGACCTTCCCGGAGCTGGGCTCCGGCGGTTCCGCGCCGATGGGCGGCCCGGTCTACCGGTACGACGCGTCGAACCCCTCCGCGACGAAGTTCCCGCCCTACTACGACGGGGTGCACTTCTTCTACGAGTGGTCGCGCAACTACATCAAGGAGGTGCACTTCGACTCCTCCACGGCGGTGACCCGCACCAACCCGTTCATGCCCAGCGGTGGGTTCAACAAGCCGATGGACATGGAGTTCGGCAAGGACGGCTCGCTCTACCTGCTGGAGTGGGGCACCAACTTCGGTGGCGGCAACAGCGACTCCGGGCTCTACCGGATCGACTACATCCAGGGCGGCCGGTCACCGATCGTCAAGGCCACCGGCACACCCACCAGCGGCTCCTCACCGCTGACCGTCCAGTTCAGCAGCGCGGGCACGTCCGACCCGGACGGCAACACGCTGAGCTACCTGTGGACGTTCGGCGACGGCACCACCTCCACGGCGGCCAACCCGTCGAAGACGTACACCTCCAACGGCAACTACACGGCCCAGTTGAAGGTCACCGACAGCACCGGCAAGACGGGCTTCGCCAACGTCCCGATCACCGTCGGCAACAGCGCGCCGGTGGTCACCATCACCACACCGGGCAACGGAGGCATGCTGACCTTCGGTGACAAGGTGTCGTACCAGATCACCGTGACCGATCCGGACGGCGGCACCGTCGACTGCTCGAAGGTCATCCTCAACCCGGCACTGGGTCACGACGACCACGCGCACGAGACCACTGAATACCCGGGCTGCTCGGGCACCATCTCCACCGACCTGCTCGGCGGGCACCCGGATGGCGCCAACCTGTTCTACGTGCTGAACGCGCGGTACACCGACAACGGCGGCTCGGGGGGCGGGTCCCCGCTCACCGGCACCGCGCAGGCGATTCTTCAGCCGAAGCACAAGCAGTCCGAGTACTTCAGCAGCCAGTCCGGCATCCGGGTCGTCGACCAGGCGGCGGCGGAGAGCACCAAGCGCGTCGGTGACATCTCCACCAACGACTGGATCGCGTTCAGCCCGATGAACCTGTCGGGCATCTCGACGGTCAGCTACCGCGTGTCGTCGCCCTCCGGTGGCGGTTCGATCGAGCTGCGCGCCGGCTCACCGACCGGCACCCTGCTGGCCACCACCACGGTTCCCAACACCGGCGGCTGGGACAACTACCAGTCCACGACTCCGGTGAGCGTCGCCGCGCTCAGCGGGACGCAGACGCTCTACATGGTGTTCAAGAACAGCAACAATTCGTTCGATCTGGACTCGCACACCTTTGGCGGCAACGGCGTCGGGACACCCGGCAGTGGTGACGGCGGTGGCCTGGCGGGCAAGACCTACACGGTCACCGCGCAGCACAGCAACAAGCTGATGGACGTCAGCGGTGTCTCCACCGCCGACGGCGCCCAGATCACCCAGTGGGCGAACACCGGCGGCAACAACCAGAGGTGGCAGGCCGTCGACGCCGGTAACGGCGCGCTCTACCTCAAGGCGGTGCACAGCGGCAAGTGCGTCGAGGTGGTCGGCAGTTCGACCGCTGCGGGTGCCTTCCTCCAGCAGGCCACCTGCAACAACGGCAACCAGCAGAAGTTCACCGCCACCGCGACGGGAACCTCCGGCGTGTACACGGTGAAGAGTGTGCTGAGCGGCCTCTGCGTGGACGTCAACGGTGCTGCCACCACCGACGGCGCCCGGCTGTTGCAGTGGACCTGCCACAGCGCTGCCAACCAGCAGTGGCGGTTCACCGCGGTGTGACCCCGCGGCTGTCGCGGTAACAACTGACGTCCCGGTCGGGACCGGTATCCGAGGAACGGAGCCGGTCCCGGCCCGGACGTCGTCGTGGATCAGGCAGACCGACCGGGAGGCGCGGCGAGCAGACCGGCCGCCGCCAGGTCGTCCCACAGCTCCTCGGGTACGACGATCCCGGACCGTCGCACCGTCTCGACCGCCTGCGCCTCGTCGCGGACGCCGACCACCGTCGACACCACGGCCGGGTGCCGGCGGACGAAGGCGAGGGCCGCCTGCGGCAGGGTCACCCCGTACGTCTCGCAGACCGTGGCGATCCGCCGCGCCCGCTCGATCAGCGCCGCCGGGGCCTGCTGGTAGTTGTAGACGGCGTCGGCCGGCGGACGGTCCCGCGACAACAGCCCGGAGTTGTAGACGCCCGCGATGACCACGCCCACCCCCCGGTTCTCGGCGGCCGGCAGCAGGTCGGCCGCCGCGCCCTGTTCGAGCAGGGTGTACCGCCCGGCGCACATCATCACGTCGACGTCGGTCTCCCGGACGAACCGCGCCAGCATCGCCGACTGGTTCATGCCGGCACCGATGGCACCCACGACGCCCTGGTCGCGCAGGTCGATCAGGGCGGGTACGGCCTCGTGCGCGGCCTGCTCCCAGTGGTCGTCCGGGTCGTGCAGGTAGACGATGTCGATGCGGTCCAGCCCGGTCCGGTCCAGGCTGGCCTCGATGGAGCGGAGCACGCCGTCGCGGCTGAAGTCCCACACGCGCCGGTGGGTCGCGGGCACGTCGAACCCGTCGGAGTCCCGCAGGTGCGCGTCCTGGGGCGACGGCACCAGGAGTCGCCCGACCTTCGTCGACACCACGTACCCGTCGCGCGGCCGTTGGCGCAGCGCCGCACCGAGGCGGCGCTCGGACAGCCCGAGACCGTAGTGCGGCGCGGTGTCGAAGTACCTGACGCCCGCCTCCCACGCGGCGTCGACAGCCGAGGCGAACTCCTCGTCCGTCGTCGTTCGGAACAGGTTGCCACCCTGGGCCGCGCCGAAGCCCAGCTCGGTGAGCCGTAGCTGCGGCCGGCGCGGCAGTGCGCGCGCCATCACGACGCCTCCAGCCCGTAGACGCGGCGGGCCGTCTCGCCCCAGACCGATGCCTGGTCGGCCCCGTCCTGGCCCTCCAGCAGCTCTGCCAGGGTGTCGACCCACCGCTGGTACGAACTGGCGAGCAGACAGACCGGCCAGTCCGAGCCGAACATCAGTCGGTCCGGCCCGAACGCGTCGAGGGCGTCCTCGACGGCGGGTCGAAGGTCAGCCGTCGTCCACTGCGGGAGCGGCACCTCCGTCACCAGCCCGGAGAGCTTCGCCGTCGTGTTGGGCGAGGCCGCCAACGACCGCAGGTCCCGGCTCCACTCCGCCAGCTCCGAATTGCCCAGCGCGGGCTTGCCCAGGTGGTCGAGGACGAAGCTCACCTCGGGCAGGTCGCGCGTGAGACGCGCGGCCATGGGGAGCTGGTGTTGGCGTACCAGCAGGTCGAAGACGAGGCCGGCCGCGCCGACCGCCGCGATGCCCCGACGGACGTCCGGGCGGTCGAGGTATGCCGGGTCGCTCTCGGACTGCACGAGGTGGCGGATGCCGACGAGGCGTTCCCCGCCTCGGGCGGCCTGTAGACGTCCGAGACGCTCGGTGACGTCGTCGGCGGTCAGGTCCACCCAGCCGACGACCCCACGTACCAGTGTGTCCTCGGCCGCCACGCCCAGCAGGTCCACCGTCTCCGTGTCGGAGGCGATGGACTGCACCACCACTGTCGCGGTGACCCCGGCCGCCCGCGCCGGCGGCGCGAGGTCGGCGGGTTCGAAGTCGGCGTCGATGGCCGCCATGGTCACCGGGTCGATCCACGTCTGCGGGTGCCGCGCGCGGACCCAGAGGTGGTGGTGCGCGTCGACGATCCCGGCGCGCCCGGTCTCCGGTGCGCCCGTCATCGGCCCAACCAGCCGCCGTCGACGGGCAGCACGACGCCGTTGACGTAGTCCGACGCGGAAGACGCCAGGAAGACCGTGGCACCGCCGAGGTCGTCGGCCCGGCCCCACCGCCCGGCCGGGATCCGGCCGAGGATCGCCTGGTTGCGGTCGGGGTCGTCGCGCAGCGCCTGCGTGTTGTCGGTGGCGATGTAGCCGGGCGCGATGGCGTTGACGTTCACGCCGTGCGCCGCCCACTCGTTCGCCAGCGCCTTGGTGAGGCCGGCCACGCCCGACTTCGACGCGGCGTAACCGGGGACGGTGATGCCGCCCTGGAAACTCAACAGCGACGCGGTGAAAATGATCTTCCCGCGGCCACGCTCGACCATCGTCCGGCCGATCTCCCGGCTGAGGATGAACTGGCTGCTGAGGTTCACCTCGATCACGTGGTCCCACATCTCGTCCGGGTGCTCCGCGGCCGGGGTGCGGGCGATCGTGCCGCCGTTGTTCACCAGGATGTCGACCGGCCCGAGCGCGACGATGTCGCTGGCCAACCCGTGCACGGCCGCCCGGTCACCGAGGTCCGCCCGCAGCGCGGTGAACCGGCGGCCGGTGGCTCGCACCCGACGTTCGACCTCGCTGCCCTCCGCTTCGAGCTGGGCGGAGACGCCGACGATGTCGGCACCTGCCTTTGCCAGGGCCTCGGCCATGGCGAGGCCGATACCGCGCCGCGCCCCGGTGACGACGGCGGTCCGTCCGGACAGGTCGAACAGGGCCGTCACTGGTTACCCTCCCGCACATCGAGCAGCACCTTCATGACGCCGCCGCCCTCCAGCGCCGCGAAGGCCGCGCTGGCCGCCTCGACCGGCTCGACCCGGGAGATGAGCTGCCGTGCCGGGATCGCACCGGAGGCGACCAGTTGGATCGCCTCCACCATGTCGTCGCGCTGATACAGCCGGGCACCGAGGAGTTCCAGCTCACGCCAGAAGAACCGGTGCAGGTTGACCTCCCGGGGCTGGGGGTGGATCGCCACCATCACCAGCCGCCCGCGAGTGGTGAGGACGTCGACCGCCGTGGTGACGCCGGCCGCGGAGCCGGACACCTCGAAGGCGATGTCGGCGCCCGCGCCATCGGTACGGTCGTTGACCAACGCGACGACATCTGTCGATCGCGGGTCGACGGCCTCGATCCCGATCCCTTCCGCCACCTCGCGTCGGAACGGGTCCGGCTCGACGAGGAGCACCCGCGCGCCGCGGCTCCGCGCGACGGTGGCGATGAGGACGCCGACCGGCCCACCGCCGACCACGACCACCTGGTCGTCGGCTGTCACGTTCCCCCGGCGTACGTCGTGCACGGCGACCGCGACCGGCTCGACGAGCGCCGCGTGGTCGAGTGGCAACTCCTCCGGCAGCGGCAGGACCAGTTCCACCGGCACGGTCCAGGAGGACTGCATGGCGCCCGGCGAGTCGATGCCGAGGAAGTTCATCGCGTGGCAGACGTGGGAGTTGCCCCGCTGGCAGGCGGCGCACCGTCCGCAGGGTCGGGTCGGCATCACGGTGACGGGTTGACCGATGTTCCAGCCGGTCACGCCCTCGCCGACGGCCGCGATGCGCCCGGACATCTCGTGCCCGATGATCGCGGAGTCACCGACCCGGGCGTCCATGTCGCCATGGTAGATGTGCAGATCCGTACCGCAGATCCCGGTGTACGCCACCTCGATCCGTACCTGGCCGTGACCCGGCGGCTCCGGGTCACGGTTCTCGATTCCGAGGTTTCGCGCCCCCCGGTAGACGACTGCCTTCATCGTTCCTCCGTCTCGACGGTCGGTACGTCGGTCGTGCCGACCGGGCATGGTCGTGGGTGCATCGCCGTCGCGATGCACCCACGCCTTCCCTCGTTCTGGTGGTCAGCTCAGTGCCGTACGGTCGGCGACACCTCGTTGCCGGAGTTCAGCGGCACGGTGGGCACCTGGCGGGTGGGGATCACCCCGTCGACCCCGGCCAGCAGCCGCCGTCCGGCCCGCTCCGGCCGGACGTTGGGGCTGTCGGCCGTATGCGCCTGCGGGCGGCGGTTGGCCGCCCGGATCCGCTCCTCGTCCACCCGGACACCCAGCCCCGGTGAGTCGCCGAGGATGAAGGCGCCATCCTCGACGTGCAGGTCGATGGAGACACCAACCGGAGAGTGCAGGTCCTGCAACTCGCTGGTCAGGTGGTTCGGCACCGAGGTCGCGGCGTGCAGCAGCCCGACCGGGCTGTTGCCGATCGGGCTGACCGGCAGGTCGTGGGCGTGTGCCAGGGCGGACGCGCGCAGGAAGTGGGTGACCCCCCAGACGGCCGCCATCTGGACGATGTCGACCGCGCCGGCCGCGATCAGCGGACGGAACTGTTCGAGCCCGGTGAGGTTCTCACCGGTGGCGACCGACGCGGACACGCCTCGGCTGACCGCGGCGAGACCCTCGGCGTCCCAGCGCCGGACCGGCTCCTCGATCCAGATGAGGTCGAGGGTGCGTTCCAGTTCGCAGACGTGCCGGACGGCCTGCTTGCGGGTCCACGCCTCGTTGACGTCGAGCATCAGACCCGGGCGCCGGCCGCGCCCGGCCTCGGTCAGAACCTCCTTGACCAGGCTGAGGCGGTGCCTGTCGCTCTCGATGTCGAGGCCACCCTTGAGCTTGGCCGCTCGTAGGCCGTGGCTCGCGTAGACCTCGTACTCCGCGACGAGTTCGTCGTCGGTGAGCCCGATGTCCAGCCCGGACGCGTAGGCGGTGACCCGCCGGTCTCGTCCGCCCAGCAGCCGCCACAGCGGTTCGCCGGCGGCCTGCGCCTTGATGTCCCACAGCGCGGTGTCCAGGGCGCCGATGGTGCCGAACACCGGCCCGGCGTGGCCCGCCTTGAAGGTGTGCCGCAACATGCGGTCGTACAGGGACGTCACGGCCCGGGGGTCTTCACCCTCGATGGCTGGGAAGATCCGCTCGATCTCGACGTGCGGCCCGAGGCCGACTCCCGAGATGCCCTCGTCGGTGTCGACGATGACGATCGAGACCGGGACCACCCCGTCGGCGAACACCCCGTTGGCGTCGCCGACGGGTCGCCCCCATTCCTGGACCGTGGAGAGCGTCCGATATCCCGTGATCCGCATGTCAACCCTTCGTGGAACCGGCGGCCACACCGTCGGCAATTTGGCGCTGGAGGAACAGGTAGACCAACAGGACGGGTATCGCGGCGATCAGCACCCCGGAGGCGAAGGTGGGGATGTTGTCGGAGTACTGCCCGCGCAACGAGGTCACCCCGATCATGAGCGTCCGGTGATCGGCCGAGGGCATCATCACCAGCGCCATCAGGACGTCGTTCCAGCAGAACAGGGCGTTGAGGATGCCTACCGACAGCAGCGCCGGGGTGCCCAGGGGCAGCATGATCCGGCGATACACGCCGTACACGGTGTTGCCGTCGATGCGCGCGGCGTCGACGATCTCCGACGGAATGCCCTTGTAGTAACTGGTCATGAGAAAGACCGTGAAGGGCAGGAACTGAGCCACGTAGACGAGGATCAGTCCGGGGTACGTGTCGATGAGCGCGGTGTCGGCCATGATCCGCGCGAGCGGCACCATGATCACCTGGAACGGGATGAAGAGACCCGCGAGGCAACCCAGGAACAACGCCGACGAGCCACGGAACCGCAGTTGGCTCAGGGCGAAACCGGCCATCGACCCCAACAGCAGCAGCAGGAGCACCGACACCGTCACCACGAACAGTGAGTTGACGAAGTAGCGGCCCATGCCGACGCTGTTCCACGCCGTGCTGATGTTCTCCCAACGCAGAGCGTCGGTCAGGGAGAACCGGTCGAGAATGTAGTCACGGCGCGTCTTCATCGCGACGTTGGCGGTGAACAGCAGGGGGTAGATCGTCGCCAGGGCCAGCAGCGACATGGGGACGGCGATCAGCCAGAAGCCCAGGCGGAGGCGAGACATCAATCCTCCTTTCCGGATCGTTCGAGCAGCTTGATCTGCAACAGCCCCACCACGAGCATGATCATGAAGAGGATCGTCGACGCGGCCGAGGCGAGAGCCGGACGGTTCATCTGGCCCTGCTGCTTCCAGATGTAGAACTCCGGCAGGTACGTCGACCCCTCCGGCCCGCCGCTCGTCATCACGTAGAGCAGCCCGAACATCGAGGTCAGCATGCCGATCATCGTGGTCACGAAGACGAACTGGATGGTGCGCGAGAGGCTCGGGACGATCACGTGCCAGACCACCTGGCGCAGCGACGCCCCGTCCACCCGGGCAGCGTCCAGCAGCGCGGGGTCCAGCGTGGCGAACCCGGCGAGGAACACCACAAGGGCCATGCCGAAGGTGGCCCAGATGTGCACGCCGACCACCATGAACATCGCGATGCCCGGGTCACCGAGCCAGTCGATCGGCGCGACACCGACCGACCCGAGGACGGCGTTGAGGGGGCCGTCGAAGGCGAGCAGAAGGTTGAAGATCGCACCGACGATGACAGGTGAGAGCACCGCGGGGAAGAAGTAGACGCTGCGGTAGAAGCGGTGACCGGGCACCCGCAGGTAGATGAACGTCGCGAGCAGACCGGGGATCGCCACCGCCACCGGCAGCAGAAGGACCAGCAGCCCGACGTTCTTCAGCGCGGTCTGGAACAGCGGGTCGGCGAAGAGCTCGCGATAGTTGCCGAACCCGACAGCCGTCCCGTTCTGCGCACCGTCGCCGGTGAAGGAGAAGTTGACCCCGAGGAGCAGCGGGTAGAGGCGCAGCACCACGATGATCAGGACGGCCGGGGCGACCAGGATGTAGGGGGCGTAGCGTTCGGCCCGCACACCGCTACGCGTGCGACGGGGTTGTGCGCCACTCCGATGCGGGGCGGGGGTGGCCGCCGCCCCGCCGGCCCGTCCAGCCGAAGCTGGACGGACCGACGGTTGCGTGTTTCCCATTGGCACGAGGTCAGCCCGCCTGGTCGGAAGCGGCCAACTGCTTCACCACCTCGTCGACGCTGACCGAACCGCTGAGCAGCTGCTGGGAGAGGCGACCCATCAGGTCCAGCGTCTTCGAGGAGAGCGCCACGTGCAGAGCGGGCTTGCCACTCTTCAGCTCGCCGACGATGGTGCCGACGGCCGGTCCGGCCTGCGACACGTCGATGGTGGTGTCCGCGGCGATCGCGCCGGCGTCGGCGTAGAAGGCCTTCAACGCCTCGGCCGAGCTCAGGGAGCGCACCAGGTCGGCGGCCACCTTCGGGTCCTTCGTCCACTTGGCGACCGCGTAGCCGATGCCACCGTCGTACGGGAGGCTCGGGGTGGTGCCGGCGGTGACGATCGGGGCCTTCATGACGCCGAGCTTCTCCGGGGTCAGGAACTCGTTGAAGTCCTGCCAGTGGCCGACGTCCGACATCAGGCCCATGACGTGCGCGGCCTTACCGGACTGGAAGAGCGCGAAGGAGTCGTTGAACATGGCTGTCGAGTTGGCCCCGTCGCTGTTCATCTTCTTGTCGCCGGACTCCTTCCAGGTCTGGAAGATCCGCTTGACGTTTGCCGAGTTCCAGTCGCGCTTGCCGGCGATCCAGGCGTCGTACTCCGCGGTGGTGAGGGTGGTCGAGCCGAGGCTGGAGAGCCAGAACTGGATGCCGACGCCCTCCTTGTTGCCGAGGGCGAAGCACTTGGAGCCGGCCTTGGCGATGGCGGCGCAGTCGGCGACGAACTTGTCCCACGTGGTGGCCGGGCTGGCCGGGTCGAGGCCGGCCTTCCGGTAGATTTCCTTGTTGTAGTAGATGGGGTAACCCTGGAGCGTCACCGGGGCGGCGTAGGTCTTGCCGTCCTTGGCGAACGCCTCCCAGCCGGCCAACCGCTGCCGGTCCTCGGCCACGTACTCGTCGATGGGCACCAGCGCGTCCACCCGGTCGCGGATCTGGCCGCCACCGTTGAACAGCATCACGTCCGGGCCCTTGCCGGACTGGATCGCCGCACCGAGCAGGGTGTAGTACTGGTCGAAGGGCTGCGCGACGAACTCGACCTCGACGTCGGCGTGCTTCTTCTTGAAGTCGGCCTTGGCCTTCTCCAGATAGGATTTGGCGAATGGCTCGCCGGACTTCCAGTCCCAGACGACCAACTTGCCGTCCGAGCTGGTTGACTTGCCCGAATCGCTAGCACTTCCACAACCGGCCAGGGCCAGGCCCACAACGAGGACGGCCGACCATATTGCGCGCTGTCTCATCAGTTGTCACCTCTATATGGGGGGTGGCCGGCGGGTGTCCCGCGAGCCAAATGTTGACCGGAAGGTAACTCGTATGACGTGTGACGTCAACAGTCGGCCGTACACTGGCCCGGACGTCGTGCCACGGCGAGCCATTCGGAGGGGGACATGACGCCACCGCAGGAGACAACCCTGAACAGCCCGGCGACCCCGGCGTGGGTGCGTCGGCCGACCAACCTCGCCAGGGCGGTCACCGCCGAACTGGTGGAGCGAGTCGTCCGCGGCGTACACCCGTCCGGGACATCGCTGCCTCCCGAACCGATCCTCTGCGAGACCTTCGGCGTGAGCCGGACCGTCGTCCGGGAAGCAGTCAAGATCCTTCAGGAGAAGGGGCTGGTGCAGGTCCGCCAGGGCGCCGGCACCATGGTCACCCCGCCGTCACACTGGGACATGCTCGACGAGCTCGTCCTCGCGGCCACCATCGCGGTGGACGACAGCCTCGCCATACTCGACGACCTGGTCGTCACCCGACGGGTGCTGGAGTCCGACATGGCGAACGTCGCCGCCCGCCTCGCCGACACCGAGACCGTCGATCGACTGCGGGCGATGGTGGACCGGATGGACGAGCTCGTCGACGACCACGTCACCTACCACGACCACGACCGGGCCTTCCACGACACGATCATGCAGGCATCCGGGAACCGCATCGCCCGTGGCGTCGTGCGCGCGCTGGAGAGCCAGGTCATCAACACCGCCCGGTACATGGGCCGGACCGAACGCGCGTTGTGCGTGGCGTCCAACCAGGGTCACCGGCGCATCTACGAACGCATCGCCGCCCACGACTCCAACGGCGCCGCCGAGGCGATGTTCACCCACATCACCGAGGCCTGGTTGGTCCGCCGCAACGGCTCGGGGAGCCCGGTCCGCCTCGAACGCTGACCGTCACGGACAAACCAACGGCGCCCACCCCCGAGGTACGGGAGCAGGCGCCGCCAGCTGAGACCGACAGGTCACGAGAACTGGGCGAAGAACCTCCAGATCTCACCCTTGGTCCAGGTGGTGATGCCGCTCTCGGCGTAGGTGCCGTCCACCGGGCCGGGCATGTGACCGTTGTCGTACGCGGCCCACTGCACCGGGTAACCGGACCGGCAGCCCGAGTACGTGGTCGTGACGTGCGTGCGGCTGCCGGCAGCCGGCTCGCGCGGGCTCTGCGCGGTGCAGCCGTTGTTCCGGACGAAGGTGTCGCGCAACGCCCGGCCACCCGAGATGCCCAGGACGTTGTCCGAGATGCCGTGCAGCCCGAAGTACGCGATGGGCTGCGTGCCGCCACTGCAGCCGCTGATCTGCCCACCGGAGATGACCGCGACGGCGCGGAAGGCGTTGGCCCGCGCACAGGCGACGGCGTAGCTCATGCCGCCGCCCCAGCTGAAGCCGAGGGCGAACCGCTGCCTCGGGTTGACGCAGAGGCTGCTCTCGATCCGGCTGATCATGTCATCGACGAAGACGATGTCCTCACCGCCGGAGTTGCCCCAGCCGTTGCCGAACCCCTGGGGCGCGACCAGGATCGCGCTGTTGTTCGACTGCTCCTGCTGCCCGTAGTAGGACCACGGAGTTCCGCTGGTGCCGCCGGAGGAGATCTCCTGCATGGTGCCGCCGCGCCAGTGGAACGCGAAGATCAGCCGGTAGGGGTTGCTGTTGTTGTAGTTGGCGGGCACCCGGAGGATGAAGGTTCGGCTCTTGCCGTTGCTCTGGATGGTGTGCGTGCCGCTGGCCAGCGTCGGCGCCTTGCCGCACCCGCTACCACCCGTCGGCGGTGGCGTCGTGGGGTCGCTGCCGCCCACCTGGACGAGCTGCCACTGCTGGTTCGTGCCGCCCCAGTCGGCGTACTGCACGACGTTCCCACCGTCAGCGGTGGACGCGCCCTGCACCTCGACGGCCTTGTTGCTGTTGCGATTGATCAACCGCACATAGCCACCATCGGAGTCAGCCAACCGGAACTGCTGGTTCGTCCCATTGAGGTCCGCCCACTGCACGATCGCCCCACCGTCAGCGGTCGAGAAACCACTGACGTCGAGCACCTTGCCCGAGTGCCGCGACTTGACCCGGTAATAACCACCACCAGAGTCCACGAACTGCCACTGCTGATTCACCCCGTTGTTACGCGTCCACTGACTGATCCGCGCCCCATCGTTGGTAGCCGACGCATACAGATCCAACGCCTTACCACTGTTCCGGTTCACCAACACGTAGGAGGCGTTGGTGTCCACTGTGGCTGCCGCCGCGGGCGCCGCGTTGACCGCGACGAGTGTGCTGGCTGCCATGACCGCGGCCGCCGCCGCGGCCAACCCTGACCGCCAGCGACGTCTCTGTCGAGAGGCGGGACGAGCCTCACCGAGGGCTTTCATGGTGCACTCCTTCGATCGGGGTCACCCACGAGCGGAACGCCCGCGGGTGCCCTGGCGTGCGTGCCGGCGTCCTGGTGGTGGCGTCAGCACGTGTGGGGGGTGTTGTGCGGGGGTACGGCGGCCCGCCCCGGATGGGACGGACCGCCATTCGTCAGACCTCGCCCGGGCGGGCGCCGGCCGGATCCCGATCGGCCGGCAGCCCTCTCTCCCCCAGGTCGATGGTGGCGGTCGTCAGCCGATCCGGACCAGTTGCCACTGCTGGTTGGTGCCGCCCCAGTCGGCGTACTGCACGATGTTTCCACCGTCGGCGGTGGACGCGCCCTGCACCTCGACGGCCTTGTTGCTGTTGCGGTTGATCAGCCGCACGTAGCCGTCAGCCGAGTTCGCGAGTCGGAACTGCTGGTTCGTGCCGTTGAGGTCGCCCCACTGCACGATCGCGCCGCCGTCGGCGGTGGAGAAGCCGCTGACATCGAGCACCTTGCTGGAGTTGCGCGACTTCAACCGGTAGTAGCCACTCCCCGAGTCGACGAACTGCCACTGCTGGTTGACGCCGTTGTTGCGCGTCCACTGGCTGATCCGCGCCCCGTCGTTGGTGGCCGAGGCGTATACGTCCAGCGCCTTGGCGCTGTTCCGGTTCAGCAGCACGTACCAGGCGCTGGTGTCCACCCCGGAGCCCGGCGGGGGCGTGGTGGGCGGGGTCGAGCCACCGTTCAGAGCGTCCAGGACGGCGGTGTACGCGGCCTTCTTGTTGCCGTTGCAGTCGAACAGCAGGGCGTTGTCCGAGCCACGCCACGAGTCGCAGTCCCGCACGCCCCACACGGTGATGCCGGTGCAGCGCGAGACGGCCAGGCAGGCGCGGGTGACGGCGCCGTAGATGTTTGCCTGGTTGCCGCCGGTCATCACGTCCAGCTCGGTGATCTGCACATCCACACCGAGATCGGCGAAACGCTGGAGGTTGGCCTGGTAGTCACTGGCCAACGAGGTGCCCAGGTGCGACTGGAAGCCCACGCAGTCGATCGGCACGCCACGGGACTTGAAGTCCCGCACCATGTTGTAGATCCCCGTCGACTTCGCGTTGATCCCGTCGGTGTTGTAGTCGTTGTAACACAACTTCGCACCCGGATCCGCCGCCCGCGCCGCCCGGAACGCCGCCTCGATCCAGTCGTTACCGGTGCGCTGCAGGTTCGAGTCCCGACGCCCACCACCGCCGCCATCGGCGAACGCCTCGTTCACCACATCCCAGGCATAGATCTTGCCCCGGTAGTGCGTCGCGACCTGCGTGACGTGGTTGATCGCCGCGTTCCGCAACGCGGTGCCGGACATGCCCTGCGCCCAACCCGGCTGCTGTGCGTGCCACAGCAGGGTATGACCCCGCACGCTCATCCCGTTGGCCTGCGCATGGCTGACCAGACGATCACCACCGGAGTGGTTGAACTGGCCCTGCGACGGCTCGTTGGATGCCCACTTCATCTCGTTCTCGGCCACGACACTGTTGAACTCACGGTTCAGAATCGTCGTGTACGCGCTGGTGGACAGCTTGCCCGTCGCGACGGCAGCGCCGAAGTAGCGGCCCTTCTCGGCGGCGGCGGCCTTCAAGGTCGTGCCGGCGCCGGATGCGGGGGTCAGCGCCACCGTCATGCCGGTGGTGAGGGCGACAGCGATGGTCGCCGCCGCCAACATCGTTCTCATGGGTTTCATGGCGTTCCTTTTCAGTGGTTGCATCGGTGGTGGTGATGTGCCACTTCGCTCGGGGTAACCGATCGGGGACGGCCTTCCTGGCTACCCGGCATCAGCACGCGCGGTCCGAGAGGGCTGTCGCGGCGTCTGCCGGTCCCGAGGTGACGTCCGCGTGCCCTGCAGGACGTCGTGATCGGAGGTACGACCCGTGCGGCTCGCCCGGTGAGCCACGACAGCGATCGTCCTCTATATCGAGAGTGAGCGATAACATGCCGTTCGTCAAGACGTAACGGGCCGTTCACGACGATCTCCCGGAACGCCACGTTTCGCTCGGCGCCAAACGCCCAGGGCAACCGCGCTCAGCCGCCGCACGACAAGGGGACGACCCGTACCACCATGCCGCCGCGGTCGCGCCGCACGGCAACTCTGTTATCGCTCACAGTCGCCGGCCGGCGGCGACCGCCTCGTGGTTCACCAGCACCCGGTGGCCGAGCTACGCGAAGACGGTTACGCCGTTTTCGCGTCGGCGCGTATTCCGGCAACCAGGTCGGCGGTGGTGTGCGCCTCGATGCCGGGCTGCGCGGCGTCGGCGAACCGCTCGACAACCGCCCGGACGTGCCGCTCGGCGGGTGCGGCGAGGCCGTCGTAGACGGCCGCGAACAACTCCCGCGCCGGACGCCTGAGCCATTCCCGTGGGAGAAGCTCCACGGGCAACTGCGGATCGAGGACGGGGAAACGCCGGAAGGTGTCCATGACCTCGGTACGGGCCCGCACCGCGGCGGCGCCGTCGACCCGCCCGGACACCACTCCGGGCAACAGCGGCGTCCACCGCCGCAGGAACGCGTCGTAACTCCGGCTGATCGCCTCGATGTCCCAGGCTTCGATCGGCGCTCGGTGAATGGTCGAGGCGAGTGCTGTCTGCCGCCCACGAAACACCGTCACGGCGCCGAGGGTGAGCCGGTCGAGCTCGGCCCGAGCCGCAGGAGTCAGCTCCTGCGGTGAGATCCACAAACCGTCGTACAGCGGCGCGTAACCGAGCCACCGGAGTTGCGCCCGCAGGGCCCGACGCTGCGTGCTGCGATCCTGCGGCAGCGAGAAGGCGACGATCGTCCAGCACCCGTCCCACCGCGCCGTGGAGCTGGTGGAGGCGAGGATCCAGTGCCCTCCGGCGGAGAGGCTGGCGGCGGCGGCGCGGCTGAGGCGGTAGGAGCTGCGCCGCCCCAGTCGACTGCCCTCCAGCACGCCGCGGCGGGCCAACCTGCTGATCGCGGTCCGCGCGCCGGCCGTCGTCACGCCGGTCTCCCCGAGCAGCGCGACGATGGCGGCGGACGGGAGGGCGACACGCGTCCGCAGCGTGTAGTCGGCCAACAGGGTCACCGCGACACCCTGGGGCGAGTTGCCGACCTGCCGGCGGGGCAGCCGGAGTGCGTGGTCTCCGTCGTCCGGATAGATCTCGTCGATGTCGAAGAGGCTCGCCACAGGCACTCCGTGCTCCTCGGGGACGGTACGACGACTGTAGACGGACCGGCACCGCTCTTCATAAATAGAGCATCCTCGATTGACACTTGTTGGCCCGAGGGGAACACTAATTGCCACGCGACGCCATCCGAAGCCGGGCTGGGCGAGCCACAGGTAGCGGGCAGCGTGCGATCACAGCGGGAGTCGGGCAGACCCGCCGGGTCGCACAGCCAATCCAGCCTGCACAGGCAATCGAAGGAGTCGTCAGTTGAGAATCAGAAGGAAACTGCTACTCGCCCTGGCCGCGTCACTGGTGGCGGCCGGACTGGTGGCCCCCACGGTGGGGCCCGCGTACGCGGCGTCACTGACCGAGGTGACCAGCTTCGGTGAGAACCCCGGTCGGATGCGCATGCACGTCTACGTGCCGGACAACCGCCCGGCCCGGCCGGCGGTCGTGGTGGCCATGCACGGCTGCGGCGGGTCCGGCCCGGGCTTCTACTCCGGGAGCGAGTTCGCCAGCCAGGCCGACCGGTACGGATACATCGTGATCTACCCGTCCGCCACCCAGCAGGCCGGGTTCGGCAACTGCTTCGACACCTGGTCGGACGCCGCCAAGCGGCGTGGCGGAGGCAGCGACCCGGTGTCGATCATCTCGATGATCCAGTACGTGCAACAGCAGTACGCTGCCGACCCGGACCGGGTCTACGCCACCGGCAGCTCGTCCGGCGGCATGATGACCAACCACATGCTGGCGCTCTACCCCGACGTGTTCAAGGCTGGCGCCGCGTTCATGGGCGTGCCGTTCAACTGCTTCGCCAACGCGGCGGACTACCCGCCCGGGAGCAGCCAGTGCACCGGCGGAAACATGAATCGGACCCCGCAGCAGTGGGGCGACGCGGTCCGCCAGGCGTACCCCGGCTACTCCGGACCCCGCCCGCGCGTGCAGCTGTGGCACGGCACCAACGACACGCTCGTGCCGTACTCGTTGTTGCAGGAGGCGATCGAGCAGTGGACGAACGTGTTCGGGCTGAGCCAGACACCCACCTCCACCGACACCCCTCAGGCCAACTGGAACCGGCGCCGGTACGCCGACAGCAGCGGCACCGTTCAGGTCGAGGCGTACAGCATCCAGGGGGCCGGGCACAGCCTGCCGTCCGGCGGCATGGCCGCGTCCGCGATCGCGTTCTTCGGGCTGACCAACCCCACCACGCCGCCGCCCACCATCCCGCCGCCGACCACCCCGCCCCCGACCACCCCGCCGCCGGCTTCCGGCGCCTGTCGGGTGACAGTCGAGGTCAACGCCTGGAACACCGGGCTGACCGAGAACATCACAGTCACGAACACCGGCACCAGCGCCGTCAACGGCTGGTCGGTGGTCTTCACCCTGCCGGGCGGGCAGACCATCACCTCGGGCTGGAACGCCACCTACTCGCCCAGCTCGGGGCAGGTGACGGCCAGGAACGTCGGCTACAACGGCGCCATTCCCGCCAACGGCTCGGTGAGCTTCGGCTTCCAGGGCACCCACACCGGTAACAACGCACGACCGTCCTCGTTCACCCTCAACGGCGCGTCCTGCACGGTCACCTGAGACCGGGTCGACGTCCACGCGAGCGTGCGCCGGTCACCACGAGGTGGTGACCGGCGCACGACGCGTTCTGGCCTCGCCAGGATCAGCGGTAACCGGCGGTCACCACGTTGGCCTGCACGGCGTTCTCGGTCGCGTCGGACGGATAGCCGGCGACCATCGCCCCCTCGTAGAAGGTGCCGGCGCTCAGGTTCGCGCCGCCGTCGGGCTTGCAGCAGTCACCGCCACTGCCCAGGATGATCGCGCCCTGCTTCTTCATCGGGCTGTATCCCGACGGGAGCGAGCCGTCCCACAGCGTGTAGAGGCTGCCGGACTGGGCGTTGCTGCCCTTGATGGCGAAGCGGGACACGCCGTTGTTCTTGAGCGTCGCGGTGACGAACTTGCTGGTGAACGCGCGTTGGTTCGGGTTCCAGGAGCTGCTGCCACCCGGGAAGAGACCCCATTCGAGGTCGGCCTGGACCCAGGGTCCGCTGCCCGAGCAGCCGCCGAACCAGCACTGCTTGCCGAAGTTGATGGCGTCCATCGCCCCGGCGGCGTCGGCCTTCCTGGTCGTCTCGCTGTTGCCGTAGTCGAAGCAACAGCCGCTGTTGACGTGGGTCCCGCTGGTCACCATGTACATGCCCTCGGGCGCCGCGCCGGTCGGCACGCCGGTGAGGTGCCCGTCGCGCCAGTAGCTGTTGCCGGGGTTGATGTAGAGCGAGTACGCCTTCGCGCCTCCGACGGTCAGCGACTCTGAGGTCGCGATCGCCGGCTTGCTCTGGGGAGAGCCCGGCACCACGCTCGACCCCTGGTACCAGAGGTCGTTTCCGCGCCCGGACTGGTCGAAGACGACAGTGATCACGCAGGTCGTGCCGGTGCAGAAGGAGTCCTGCGTCGCCGCGTTGGCGGTGCCACCCGTACCCGTGAGCCCGATGTTGCGGGTCGTGTTGTCCGACGAGCGTCGGACCTGGTAGAGGTTGCCGGCGTACGCCTCGTAGAGCGCCCGCGTGGTGCTGTGCGCCGCGATGCACGGGGTGCCGCCGGAGGTGTAGATGTCGCACGGACGCGCGCCGGTCGGCGGGTTGGTCGGTGGCGGGGTGGTGGTCGGCGAGGCCCACTGCTGGTTGGCGCCGCCGTTGCAGGCCCAGAGGATGACCTTGGTGCCGTTCGCGGTGGCGGCGGCGTTGGCGTCGAGGCAGAGCCCGGACTGCACGCCGGTGATGGTGCCGTTGCTGTTGACGTTCCACTGCTGGTTGTTCTGGCCGTTGCAGTCCCAGATGATCGCCTGGGTGCCGTTGGTGGTGCCTCGGCCGGAGGCGTCCAGGCACTTGTTGCCGTACACCTGCAGTTGCTTGGTCGACGTCCACGTCCACGTCTGGCCGGCAGCGCCGTTGCAGTCCCAGAGTTGCGTCTGGGTGCCGTTGGTGGTGCTGGAGTTGGGCACTTCGAGGCAGCGGCCGGACGGCGTACCGACGATCGGGGTGCTCTGCCCCGGCTCGATGGCGGCCGCGAGTTGAGCGGCGGCCGCCTCGGCGATCGGCGACGGGGCACCGGGGGTGGCGCCGATGCCGACGAGAACGCCGACCAGGGCACCCGCCAGGGCGGTCAGACGACGGGCGCGTTGACGCCTCGGAATGGGTGCACGGGCTTTTCCTGGCCCGGTGGGGGACGGGGTTCGCACGAGGCGGCTCCTCGAAGTCGTGGAAGCGCGGGGGATTGTCGACGCGCCGCGGGGGTGGTGGCATGGCGAATCGATTCGGAGCGAATCGTATGACCTTTGTTTTATTTATGTCAATGAATGTGGTTACCCGGGTGACACACTGGCCGCTGGGCGGACAGCCAGCGCATCACCTCCCGCGGGACGCCTAACGCCCCAGGATCCGCCACGTCTGGTTCAACGGGCTGCCCTGGTTGGCCGCCTTGCAGGTCCACTGGTGGACCAGCGCGCCGGCCGCCGTGGAGACCGCGTTGACATCGACACACTTGCCACTGTGTCGGGCGACGAGTTGGTAGTCGTGCGAGTCGTTGCCGGAATAGGTCACCCTGCGCAGAGTGAACTGCTGGTTGGGCGCGTTGAGGCAGGTCCACTGGTGCACGGCCGCGCCGTCGGCGGTGGACACGCCGCTGACGTCGAGGCACTTACCGCTCTGCTGGTTGACCACGGTGTAGGTGTTGGCCACCCCGGCGACCGGACGGAAGTTCCAGAGCTGCTGGTCACCGCCGTCGCAGTAGTTCTGCTGCTGGACGTTGCCGTCGGCGGTGCTCAGGCCGGCGTTGTTCAGGCACTGCTGGGAGTGCTGGGCCACCGCCACCGACTGGAAGCCACCGTCCGACGGGGGCAGCAGCGTGACGGCGTAGGTGTCGGTCTGGTTGGTGTACGACAGGGTCACCGTGGCGTTGTTGTTGGACACACCGACCACGCTGTTCGAGACAGTGATCGGCCCCGCCACGGCGCCGCCACCGTTGTGTGGGATGCGTTGGGTGAGAACCCGGACCTGGTTGTTCTGCACGATGCCGCTGGTGGTGTCCAGGCGTTGCAGGTTGACTGTCAGGTTCCCGGTGGTCCGACCACCGCCGATCAGGACCTTCGCCACCCCGGCCGCCTTCGTGGCGTACGCGTCGTACGACTGGCTGGGGGTCACCGCCACGTTCTCCCCGACCTGGGAGGCGTAGAAGCGGTAGTTCCACCACTCGCCCTTGGGCTGGTGCTGGCCGGCCGAGTTCCGGATCAACAGGTTGCCGAGGTCGTTGTGCAGGCTGCCGCCGCTGGCCCAGTTCGCCCGCAGGCCGTCGGCCTTGGCCCGCTCCAGGCGCGCGATGTACCAGGCGCCGTCGGCCGGGTTCTGCTCGTCGGGCGCGCCGTACTCGTTGATCTGGTACGGACGCGGGTGGGCGATGCCGCGCGGGTCGAGGGTGGCGTTGGCGGCGTTGACGTTCGCGACCGGGTCACCGGGCAGCGAGTGCCAGCTGATGATGTCCGGCACCGTGTTGGTCGAGCGGACGAAGTCCAGGTACTGGTTCCAGAAGGCGTGATTGGTCGACGGTACGCAGGCGCAGCTCGGCCCGACGATGAGCTGGCTGGGGAACTCCGCCCGGATGCGCTGGTAGGTCCGACGCCACAGTTCGAGGTACTGGGGGATCGGCCGGTTCCAGAAGATGGTGATGTTGGGTTCGTTCCAGATGTCCCACTGCACCGACAGCCCGGACGCCCGGACGTCGTTGATCAGGCGGGTCAGGAAGTTGTCGTAGTCGGTCCAGTTGCCGTTGTCACCGGGGAAGCGGGAGATTCCGGCGCCGTCGGCACCCCAGAGGTCGTGCGGCAGGATGATGAACTTCCCGCCGAGGGCTGTGGTCCGACGTGCCTGGGCGAGTGTGGAGTTCCAGCGACGGTCGTAGGTTCCGCCGACCCAGCCACTCCCCGGCAGCTGCGCGCCGCCGGCGCGCATGTACTGGAACTTGACGTCGCGGTAGAAGTGGTCGGCGGGACCGCTGGCGTTCTCGGTCATTCCGTAGATCCAGCCGGAGGCGCGGTAGGTCGGCGCACCGCTGGTGGTGGAGAAGTTGACGCTTATCGACTCGTCGGCGGCCTGGGCTGGGGACGGGACGACGGTGACGGCGGCAGCGGCGGCGAGCAGGCCGACGACGAGTCGGGCCACGAACACACGGGCTCGTCCGGACCTGCTGCGGGACGGGGTCTTCACGGGCGGCTCCTTGGTGGGGCGCGGGGGACGCTCTCCGGAGGGCAGCGCTTGCGAATCGATTCGCACGGATCGTAGGACTGGGAACTGAACCATGTCAATGAAGTGACGGCGCGGTGACGTCCGTGTTGCCCAGCGATCCTCCCAGCGCGGTCAACTGACTCTTGACCCCCGGGCATGGCCAGACCTATCTTCGGGCGAACCGATTCGTCGAATCGATTCGCCTCATGGTTGGACTGGTCCAGCCCGCGACGATCAACCCACACACCACACCTGACGATCGATTTGAAGTGAGGCACCACATGACCGGACTCAGCCGTCGGCGGCGCCTGGCCGCCGTCGCCGTGATAGCTCTCGCCGCAGTGACAGGCAGTGCCTGCTCGTCGTCCGCCGACGGCCCGAAGGACGGTGGCGCCTACCTCGTCTGGGACCCGTACCCGCAGTTCGCCGACGACTCCGAGTGGGTGGCGCTGCTCAAGAAGTGCGGCACCTCCGCGGGGGTGACTGTCGAGCGGACCGGCTACGACACCACCGACCTGACAAACAAGGCGCTGCTCGCCGCCCAGCAGGGAAACTCACCGGACGTGCTGATCGTGGACAACCCGGTCATCTCGACTCTGGCCGAGGCCGGTGCGCTCACCACCACCGACGACAACAAGCTGGACGTCTCGGCCATGGAGAAGAACCTGCTCGGCGCCGGCCAGAGCGACGGCAAGACCTACGGCGTGCCGATCGGGGCGAACACCCTCGCCCTCTACTACAACAAGGATCTGCTCACCGCCGCCGGCGTCGATCCCGCCGCCGTCAAGGACTGGACGTCACTGACCGCGGCACTGACCAAGGTCAAGGCCAAGGGGAAGAAGGGCATCACCTTCTCCGCGATCGGCACCGAGGAGGGCAGCTTCCAGTTCCTGCCCTGGTTCTGGGGCTCGGGTGCGCAACTGACGAGTCTCGACTCACCGCAGGCGGTGTCCGCGCTGACCCTCTGGACCGACTGGCTCAAGGAAGGCCACGCCCCGAACTCGGTCATCAACAACACCCAGACCACCAGCTGGCAGGAGTTCGCCACCGGCAACTACGCGTTCGCCGAGAACGGCACCTGGCAACTGGCCAACGCGGAGAAGCTCGGCTTCTCGTACGGCACGATCCCGATCCCGGCGAGCGCGGGCGGGCCCGCCCCGGCACCCACCGGTGGTGAGTTCGTCTCCATTCCGGTGCAGAAGAACACCGGCCGGTACGAGGCGTCGCAGAAGCTCGTCACCTGTCTGACCAACGCCGACAACCTCCTCACCACGGACACCACGCTGTCCTACGTCGCACCCGTCGCCGCCGTTCAGGAGCGACAGGCGACCTCGGACCCCAAGCTCAAGGTCTGGGTGGAGGCGGTCCGGGCGGCCAAGGGTCGCACCGGTGACAACCTCGGCACGAAGTACCCGAAGATCTCCGAATCGCTGTGGACCGCCGTGCAGTCGGCCCTGAGCGGCGGGAAGTCGCCCCAGGAGGCACTGACCGCCGCGCAGACCGCGGCCACGACCAGGTAAGCGATCCGAACCGACACCATGCCCTCCACGACCGAGACCTCCACTGCAGAACGAGACCAGGGTGGGGCGGCGAACGCCGCCCCACCCGGGCCTCCCCCGTCCCGTGCCCGCCGACCCAACCGATGGTTGGCGTGGGGCTTCCTGGCACCCGTGACCATCTACCTGGTGGCCTTCTACGCCTACCCGCTCTACCGCAACGTCGAGTTGAGCCTGCGGGAGTACACCGTCCGCTCGTTCGTGCAGGGCGGGGCGCCCTTCGCCGGCCTCGACAACTATCGGACGGTCCTGACTGACCCGGCCTTCGGGCCGACGCTGACGCACACGGTGGTCTTCACCGCGGCCTCACTCGCCTTCCAGTTCACCATCGGCATGGCCCTGGCCCTCTTCTTCTACAAGCACTTCCCGCTGTCGCGCACGCTGCGGGCGCTGTTCCTCGTACCGTGGCTGCTGCCACTGATCGTCTCGGCGTCGACCTGGTCGTGGCTGCTCAACAGCGACTCGGGGCTGGTCAACTCGGCGCTCGGGGTGGTGGGAATCGACCCGGTCAACTGGCTCACCTCGCCGGGCTGGTCGCTGACCTCGGTGATCATCGCGAACATCTGGATCGGCATCCCGTTCAACCTGGTCGTGCTGTACAGCGGCCTGCAGGCGATCCCGACGGAGATGTACGAGGCGTCCGCGCTCGACGGCGCGACGGGATGGCAACGGTTCTGGGGAATCACCTTCCCGCTGCTGCGTCCCGTCTCCCTGATCACGCTGCTGCTGGGGCTGATCTACACGCTGAAGGTCTTCGACATCATCTGGATCATGACGAAGGGCGGCCCGACCAGCTCCTCGGCCACGCTCGCCACCTGGTCGTACCGGCTCGGCTTCGGCAACCTGCTACCCGAGTTCGGCCCGGGAGCGGCCATCGGGAACCTGCTCATCGTGCTGGCTCTGGTCGCCGGCCTCGTCTACATCCGAATCGAGCGGAGGCAGCAGCTGCGATGACCACGTCAACGCCTCGGGCCTGGTGGAAGACAGGCGTCGGCCTGGTGCTGACCGGGCTGATGCTCTTCCCCGTCTACTGGATGATCAACGTGTCGTTCACCCGGGACCAGGACATGCGGGCCAGTCCCCCGCACCTGTTCCCCACCAACGGCACCCTGGACGGCTACCGGGCGGTGCTCGACCAGCAACTGCCGTACCTCGGCACCAGCTTCCTGGTCGGCCTCGCCACGGTGGCGCTGACCGTGGCGCTGGCCGCCCCCGCCGGCTACGCGCTGGCGAAGCTGCGGCCACCCGGCGGCCCGACGCTGAGTTTCGTGCTGCTGATCGCACAGATGATCCCGGGAATCATCATGGCGATGGGCTTCTACGCCATCTTCCTCACTCTCGGTGTCCTGAACACGCTGCCCGGCCTGATCCTGGCCGACACCACGCTCGCGGTGCCGTTCGCCGTCCTGATCTTCACGGCCTTCATGTCCGGCATCCCCGACGAGCTGCTCCAGGCCGCCGTGGTCGACGGCGCCGGCCAGCTGCGGACCTTCTGGTCGGTAGTGCTGCCGGTCAGCCGCAACTCGATCGTCACGGTGTCGCTCTTCGCGTTCCTGTGGTCCTGGTCGGACTTCATCTTCGCCTCGACCCTGGCCGGCGGCGGCGACCACCAGCCGATCACCCTCGGCATCTACCACTACATCGGGAACAACAACCAGCAGTGGAACGCCATCATGGCCACCGCCGTCGTCGCCTCGATCCCCGCCGCCGTGCTGCTGATCCTGGCGCAGCGGTACGTCTCGATGGGCGTGACCGCCGGCGCCGTCAAGGACTGACCATCCGCGGCGGTCAAGGACGACCACCCGCACCACAGAAAGGCACCCGCCACCCATGACCGTCGCCCCGTCCGGTCCGGAGTTCGGAATCCAGGACATCCCGTTCAGCTACCGAGGATCCTGGTTCAACATCTCCCCGGTGGTAGCCGAGAAGACGTACGCCGACGACCTGCACCTGGTCTCCCACCAGAACGGGCTGCATCCCGTACTGCGTCTCACCCCCACTGTCGCCGGCACCACAGTCGTCGCCACACCGGCCCTGCTGACCTGGCGCCACGGGGCCGACCGGATCGAGGCCGTCTACGACGGGCCGGACGCCCTGCGGATCAGGGGCCACCGGCTCGGCCTGCGGGTGGCCTCCGCCGCGCACACCCTCACCCCGTTCAGTGGCACCTACCTGTACGCCGACCCGGTCGACGGATCGCACGTGTTCACCTCGTACGAGACCGGTCGTCGCTACCGGGTCACGGTGCTCTCCGGCGCTCTGTCCCGAACCGACGGCACGCAGGCGCTCAGCACCGCCGACCGGTCCCTGGACCTTCCCGGCGACCAGCCCTGGGAAATCGCGATCGAGGAGTACGCCACCGCTCGCCCCCCGTACGCCGGATCCGTCACCTTCGAGCAGTTGTGCCGCGACCGGATCGCGGAGTTCACCGCGTTCGTCGACGCGATAGCGCCCTGGCGTGGTGCGGAGACCCCGGCCGCCGAGTTGGCCGCGTACGTCCTGTGGTCGGCCACCGTCGCCCCGGCGGGCTTCGTCACCCGGCCGGCCGTCCTGATGTCCAAGCACTGGATGGACAAGGTGTGGAGCTGGGACCACTGCTTCAACGCGATCGCCCTGGCGGCCGGCGAGCCGGAGTTGGCCTGGCACCAGTTCCAGTTGCCCTTCGACCACCAGGACGAGGCCGGCGCCCTCCCCGACTCGGTCACCCACTCCGAGGTCCTGCACAACTACGTCAAGCCCCCCATCCACGGCTGGGCCCTCCGTCACCTGCGCCGACGCCTTCCCCAGCCGCCGGACCGGGCGGCGCTGGCGCAGACGTACGACCGGCTTGCCCGCTGGACCGAGTTCTGGCTCGACGCGCGGCGCGCCCCCGGCCACGACCTGCCGCACTACCAACACGGCAACGACAGCGGCTGGGACAACGCCACCACCTTCGACGCCAATCGGGTCCTCGAGACGGCTGACCTCGCCGCGTTCCTGGTATCGCAGCTTCGCTGCCTCGCCGACCTCGCCACCGAACTGGGTGAGCCTGCCGCTCGCTGGTCCCGGGAGGCCGACCGGATCCACGGGGCCATGCTGCGCGACCTGTGGGACGGCGAACGCTTCTGCGCCCAGGACCCCCACACCGGGCACCGGCGCAGGAGCCGCAGCCTGCTCGACCTGATGCCCATCGCACTCGGGGCCGACCTGCCGGCCCCGGTGGCCGCCGCGCTGGCGCGCGGCGTCGAAACCCACCTGACCACGCACGGGCTGGCCACCGAGCCGACGGACTCGGCCCACTACCTCGCCGACGGCTACTGGCGTGGCCCGATCTGGGCACCCTCCACGGTCCTGGTCGAGGACGGCCTGCGCCGAGCGGGACAGACCAGGATCGCCGACGACATCAGTCGACGATTCCTCGCGCTGTGCGAGAAGTCCGGCTTCGCGGAGAACTTCGACGCCGAGACCGGCACCGGGCTCCGGGACCGCGCGTACACCTGGACCGCCAGCAGCTATCTCATTCTCGCCGCCGCACAGGAGGAACGGCGGGTCAGCGGCGGGTAGCCGGGCCGAATCAGCGGGCCCGGACCGGACCGGTACTGGAACGCAACGAGATGGGCGGGCTGTACAGGCGGTGTCGCGGCACGGCGCCGGGCGCCGCGATGATCTCCAGCAGCAGCGACACCGCCTCGGCGCCCATCTCGACCATCGGCACGTCGGCGGCTGTCAACGGCGGGCGGAAATCCTCCGCCCAGTGCTGCGCGGCGACTCCGGTGACGGAGAAGTCGCGGGGCACGGACAACCCGGCGCCGGTCAACGCGCGCTGCATTCCGGGCAGCGCGGCCTCGTTGATGGTGGCCACCGCCGTGACCTCCGGGTGCGTCGCGAGTAGCTGCTCCATACACGCCTCGCCGGAGGCGGTGTCGTCGGCGCTGGAGACCTCCACGCCGGTCAGACCCCGCTCCAGTGCCGCCGTGCGGAAGCCGGCCAGCGCGCGATGGCTGGGACCGTATCCGGCGGCCACCAACTCGGCGGACCGGTTCACGAGTGCCACGTGCCGGTGCCCCAGATCGGCCAGGTGCTGCACGCACCGGGCGATCAGCCCGGCGTAGTCGATGTCGATCCAGCTCATCCCGTGCGGCTCGGCCGTCCGACCGATGGTGACGAACGGCAACCCGGCCTTGGTCAGCCGAGTCACCCGGTCGTCCGCCAACCGGATCTCCATCAGGACCACGCCGTCCACCCGACGACCGGTGACGATCCGCTCGAACGACCGGTCATGGTCGCCGCCGGAGGGCGACAGCAGCACATCGAGGTCATGGCGGGCGGCCGCCTCGACGACGCTGGCGACGAAGCCCAGCTGCATGTCGGTCAACCGCTGGCTCGCCGGCGGGATGACCAGCCCGAGGGTGCGGGTGCGCCCTTCCTTGAGAGCACGGGCGCTGGCGTTCGGTCGGTAGTCCAACTCGTCGATGACCGACTGGATCCGTTGCCGGGTCGCCTCCGACACGCTGCGTTTTCCGCTGAGCACGTAGGAAACGGTGCTGCGGGACACCCCCGCCCGGCGAGCGATCTCCCCGATGTTCATCAATCGCCCTCGAATCGATTTTTGCCCCGACACGGGGACGCACCTTGCTCGGCTGACCAGCATATCCGTCCTCAGGCTCATCGATCGACGACCAACGCGTGGCAACTAGCGCTAATCGATGGACGGCTATTAATGTCACAGGTATGACGTGTGACGTCAATTCCACCGCCGTAACCACCCCCACCACGTACTGGAAAAGGATCCGATGAATCTGAAGAGAAGGCTGGGTCGCCTGACGGCCGCCGCGGGGACCGTGCTGGCCCTCGTTGTCGGCGCCGGCGTCTATGTGGTCTCGGACGCGCCGGGCGTCGCCCGCGCCGCCGGCACGGGCCCCTGTGACATCTACGCCTCCGGCGGCACGCCGTGCGTCGCCGCGCACAGCACCACCCGCGCCCTGTACGGCGCGTACAACGGCCCGCTCTACCAGGTCCGCCGCTCGTCGGACAACACCACCCGCGACGTCGGCGTGCTGAGCGAGGGTGGTTACGCCAACGCCGCCACCCAGGACACGTTCTGCGCCAACACCAACTGCGTCATCACGATCATCTACGACCAGTCCGGCCGCAACAACCGCCTCACCCAGGCGCCTCCCGGCTACTTCGTCGGCCCGGCTCCGGGCGGCTTCGACAACCTCGCCGACGCGAAGGCCGCGCCGGTTACCGTCGGCGGCCAGAAGGCGTACGGCGTCTACATCGCCCCCGGCACCGGCTACCGCAACAACAACACAAACGGTGTCGCGACCGGCGACCAGCCCGAAGGCATCTACGCGGTCGTCGACGGCACGCACTACAACCAGTGGTGCTGCTTCGACTACGGCAACGCGCAGACCAACAGCCTCGCCGACGAACGCGCCATCATGGAGACCGTCTACTTCGGTGCCAACAAGCAGTGGGGCTACGGGGCGGGGGCCGGCCCCTGGATCATGGCCGACCTGGAGTGGGGGCTGTTCTCCGGGGTGAACGCGGGCTACAACAACATCGCGTCCATCAACCACCGGTTCGTCACGGCCATGGTCAAGGGCGAGCCGAACCACTGGGCGATCCGCGGCGGAAACGCACAGTCGGGCAGCCTGACCACCTACTTCGACGGGCCCCGCCCCAACGGCTACCACCCGATGAAGAAGGAGGGGGCCATCCTGCTCGGCATCGGCGGCGACAACAGCATCACCGGCCGCGGCACCTTCTTCGAGGGCGTCCTGACCTCCGGCTACCCGACGGCGGCCACCGAGAACGCCGTCCAGGCCAACATCAACGCCGCCGCCTACGCGCCGGTCGGCGGCGGCAACCCGCAGCAGAACGTCCAGGTCGTCGGAGCCCAGTCCAACCGCTGCGTCGACGTGCCGAACGGCACCACCACCAACGGCACGCAGGTCCAACTCTGGGACTGCACCGGCAACACCGCGCAACGCTGGACCTACACCGCCGGCAAACAACTGCAGGTGTTGGGCAACAAGTGCCTCGACGCCTCCGGTCAAGGCACCGCCAACGGCACCCAGGCCATCATCTGGGACTGCCACGGCGGCACCAACCAACAGTGGAACCTCAACTCCAACGGCACCGTGACCGGCGTCCAGTCCGGGCTCTGCCTCGACGCCAACGCCGCCGCCACCGCGAACGGCACCAAGCTCATCCTCTGGGCCTGCAACGGCGGCGCCAACCAGCGCTGGGCCACCCGCAGCTGACCCACCATCGGTCGTGCCGCCCCCGGGAAGCTCGCGGGGGCGGCACGGCCAGCTACCGCTCGCACCGATGACGGCCCCGCCGCGCCAACGAGTGACATCGTTGCTATATATATCGTGGTGCGATATATATAGTGCATGGATATCAGTGAGCAGACGTTCCTGATCCTCTCTGCCCTCGCCGACCAACCCCGGCACGGCTACGCCGTGGTGACGGAGGTCGACAAGATGACGGACGGCCGGATCCGGTTACGCGCGGGCACCCTCTACGGGGCCCTCGACCGCCTCGTCACCCAGGGGCTCATCGCCCCCGACCACGACGAGGTGGAGAAGGGCCGGCTGCGCCGTTTCTACAAGCTGACCGACGCGGGAGCAGACGCCATCCGCGCCGAGAGCCGGCGGATGGCCGCCGCGGTCCAGCTCGCCGAGGAGCGCCTCAGCAAGCGTGCCGCCCGCAACGCCCCGCGACTCGGGACCATCGGATGAGCCCGGACATGAGCCCTCTGGAGCGACGATACCGACGGCTGCTGCGCCTGCTGCCAGCCACGCACCGCACCGCCCGCGGCGAGGAACTGCTCGGACTGCTGCTGGACCTCGACGACGGCCGTCGACACCCGAGCCGGCACGAGACACTGAACATCATCGCCCTGGCGATCCGGCTGCGACTCACCACGCCCGTCACCACCGTGGCCCTCACCACCGCGCTCAGTGCCCTGCTCGTCGCCGCCGGCACCCAGCCCGCCGGTCAGACCCTGGACCTGTTCACCGGCGCCGTCCTCGCCACCGACATGCCGGCCATCATCGCCGGCTGGCCGCAGATAGTCGCTCTCGGCCTGCTGCCCCTCGCACCGCTGATCGCCTGGCTGTGCGGCGCGACCCGGACCGCTCTCACCCTGCAAGCGATCTTCCTGACGGTCACCGTAGGTTGGTTCGTCATCGAGGTGCTCAACGGTGCCGGCATGGGAATCGACCCCGGCCAACAACTCTTCTCGTACGCCGCACCGGTCCTGACCCTCGCCCTGCTCGCGATCGCCGCCCGCGAGCGGTGGAGCACCCCCCGGCCGCGCCTGTTCTGGTGGGCCCTCGTCCCGCTCGGGATCCTCGCCTGGAAAGGCACCGGAGAATGGGGACGCCACGGCGTCTACGTTCCCCAGGCCGTGCCGACGGTCATCGGGATCCTCGCCGCCGCCACCGTAGCTTTCGGAGCCGCCTTCGCGGTCCGCCGCCACCGGCCCGCCGTCGTCATCGGCGTCGGACTCACCGGCTTTCTCGCCGGCTGGCTCATCCCCGACCCGCTGCTCTCCAACACGGCGATGCGGCACTTCGACGGTCAGCCGCTACCACTGGCGATCCTCATCACGGTGGCCGCTGCCACCATGACCGGCATCGGTCACCTCGCCCGTCGCCGCAACCCGAGAAGCGGTCGCACCCAACCGATGAACCCGTGACGCCCTGAACACCAGCTCTGGTCAAACGAGTGGCGGCCGGGCCAGGTAGGTTCGGGACTGGGCGAACAGCGGGGGTCCCATGGTCAGGGGTTGGCACGGCTGGTTCGGTACGTTCAACGGCGTCGTCCTCATCACGATTGTCGTCCTGCCGTTGGCAGCGCTGGCGGTGTGGCTCCTGGCTCGCCGCCGACGTGCCGCCGGCAACACGTCGGCGTGGCGGACGTCGCTGGCCGACGTCGGCCTCGTCTACGGCACCGTACCGTGGGTATGGATGATCATGTTGCCGGGCGACCAGGCCGGCGTCGTCTCCGGTCGGGTGACAGTGGTGCCACTGCGCGACCTGCTCACGATCTTCTCCGACGGGGGGCCACTGACGGCCACGGTCCAGGTCGTCGGCAACCTGCTGGTCTTCGCGGCCCTGGGGTTCCTCGCCCCGCTGCGGTTCCCGGCGCTGGCATCGGTACCACGGATCCTGGCCCTCGCGGCCGGCTGCTCGGTCCTGGTCGAGACCGCCCAGTACGTCCTGAAGCTGGACCGGGTGTCGTCGGTGGACGACGTCCTGCTCAACGCCGCCGGCGCCGGGCTCGCCGCGCTGGCGTCCCGCCGCTGGTGGCGTGCCACCCCCGACACGTCCACGGATCGCCGACCTCAACCGGCACCGGCAGCGGGACGCTGAGCATCGCTGTGAACTACCAACAGAGCTGATCAGCGGTCAGGTCGGTGGCTTCGCCAGCCGCTCAGGGCGGGTCCGGGTCCACGTGGCCCAACCCCGCCTGCGCATCAGGTCCAGCAACCGCTGCGCTCGCGGATCGGCCTCGACGGCAAGCGCGTCCAGAAGGTCGAACGGGACATCGTCCGGTGCCATCTCGCCGCGGTTGCTCTCGCTGGAGCTGGAGGTGTACGCCTGCTCGACAAGGTCGGCCAGGATGTCCGCGAGTTCCTCCAGACGCGGATCGTCGTCCGCGTCGCCGTCGAGGATCTCCGATCCGAGCAGATAGAGCCGGACGAGTTGGGGGTCGGCGAGCTGCGCGTGTTTCGCGCGCATGATCTCGTGGATGCGTTCGGGCCAGCGCGCCACAACCAGGATCCACCCGTCCCGCTCACCCTCCACCACCCGCTCCGACACCCCGATCTGCCGAAGCCGATCGAGGTAGGAGGTCACCTCCGGTGGGAGCGTCAGACTGTCCCCCGCAGCGAGCTGCGCGATCTGCTTGCGGCTCGCCTCCAGACGTTCGATCTCGTCGCACAAATGGCTGTCGATCCGCCGTACCGCCTCGGCGAAGTCTGCTGCGTCGGCTTCGAGCAGTTCACCGATCTGGGACAGCGGCACGCCCGCGTTGGCGAGGGTGCGGATCCTGATGAGGGACACGACGGCCGCGGCGCTGTACCGCCGGTAGCCCGAGGCGTCCCGCTCGGGCTCCGGCAGCAGGCCAATCTGGTGGTAGTGCCGCACCGCCCGCACCGTCACGCCGGTGTACGACGCGAGTTGACTGATCGTCAGCATGCCCTGATCCTGCCCGCACCCTGCCCAGCCTGGGTCGACACCGGGTCAGGAGATCTTGCGGCGGTAGGTCAGGTTGGCGAACAGGTAGGCCACCACGAGGATGCCAACGCACCAGGCCAGGGCGGTCCAGATGCCCGCACCGACCGGCTTCTGCGCGAAGAGGTCTCGGATCGCGTTGACGATGGCGGTCACCGGCTGGTGCTCGGCGAAGGCGCGGACCGGGCCGGGCATCGACGCGGTGGGCACGAAGGCCGAGCTGACGAACGGCAGGAAGACCAGGGGGTACGAGAAGGCGCTCGCGCCGTCCACGGACTGCGCGGTGAGGCCGGGGATGATGGCGATCCAGGTCAGCGCCAGGGTGAACAACACCAGGATGCCGGCGACGGCGAGCCAGCCCAGCAGGCTCGTGCCGGTGCGGAAGCCCATGAGCAGGGCGACGAGGACGACGACCACCAGCGAGATCAGGTTGGCGACGAGCGAGGTCAGCACGTGCGCCCAGAGCACCGCGGATCGTGCGATCGGCATGGACTGGAACCGTTCGAAGATGCCGCCCTGCATGTCGAGGAAGAGCCGGAAGGCGGTGTACGAGATGCCCGAGGCGATCGTGATGAGCAGGATGCCGGGGAGCAGATAGTTCACGTACGAGTCGGTGCCGGTCTCGATCGCGCCGCCGAAGACGTAGACGAAGAGCAGCATGAAGGCGATCGGCATGACCGCGGTCGTGATGATGGTGTCCGGGCTGCGGGCGATGTGGCGCAGCGAGCGCCCCAGGAGGACTGTGGTGTCGCCGAGGAAATGCTTGTTCATCGTTGTTCCTTCTCGGTCTTGGCGCCGACGAGGGTGAGGAAGACGTCCTCGAGGGTGGGCTGCTTCTCGACGTACTCGACCTCGGCGGGTGGCAGGAGCTGCTTGAGCTCGCTCAGGGTGCCGTTCACGATGATCCGTCCCTCGTGCAGGATCGCGATCCGGTCGGCGAGCTGCTCCGCCTCGTCGAGGTACTGGGTGGTGAGCAGCACTGTCGTGCCGCCGTTGGCGAGTTCCTTGATGGCCTGCCACACCTCGATGCGCGCCTCCGGGTCCAGCCCGGTCGTCGGCTCGTCGAGGAAGATGACCGGCGGGTTCCCGATCAGGCTCATCGCGATGTCGAGGCGGCGGCGCATACCGCCGGAGTACGTCCGCACCCTCCGGGTGCCCGCCTCGGTCAGCGAGAAGCGCCTCAGCAGGTCGTCGGCGACCGCACCGGGCTCCTTGAGGTGCCGCAGCCGGGCAACCAGGGTCAGGTTCTCCCGCCCGGTGAGGATCTCGTCGACCGCCGCGAACTGCCCGGTGAGACTGATCGACTGCCGTACGTCGGCGGGCCGGGTCGCCACGTCGAAGCCGGCGACTCGGGTCGTGCCGCCGTCGGCCCGCAGGAGCGTGGCCAGGATCCTCACCACTGTGGTCTTGCCGGCCCCGTTCGAGCCGAGCAGGGCGAAGATGCTGCCCCGCGCCACGTCGATGTCGACGCCGCGCAGCACCTTCAACTGCTTGAACGACTTCTCCAGGCCGCGCACGTGGATCGCGGGTTGCTCGGTCTGAGCTGTTGCTCGCGAATTGCTCATGGCGGCAGCATGGAGGGTTGACGCAGCGTCAGGGTCAAGTCCGCCGACCCGGAGACGGGCGAGCGACCCCGATTCTTAACTCCGATGTCACCGCCCGATCCCACGGGTGACGTGTCGCTGTCCGTCCGCAGAGGTTGGCTGCCAGTCGTCGCACTACGTCCTGACCAGGAGCTGATCCACGTGCCTTCCTCTCGTCGTACCTTCCTCGCCAGCGGCGCCGCCGCCGGCGTCGGCCTTGCGGTCGCGGGCGGCCTGCCGTCCCTGGCCCAGGCCAGCCCGGCTCGGCCGCACCCGCCGGTGAAGCCCGGTAGCGTGCCCTTCCCGCCGCTCGTGGACGACCCCAAGGGAGTCCTGGCCCTGCCCAAGGGCTTCAGCTACAAGGTGGTCACCCGGACCGGCGTCACCCGGCTCGACCGCGGCCAGGGCACGACCCCGTCGGACCACGACGGCATGGCCGTCTACGACGCCGGCCACGGCCGGTACACCCTGATCCAGAACCACGAGATCGACCCGGGCGCCGAGTTCGGCGTGCCGCACGTCAAGGGCACGGTCTACGACGCGGGCGCCGTCGACGCCGGCGGTTGCACCGTGATCAAGACCGACCTCGCGGGCCGCAACCTGGGCGAGTTCGTGGCGCTCTCCGGCACCATCTCCAACTGCGCCGGCGGGCCGACCCCCTGGGGCACCTGGCTCACCTGCGAGGAGACCGAGGACCGGGCCGGCGACACGTGGGAAGAGGGCGACCGGTCCGGCGTCTACCAGAAGGACCACGGCTACGTCTTCGAGGTGTGGGCCGACGGCAGCGCGGACCCGAAGCCGATCAAGTGCCTGGGCCGCTACTCCCACGAGGCTCTGGCCGTCGACAAGGACCGCACCCGGATCTACCTCTCCGAGGACGCCGACGCGCCCAACGGTCTCTTCTACCGCTGGACGGCGCCGCACGGCGTCAAGCTGGGCCCGGGCGTGCTCACCCGCCTGGCACCGAACGCCGGCGTCCTCGCCGCGATGCAGATCATCATGGATGACGGTTCGGTGCTGCCGGACGTCGCGTACCTGACCTCCGCCCAGTTGGGCCGCCCCTTCCCGGTCCGCTGGATCGAGGTGCCGGACCGCGACGCGCGCACCAGGTCGGTGCGCGAACAGTTCGCCGACGGCCAGGTCACCCGCGGACGCAAGTTCGAGGGTGTGTGGGCCACCGACGAGGGCGTGTACGTGGTCAACTCGTACGCCTGGGACGAGGGTGACCTGCCGGCGGACGCGGCGCCGCACGACGGAATGGTCTGGTTCTACAACTACCGCAACCAGACCATCCAGCTGGTGACGTACTTCCCGCACCAGACCGCCTCCGAGGAGGGCGCGCCGGTCAAGTACACCGACCTCACCTTCGACGGCCCGGACAACGTGACGGTCACCCCGTGGGGAAGCCTCGTGCTCGCCGAGGACGGCACGGGCGCCTCGCACGTGCTCAGCACGACCCCTGGTGGGCCCACGTACGCGATCGCCCGCAACCAGCTCAACGACTCGGAGTTCTGCGGGCCGACCTTCAGCGCGGACGGCAAGGTGCTCTTCGTCAACATGCAGGACCCGGGCCTCACCCTGGCCATCACCGGTCCGTGGGAGAAGTACCTGGGCTGACCGAGCCCGACCGTGTGGGGGCCAGGCGTCCCGCCTGGCCCCCACCAAGCTCGGCCGCTCTCAGGAGACGCGCGGCAACGCCAGCCAGTCCTGCCAGGAGATGTCGCGGCCCAGATAACGAGGCTGGCGGAACGGCCAGTCCGCGGCGATCCACAGCGGCACCAGCGCGTCGACCGCAGCCTCCGTCTCGCTGCCCACCAGGTCGTCCACCACCCACCAGGAGACCTCGCCGTCGGAGCCGGTGCGCTCGGGCGGGTCGATGTAGACGCAGCCGAGGATCGCCGTCTCACCCTCGTCCAGCAACGCGTAGTTGAACGACTGGTGCGCGGCGATCTCCCTCTCGTGGCGCAGCAGGTCGACGCGATCCTCTTCGTAGGTCATCGTCTCGCTGGGCCACGCCCAGGCCGGCCCGAAGATCTGCCACAGGCGCTCGCGGGAGCCCATCACGGCGGGGTAGTCAATCGGGGTGTCCGCCTCGCGGATCGGCCGCAGATGCAGCGCGGTGTCCGGCACCGGGACGTGGACGGGGTGGACGAAATCATCGGGCAGCCAGGTCACGAGGGCCGAGGCTAGCGCCACCCGGCGACGCCCGGTCCCCCGTACCCCCGCGGTCTGGGCCCTACGCGGTGGGGGCGACGCGCTGGCGTCGATAGTGGCGGGCGGCCTTGGCGCGGGCGCCGCAGCCGTCCATGGAGCACCAGCGTCGGGTGCCGTTGCGCGACGTGTCGTAGAAGTGCAGGACGCAGGCGGGGTTGCCGCAGCGTCGGATGCGGTTGGGTTGCTGGCGCAGCAGGTCCAGGTAGTTGATGGTCGCCCGCCAGGAGGGGAGCCAGCCGGCGTCGACCTCATGCTGCTCCTGCACGGCCGCGTCGCGAAGCGTGTAGCGCGAGGCGCCACGGGCGAGGATCGCGTTGATCCCCCGTTCGGCGTCCTCGTCGGGCCGTTCGAGGACTCGGCGCAGGGCCGACCGCGCCTCCCGCAACGAGGGCTCCACCGCTGCGGGGTCACCCTCCAGATGGTGCTCGGCGAGCCATCCCCGCAGCCCGTCCGGCTCGTCGAACAGGTCGACCGTGCGGCCCCGCTCGACCCACTGGGTGTTGACCAGGTCCAGCGCGAGGGGTTCGCCCACCAGCGGCCGACGTGTCATGCGAGCAACCTTACCACCGTCAGGCATTTGACAGGTTAGTCGTAGCGACGTATCTTCTTACCGGTCAAAGTCTTCACGGTGGTTAGACAGGACCAGTCCGCCTGCCGGAGCCCCGACCCTCGCCGCCCGGCCCGACCCGTGGAAGGTGCTCGTCATGCCACACCGCTACCTGCAGGAACTGACCACCGCGTCGGTGGTCGCCGCGCAACAGCGCTACGGCAGCCGGCCCGCCATCGAGCGCATGACCGCCGGGTGGGACACGGACGCGACACTCAGTGACGATGAGGCTGCTTTCATCACCGAACGCGACAACTTCTACCTCGCCACCGTCGCCGAGAACGGCTGGCCGTACCTGCAGCACCGCGGCGGGCCGCCCGGCTTTCTGCACGTCCTCGACCCCGTCGACGGGCACAGCGTCCTCGGCTGGGCCGATCTGCGCGGCAATCGGCAGTACCTGTCGGTCGGCAACCTCGCCACGTCACCCCGGGTCTCGCTGCTGCTCATGGACTACGCCCACCAACGCCGCCTCAAGATCATCGGCACGGCGCGCGTCGTCGACGCGCGGGACCCCGCATTCGAGGACCTGCTGGCAAGGCTGAGCGTGCCCGGGCCATCGGGCCGGGTGGAACGGCTGATCACCGTCGACGTGCAGGGCTACGACTGGAACTGCCCCCAACACATCACGCCCCGCTTCAGCGAGGCGGAACTTTCCGACGCGCTCGCGCCGGTACGCGACGAACTCGCCCGCCTACGCGCCGAGAACCAGGCCCTCCGCGAGCAGACGAACCAACATGCAGGGAGGACATCATGAACACCACGGCGGGGCACCCAATCTCGGCCCTGGGGCGATCGGCCTGATGCGGACCGGCCCGGTGCTGCCTGCGGGTGTGGTCTCCGTGGTCGAGCCACGACGATCGCCAACACGCCGAGGATCCGCATGGTGTAGCCACCGACAGACTTGACCCGTTCACTCGTCATGGTGCGCCTTCTGCCCGACGAGCCGATCCGCAAACGGTGCGGCCGGGGAGATCTCACTCCACCTTGGTGAGAAGTGGTTTCCCCTTCTCGACGACGTACGTGGCCAGTTCGACAGCCACACCGTCGCCAACATTGCGCGCCTGGTGGTGCACACCGTATGGGACCGTCAGCGCGTCGCCGGGATTGCACACGATGGGCGGCTGCCCCTCCAGCCGGTATTCCAGCGTTCCCTGCAGAACACAGATGATTTCCTCGCCGGGGTGGAAATGCTTGAACGGCGGCGAGTCCGGCGTGAACTCCACCCGGGTCTGAATGACCTCCCGCCCGGGGATGCTGAGGTCGTGCCGTTGCAGATCGATCCGCCACAACCCTGGCGCTGACTCCACAGCAGTGGGGCTGATCCCCTCGGGTCGATCCGTGCTGCTCATGACGGCCTCCTGTAAGCCGTCGGCCGACGGCCACTACTGGGATTGGTGCATCCCCCGTCGAGAATAGGGAGCCGCAGACGATCAGGGGCGCGGATGCGGTAGCCCGATCCCCAGCGGCCTGCGGCAGCTGATCTCACCGACGTCGCAGCAGCCCTCGTTCGGTCAGGAACACGTGCAACGTCTCGGCATCCTCGGCGGACATCAGCCAGCGCGGGATCACGGTCGCCGGCATCCGGTCGACGTACACGACCCAGAACTCTCCGACGTCCCGCACCTGGGCAACCCCGGCCCAGGCGATCCCGCCGGACTCGGAGCCGCTGCGCATCATGATGTTGTCATCGGTGATGTCGTAGGCGCCCTCGACGGCGTAGCTACCGGAGCGGCGGCGGGCGCGCGCCAGCACCCACGGTCGATACAGCATCGACAGCACGCCGGCCACGAGCAGCGCCGTCCACAGCGGTGAACTCCGCTCGCCCCACCCGAACCCCTGCGAGACGACGAGACCGATGACCCCGACCACCGCCAGGACCGCTCCGATATAGCCAAATCTGCGCAGCCGAACGCTGCCGAGCGCGGCGGCCACCCGGCCCGGGTAGGCGGGATCGGCGGGGATGTCGAAACGGATGTGCACGCCAGAACGATAGTGCTCCCGTCCGCCCCTGGCTGCGCCTTACCCCCGCCCCGCTCGACGAGGCCGTGCGCATCGTGGTGCGGCAGTCTGGTGGGGTGAACGCCCGAGAGCCCGCCGACGACGTCCGAATTCCCCGGGCCCAGGCCGGGTCCAGCCCGCAACACCTCCTGACGACCCTGCTCGGCGAGTACCTCGACTCCGCGGATGCCGACCTGCCGTCGACAGCGGTCATCGCGATCCTGCGGGAGTTCGGGGTCAGCGAGTCCAGTGCCCGTGCCGCGCTGTCCCGGCTGGTCAAGCGTGGCCTCATCGCCACGCGGGGGAAGGGACGGCCGCCGGTCTACCACCTCACACCGCAGGCGATCGCCAAGCATCGCTCACGGATGCAGCACTTCCTGAACTTCGGCTCCCACCCGACGCCCTGGACCGGCGAGTGGGTGCAGGCGTCCTTCTCCATTCCGAACTCCGGCCAGGCGTCCCGTCACGCGCTCCGCAGGTCGTTGGGCGCGCTGGGCTTCGTGGGCCTGTACGACAGCGTGTGGATCCGGCCGGGATCCGACGCCGCGCCGGTGAGGGAGGCGCTGCGCGAGTTGCTGCACCACGTCGAGGGCGCCCGGTGGTCGGTCCTGCACGTCCGGTTCGACGAGGAGGCAGGGCCACACGGTCCGGCCTCCGCCTACGACCTGACCAGCCTCGCCTCCGCGTACTCGAGTTTCATTCAGCGCTTCGCGGAGCTGCGGGCAGCCGCGCGCGGCGGGGAGGTGGACGCGGCCCGGGCGTTGGTGGCTCGGACCTCGGCCATGGATTCCTGGCGGAGGTTCGCGGACATCGACCCGGACCTACCGCCGCATCTACTACCGGAGCCCTGGCCGCGCCAGGAGGCCAGGGATGCCTTCCTGGACATCCACAGCACGCTGGGCTCGCTCGCTGAGGCGCGTCTCGTCGAGGTGGTGACCCCGCACTGGCCGGAGGCGTCGTCGTGGATCACCCACTTCCAGGCGTCGAGGAATCCCTCGCGGCCCGAGCCGACCGGTGGCACCTGGCCGTCCGACGGCGGCAGCGGGCCGTCAGACCAGACCAGACATTGACACTTTTCATTACGCCAGTGATAGTAACTGCATTCAGCTCCCATCGGATCGCCTGTGGGGACCGCGGCCGGGTGGCCGGGAGCACCACCGTGACGTGTGCTGGAGGGTCAATGAGAAGGCGATCGAAGATCTACGTGGGGCTGGCGGCCGCCATCGTCCCGGTCACCTCCGTGCTCATGGCGCTCGGCGGGACACCGGCGTCCGCCGCCATCGGGGGTTCCGGCCCCTATCCCGCCGACTACGAAACCTCGGCCACCCTGGCCAATCACACAATCTTCCGACCCCAGACCCTCCCGGCGGAACGCCTGCCCATCGTCGTGTGGGGCAACGGCGGCTGCTCGGCCAACGGCCTGTCCCAGGGCAACTTCCTCCGCGAGATCGCCTCTCACGGCTTCCTCGCCATCGCCAACGGGGCCCCGAACGGATCCGGCTCCACCACCTCCCAGATGCTCACCCAGTCCATCGACTGGGCGGTCGCGGAGAACTCCCGGCAGGGCAGCAAGTACTACAACAAGATCGACACCAGCAAGGTCGCCGTCGCTGGGTTCTCCTGCGGGGGCCTGGAGGCGTACGCCGTCTCGAACGACCCGCGCGTCACCACGACCGGCATCTTCAGCAGCGGTCTGCTGAACGACGCCGACGACTACCAGCTCAGGAGACTGACCAAGCCGATCGCCTACTTCGTCGGCGGGCCCAGCGACATCGCCTACCCGAACGCCATGGACGACTGGGGCAAGCTGCCCGCCGGTCTGCCCGCCTTCATGGGCAACCTGAACGTCGGGCATGGCGGCACCTACGACCAGGCCAACGGCGGCGAGTTCGGCAGGGTGGCGACTCTCTACCTCAAGTGGCGCCTGAAGGGTGACACCACCGCCGGCCGCAACTTCGTCGGCGCGGACTGCGGTCTGTGCCGCAGCCAGTGGAGCGTCCAGCAGAAGAACCTGACGCTCGACGACGGCACGCCACCCACCACCCCACCTCCCACCACCCCACCGCCCACCACGCCCCCGCCGACCGGCACCCCCGGCTGCACAGCTGTCTACTCCGTCCAGGACCAGTGGAACGGCGGATTCGTCGCCAACGTCAGCGTCACCGCGGGAACCACCGCGCTGACCGGCTGGCGGGTCACCCTCACCCTGCCGAGCGGCGCGTCGGTCAGTTCGCTCTGGAACGGGGTCAGCAGCGGCACCAGTGGGACCATCACTGTCGCGAACCAGAGCTACAACGGGCGACTGGCCGCAGGTCAGGCCACCAGCTTCGGCTTCCAGGGCACCGGCAGCGGCAGCGGAACCACAGCGAGTTGCACCGGCAGCTGACGCCCCGGGCAGATCGAGTCGCGCGGTGGGCCGGTGCCCCGGCACCGGCCCACCGAGGGTGCGCGACGGTCCGACGGATAGGGAAGACTGGCCAGCATGGCTGATCTGAGCGATGCGAAGGCCGCTCTGCACGACTACCTCCGGGAAAACCGCGAAGACCTCATCTGGAAGCTCGACGGGCTCAGCGAACGGGAGGCCAGGCTGCCCCGCACCGCGACCGGCAACAACCTGCTGGGCGCGCTCAAGCATTGCCTCAATGTCGAAGCCGGCTACTTCGGGCCCACGTTCGGTCGCGAGTTCCCGACGCCTGACGAGCTGGTCCCCATGGCGGCGTTCGACGAGGACCCGCAGGCAGACTGGTACGCCCGCGAGGACGAGACGAAGGATGGGCTGATCGACCTGTATCGCCGGGTCGGCGCGTTCGCCGACCAGACGATCGAGCAGCTGCCGCTCGACGCGCCGGGGCAGGTGCCGTGGTGGCGACCAGGTCGGCGGGACGTGACGCTCCAGCGGATCATCATCCACGTGACCTGCGATATCGCCCGGCACGCCGGGCACGCCGACGTCATGCGCGAACAGCACGACGCGGCGATCGGCCTGCGGCGGGACAACAGCAACATCCCCGACGACTACGACTGGCCGGCGTATGTCAGCAAGCTGACCAAGCTGGCCGACCGCTTCGAATGACCGGGAAAGCTGTCGGCGTGCGAGACGACCTCGACCAGATCGAAGCGGCCTTCCTGGGCACGCCACTGGCCGGCCTGCCGATCGGGCACGGCCCGTCGGGCACCGTCCTCGTCACCGACGTCGACCCCGACCGTCTGCACGAGGTCTGGCAGGCCGCCGAGGCGCTGGTGCCGGTCATCGGACGGCGGCCCGTCCTGGTCACCGACGACTTCGACGACGCGCTGACGATCCGGTCCGAGCCCGAGCAGGGTCCGTCGGAGTCGGAACTGCGGGCGTTCGCCGAAGCGGCGGCATCCTCCGAACCCTGGCTGACCCACCGCCACCACTGCGAGGACCAACAGGTCGACGAGGACGAGATCGAGTTCTACGCTCGCGGCACCACAGGCGTCGACCTGACCGCCCTGGTGCCGGACGTGGTGCTGCCGACGCCGCTCCCGGCGCTGGAGCGGGCGCTGTACGACCGGCTGCTCGCCGACGCCGACCTGCACACCCAGGTGCTCGGCAACGTGCGGCTCGTGACGCAGACCGACTACTGGTACGAGCCGGACAGCGTCCTGCTCATGTTGCTGCCCACCAGCAACGTGCGCAGCTCGGCGTACTGGGTGGACTTCTACGGTGCCCTCACCGAGGAGGATCGGCAGAGGCTCGGACCTCGAACTGAGCCAGTGGGAGGCCGCCGTCGCCCTTTCGGCCGGTGACGCGTGGTTCGTCCACAACCGGCCCTGACCACCCGACGACGCGGTCCTACCCGACTATTCCGCTTGCTCGACGACGGTACGAGAAACCTCCCGGATCAGATCGAGCGGTTCTTCGGTCCAGTGGGAGGCGAGGACGAGTTCCCGGGCCGGATCGACCCACAGGAGGTGTCGTCCGCCGTTGCCCCGGGCGCTGCGGCCGGTTGCCGGGGCCCCGGGCCACGGCACCTGCTCATCGTTGAGCCACCACAGATAGCCGTACTCCCGTTTGACCGGGCACGGAGCCCAGGACTGGTCAACCCACTCGGCGCTCAGCAGCCGGGTCCCGGCATGGGTCCCCCGGTCCAGAAAGAGCTGCCCGATCAGGGCCAGGTCCCGGGCCGGGACGATCAGTCCCCCGCCCCAGTGCGCGCCGCCGGAGACCACCTCGGTCCGGCGGCCGTCGAGGTCGACGACGCTCGTCCGGTACCCGTGCCACGACCACCGGTCGGAGGCGCCCAGCGGGTCCATGACCCGCTCCCGCAACAGGTCCGGCAGCGACCGGCGAAACAGCAGCGTCAGCGCGTACGCGAGCAGGTTCATCCGCACGTCGTTGTACGCCCACCCCTGGCCCGGGGGCGTGTCGTGCACCTCGGTCCCCTCGCGGAAGCTCTGCGCGTCGACGCTCGTCGGCTTGCCCCACAGCTCGCCCTCCCACTGGCTCGACTGCTGCAGCAGATGACGCCAGGCGATCTGCTCGTTGTGCGGCCCCTGGAACTCGGGAACGTCGACGACCTGGTGCACCGGTTGGTCCGGCACCAGCAGCCCGTCGTCGAAGGCCAGGCCGGCCACCACCGACACGACCGACTTGGTGACGCTGAACGCCATCTCCGGGACGTCCGGGTCACCCCAGGCCGCGACCTCCCGACCCGCGACCCGGACCACACCACTGGCGCCACTGGCGGCAAGCAGCGGGCCGACGACGTCGCGGTGACTCGTGTCCGAGACCTGTGCCGCCAGGTAGGTCTCGATGTCGGCGGCGTCACTCGTCCACCGGGCGCCGAACTCCTGGACGACCCGCCCCAGCCGCTGCCGATCCACCGACACGTGACCCATGCCCAGCAGTGTCCAACACCCCCGCCACCGGGAGCGCGAGCTGTGACCGGCCACATAGGATCAGCCGACCTCGTAGGTCGGAGCTGAGGAGCGTCCCGGATGACCCTGCTGGAGCGTCTGCACCGGGCCGGTATGCGTGAGGTCGTCACGGTGCAGCCGGTGACGGGCGGGCTCGCGGCGCTCGCGGGCATCGCCACCCGTCGGGATGCTCCGCCGGTGTTCGTCAAGGCCTTCGCCGACCCGCCAGCCGACGACGTCTTCGTCGCCGAGGCCGAGGGGCTGGCCGCCCTGCGCGAGCTCGGCGGCGTGGCGACACCCGAGGTGATCCTGGCGGATCGGGACCTGCTGGTGTTGTCGGTGTTGCGGGCGAGGCCGCGGAGCGAGGTCTTCTGGGAGCAGTTCGCGCACCTGCTCGCCCGCCTGCACCTGAGCACGACCCATCCTCGCTTCGGCTGGCACCACGACAACTGGCTGGGCCGTCGCCGGCAGATCAACACGTGGAACGACGACGGCTTCGCATTCTTCGCGGAGCACCGGCTGCTTCGCTGGCTCGATCAGCCCCGCGTCGAGGCGGCGCTCGACGCGGAAGACCGAGCGGCGCTGGAACGGCTCTGTGACCGGCTGCCCGACCTGCTGCCGAACCGGCCGGCGTGCCTGACGCACGGTGACCTGTGGGCACAGAACATCCTGGCCACCGCGGACGGACAGCCCGCGCTGATCGACCCGGCCGTGTCGTACATGTGGGCCGAGGTCGACCTCGCGCACGTCTGGTCCACCTCGCCCCCGCCCGAGGCACGACGGATGTTCGAGGTCTACGCGGAGTTGACCTCGCTCGACGGTGACTGGGAGGCCCGCATGCCGGTCATCCAGCTGCGACAACACCTCGCCGTGCTGGCCCAGTTCGACGACGACTGGGGCGCGGCGGATCAGATCCGCGCCGTCCTTGCCCCGTTCCGGACACGACAGTGACCGGAGACCCCGCCGCCGGGGCCCGTGAGCGGAGCGGGCGTCGGGCCCTCCATTACGGTGACCCCTGAAATGGGGGTGGCCATGGCACCGGAAGTGTCGCCGCGAAGGGCCAGGGCCGTGCTCGTCGCGCTGTCCCTCGCCGCGTTCGCCTTCATCACGACGGAGTTACTGCCCGTCGGTCTGCTGACCCACATCGCCCCCGACCTCGACCGGTCCCGCTCACAGGTGGGTCTGCTGGTCAGCGGGTACGCCGTCGTGGTGGTGCTGGCGTCGGTGCCGCTGACGCGGCTGACCCAGCGGATCCCCCGTCGGCACCTGCTCGGCGGCACGATGCTCCTGTTCGCCGCCGCGAACGCCGCCGCCGCGCTCGCGCCGTCGTACGCCGTGCTGGCCGGCTCCCGCCTGGTGACCGCCCTCGCCCAGGCGCTGTTCTGGTCCATCGCCACGGCGACCGCGATCGGGCCGTTTCCGGTCGCGGTGCGCGGTCGGGCGGTGGCGCTGTTCGCGACCGGGGCGACGCTCGCGCCGGTGCTCGGCGTACCCCTCGGCACCTGGCTCGGGCAGCAAGCCGGCTGGCGCGCGGCGTTCGCGGTGCTCGCCGGGGTCGGTCTGGCGATCGCCGCCGCGGTGCTGGTCCTCCTCCCCTCCTATCCCCCGGCCTCCGGCGGCGCCGCCCGGGGTTCCGCACCGGACGGGCGGCGCTTCGCCGTGCTGTTGATCGCCACCGCCCTCGGCATCGGCGGCTTCATGACCCTGCAGACCTACGTGACACCGTTCCTGCTCGACGTCAGCGGCTTCGCCGACGCGGTGCTGGCGCCGCTGCTGTTCGTCTCCGGCGCTGCCGGCGTCGTCGGCACGCTGGTCGCGGCCCGGACTCTGGATACCCGACCGATCGCGTCGCTGCTGACGCCGCTGAGCATCGGCACGGCTTCGCTGCTCGGGCTGTACGCGCTCGGCGCGCTCCGGCCGGGTGTGGTCGCGTTCCTCGCCGGGATCGGCCTCGCGTACGCGGCGTTCGGCTCGGCCGTGCAGAACCGGATGCTGCAACTGGCCCCGGGCAGCACCGACATCGCGTCGGCCGGTGTCAGCACCGCCTTCAACGCCGGCATCGCCGGCGGATCACTGCTCGGCGGCGCCCTCCTGCCCGCCTCGGGGGCACGACCGCTGGCACTCGCCGGCGGGCTGCTGACGCTGGCCGCGCTCACGCTGCTCGCCGTGGACACGCGTCGTGGCCGCGCCGTCGGGTCGGAGCCGGCGGTCGCTCGTCCCCCGGCTACGCGCCGGCCGGATTCGCCTGCGGCCGGAAAACCTTCCGGTACGCGCCAGGTGTGACGCCGAGGAGTTGCCCGAACTGGAATCGGAAGTTGCTCGTCGTGGGGAACCCGGTCTGGGCAGCGATCCGGTCGACGGTGTGGTCGGTCGTTTCGAGCAGGTCCTGCGCGTGACGGATGCGTACCCCCGACACCCACTGCATGGGGCTCTGCCCCGTCTCGTCGTTGAACCGACGCGTCAGCGTACGCACGCTCATGCCGGCTGCGGCGGCGATGTCGGCGAGGGTGAGGTCACGGTACGCGTTCGCCTCGATCCACGAGAGCGTCCGTTGCAGGGTCGACGTCGGGTAGGTCGCGCGGTTCCGAACGATGTACTGCGCCTGCCCTCCTGGGCGGTGCAGCGGCGCGACGGCGAGGCGGGCGGCGTCCGCCGCGACGGCCATCCCGTAGTCGCGCTGAACGATGTGCAGGCACAGGTCGAGACCGGAGGCGGCTCCGGCGGACGTCAGGATGCTCCCGTTGTCGGTGTAGAGCACGTCGGGGTTCATTCGGACGGCGGGATGCCTTCGGGCCAGCTCGTCCGCGGCGAGCCAGTGTGTCGTCGCGTCCCGGCCGTCGAGCAGGCCCGCCTCGGCCAGGGTGAACGCGCCGACGCAGATCGACGCGATCCGCGTCCCGTGCGCCGCTGCGGCGCGCAGGGCCGCGAGAACGGCGGGCGGCGACGGCTGCAACGGGTCGTTCCTGCCCGGCACCACGACGAGGTCTGCCCGCTCGATCGCGTCCAGCTCCTCGTCGATGGCCAGGCGCAGCGGACCTGCTTGGACGGTCGGCTCGTGGCCGGCGACGACGAGCCGGTATCCCGGGCGGCCGTCGGGTAGGCGCACGCGCCCGAAGGTTTCGATGGCGGTGGCCATATCGAACGCAATCGCATCCGGGAGCGCGAGCACCACGACCGTGTACATGTCAGCAAGAGTAAGGCACTGCGGCGGTGGCCGGATTCAGGCGAAGCATGTCCTGATTGCCATCGGCATGCGGCCCGATGGAGCGCGAGCATGGAGGACACGTCCAACTGGAAGGGATCATTCATGCCTCGACTCCACGCCCAGATCGTCCTCTTCGACGGGTTCGACCCCCTCGACGTCATCGCCCCGTTCGAGGTGCTGACCGCCGGAAGCCAGCTCCTCGGCGGCACTATCGCGGTGGAGCTGGTCTGCGCAAGCGGCCCCCGCGTCGTGCGATCCGGCAACCCGCAGATCAGCCTCACCGCAACCGCCCGGCTCGATCCGGGCGCACCCGGTTACGTCGTGGTCCCCGGGGCGGTCGGTCCCGTCGATGGAGACCCGGACGCCGGGGACGAGACCATCCCCGTACTCCTGGGTCGTTTCGCGTCGAGCGACGCGATGCCCCTCATCCGTCGCGCGCTCGACAACCCGGACATCACCGTGGCGGCCTTCTGCGGCGGATCACTCGCCCTCGCGATGGCCGGTCTCCTGGACGGCCGCACCGCGACCACGCACGGGCAAGGCATCGACGCGCTCAAGGCCACGGGGGTGAACGCCGTCCGCGCTCGCGTGGTCGATGACGGCGACCTGATCAGTGGCGGCGGCGTCACGTCTGGTCTCGATGTGGCCCTCTACCTGCTCGAACGTGACTTCGGCTCGCAGACGGCGCACGCCGTGGAGGAGCTGTTCGAGTACGAGCGACGCGGCACCACCTGGCGGCTGCCACCCACGCGCGTGACCGGCGAACGGACCAGCGTGTGAGTGCGTTCCTGCTGTCGGTCCACATCCTCGCGGCCATTCTCACCATCGGGCCAGTCGCCATCACCGCGAGCATGTTCCCGCGCTTCGCGCGTCTCGCCCTCGCCGCGCCCGACGAGCCGGAAAGGGTTGTCGCCGTGCGCATCCTGCACCGCATCACCCGTGTCTACGCGGTGATCGGCGTGCTCGTTCCGGTGTTCGGCCTCGCGACGGCCGCGGCTATCGGCGTGCTCGGCGACCGGTGGCTGATCGTCTCGATGATCCTGACGGCCGCGGCGGCCACGATGCTGATCGCGTTCATTCTGCCTGGCCAGGGACGCGTCGTCGGTGCGCTCGACACGGGCGCAGACGACGCCGTCGAGTCCGTGCCCGACGGCACCGTACCCCGGCTCGGGATGCTGACTGGCGTGTTCAACCTGCTGTGGGCGATCGTCGTCGTGTTGATGATCTACCGGCCTGGCTCGACCACGGGGGTTGGTCTGTGATCCCGCGTCGCATCCTGCAGATCGTCGGCACGGCGGAGCTCGTCACCCTCGTGCTGATGCTCGCCAACGTCGTCACCATCCATCTGCCGACGATCTCCCATGTCCTCGGTCCGGCGCATGGGCTCGCCTACTGTGCCAGCGTCATCACCGCCCTCCTCATCATGGGCGGACGACAACGGGTCTGGCTGCTCGCGCTCATCCCCGGGATCGGCGGCCTTCTCGCGGCGCGTGCCGCGTCAACTGAGCACCAGCTCAATATCTGAGATCAACCGAACCGGGGCGGTAGGGCACCGCCGTCCGTGCGGGCGAGCGGCGGGACAGGAGGTACCCGGTCAGTGCGGCGGCGAGGCCGGCGAGGCCGGCCGTCGCGAACCCGCCCGCCGGCACGGAGAGGTCGATCGCCACGCCGACGAGCGGGGATCCGAGCGCGAAACCAGCGCTCTGCGCCGACGATTGCAGACCGATGACCTCACCCCGCACACCGGGCGGCGCCAGCCGGCTCACCGCGTCGGCCACCGTGCCAAGGGTCGGCGCGGTGAGGAGCCCGCTGCCGACGACTGCCACGCACAGCCAGGGCCAGTCGCGGGCCAGCCCGGCCGGTATCGTCACGATCCCGAGCAGGCCGAGTAGCAGCCACGTGGGCAGCGGCCGGGTCAACGCGCCGTAGATCAGCCCGCCGATGACGGACGACAGGCCGAACACCACGACGACCACGGCGGCCCAGGACACCTGACCGGCCTCCCGCAGCGTGGCGACGATGGCGAGGTCGACGCCGCTGAGCAGCGTCGTCGTCCCGAACGCCATCGTCAGCGCGGCGATCATCCTGGCGCCGAGCCACTGCCGGCGTGGGGGTCGTTCCGCGGCGGCGTCGTCCGCCTCGTCCTGGGCCCGCATCGGCGGGTTGAGCACGGCGATACCGACGCCGCCGGCCAGGATCGCGGCGCCGACCCCCCACGCCACCACGTCGGGGGACACCGTCGCCGCGCCCAGGATCACCACCGCCGGCCCCACGATGTACGACAGCTCGCCCTGCACCGATTCCAGCGCGAACGCGGCCCGGCGCTGCTCGGCCGTCGTCATCGCGGCGATCGCCTGTCTGCCCACCGCCTGGGCCGGCACCATCAGCAGGCCCGCCACGAAGCTGGCGACCAGCAGGAACCCGTACGGCAGGACCGGCACGCCCAGCCAGAACACGACCTGCGCGGTGACTGTCACCAGCAGGACGAGGCGCAGGCCCCGCGAGTCGATCATGCGACCGAGCAGCGGGCCGCCCAGCGCCACTCCGACGGTCAGGGCCGCCGCCACACCACCCGCCGCCGCGTAGCTCAGCTCCAGGCCCAGGACGACGAAGAGGGTCAGCGCCATCACATCGGCGGTTATCGCGGTGCGGGCGAGCAGCGAGACGCCCAGCAGCGGCGCCATCCCTGGCACGGCGAGCACCTGCCGGTATCCGGTCACCCCATTGACGCTAATTCCCTCCGCCCGCCATAAGAAGACGCCATCTTGTTCAGACCGGCATAATGCATGCTTATGGCGAGGGACCTGGAGATCACCCTGCTGCGGTCGTTCGTCGCCGCCGTGCGGGAGGGCAGCATCAGCCGCGGCGCGACCGCGCTCGGCCATACCCAGCCCGGCCTGAGTCAGCAGTTGCGCAAGCTGGAGAGCGTCGTCGGCCATCCGCTGCTGCACCGCTCGTCGTCAGGTGTCTCGCCCACCCGGGCGGGCGAGGAGCTCCTGCCGTACGCCGAACGTATCCTCTCGCTCTCCGCACAGGCACTCGCCGAAACCGGACGCGCGCTCACCGGCCACTGCGGCGTCGGGTTGCTCGAAGACCTCGCCGCTTCCCAGCTCCCGCAGGCCCTCGCCGACCTTGCCCGGCTGCATCCCGGCGCGACGCTGGAGGTGCTCAGCTGCTCCAACGCCGCCATGCGGGAGGCCTACGACGCGGGCCGTGTCCAACTCGTGCTCGACGCGGTGCCGGACATTCCCGGGCCGCCGCGCTGGACGGTGCGCGCCCCGCTGGTCTGGGCGACCGGGCAGGGTGTGGACGTGGCCGCCGACCCGCTGCCGGTGGTGCTGTTCTCCAACCCGTGCTCCTGGCGTACGTCCGTGCTGGACGCGCTGGAGCGTGCCGATCGGCGCTGGCGGGTGGCCTTCGAGAGCAACAGCCTGGTCGGGGTGCTCGCCGCGGTACGGGCCGGGCTCGGCGTCGCGGCGCTCATGCCCGCGAACCTCGAACCGGCCATGATCTGCCGCGACACGGATGCCCTGCCGGTCCTGCCGGACGTCGAGTTCGGTCTCGCCCGGCACCCCCGGACCGAGGGTGATCCGCTGATCGACGCCGTGGAGACGGTGCTCCGTCGCATCCTCTGAGCACTCGCCCTCGCCGTAGGGCAGGCTGTCACCCACTGCCCGCGCTGACGACCGCCATCACGATCAGGGTGCGTCGCCGCCGCTGACTCATCAGCGCGAAACAGGCGGTGAGCACCACCAGCTCCAGCTCGGCCCACTCGCCGGTGACGTCGACCCGGATCGGCCCGCCGCGTCGGCCGGGGAGGCCTATCGCGAGGCGGTGTCCGTCGCGTACCAGCTCACCGCCGCAGCGACCGGGCGCCCAGCGGGCCACCCCGCCCGGTCCCGGCACGTGCGACCGGCCCGGGTCGAGCCGTACCGGCACGCCGTGCTCGCCCCGGGCGGCGAACCCGATGCGTCGGCGGTCGGTCGGCGCGACCGTCCAACGGCCGGTGCCAGTGCGGATCTCGCCGCACCGCCAGGTCCAGCCGGTACGCAGCGAGGCGCGCGCCCCGGAGTCGAGGACGAAGGCCCCGTCCTGTTTGCGCACGGTCAGCGCGGTCATCGGTTCGCCCCTTCCGGACGCGACCGGGGCAGTCCGAGGATGAGGATGATGCCGACGCTCAGGTGCAGCAGCGCGAGGGTCGCCTTCGCTCCCCCGCCGACGCCACTCGGCGGCCCGAGCAGGAGCGACAGCAGCAGGACCGCGACCGCGACCGCTGTCCACCAGACGCGGGAGCGGTTGGTGCGGCGTTCCAACACCGCGAGCAGCGCCCAGCCGGCCAGTGCCGCGACGGCGGCGGCCACGATGACCGCGGCAACGCTGATCTGCCGGGTCGAGTTTCCGGACCTGACTGCCAGGTCCACACCGGCCGCCGAGTGCAGGAGCGCGAACTCGACCACCGCCACCACGATCGCGCCGGCCGCCACCGCGGCCCGTCCCAGGAGAAGGTTGTTCGTCATGGTCCGAGCCTGCGGACCGGGCCGGGCCGGACACGTCGGTCCAGACGCCGCGGCGGGTACGTCCTCAGGCGGCTCGGCGTACTACCAAAGAAGGTGGTCCGGCCGGCGGCGAGCCCAGTAGCGTGCGCGGTGTGGATGCGGCGACGTGCGAGGTCAAGCCGCCGCGGACGTGGCGTTCCGTCCCGGTGGCCGTGACGACCGTGGCGATCGGCGTCCTCGTCGCGACCATGCTGTGGTCCGCCACCCGGTCCAGCTCTGCCGGCCTGGTCGGCGTCGACGTCGCGCTGGCGGTGGCCGCCCTGGCCCTCGTTCCGGTGGTCGTCCGCCGCCCACAGGTCGGTGGCGTGCTGGCCGGCCTGCTCGTCGCGCTGTCTCCGGTGGCCACGCCGGTGGCCAGCTTCGCGGTGCTGTTCACCGCCCGCAACCGGCCGTTTCGGCAAGCGGCGGCGGTGGCGGTGGTCGGCGTGGCGGGCGAGGCGGTGCAGGCGTTCTGGCGACCGGTGCCCAGCCTGCCGTACGGGTGGCGGCTGCTGCTGATGGCGATCGCGTACGCGGCCCTGCTCGGCTGGGGCACCTGGGCCCAGGCCCGCAACGCCCTGCTGGCGGCGCTGCGGGACCGGGCCCGGCGGGCCGAGCAGGAGCAGGAGCGACGGATCGGTGAGGCGCGGGCGGCGGAGCGCAACCGGATCGCGCGGGAGATGCACGATGTGCTGGCCCACCGGTTGTCACTGCTGGCGGCGGCCGCCGGCGCGATGGAGTACCGGCCGGACGCGCCGCCCGAGCGGCTCAGCGCCGCGGCCGGGGTGATCCGGGCCAGCGCGCATCACGCCCTCGACGAGCTGCGCGAGGTCATCACCCTGCTGCGCAGCGACGACGCCGAGTCGCCGACCGACGCACCACCCGGGCAGACCCTCGCCGACCTGCCGCGCCTGGTCGACGAGGCGCGGGCCGCCGGGCAACAGATCGAGGTCGACGACCCGCTCGGCCCGCCGGTCGAGATCCCTCCGACGGTCGGCCGCACCGCGTACCGGATCGCGCAGGAGGCACTGACGAACGCCCGCAAGCACGCCGCCGGCCAGCCGGTCCGGCTGGTGCTCGACGGCGCGCCCGGCTCCGGCCTGAGCATCACGGTGAGCAACCCGACCACGCCCGACAGCGGTGCCACCGGCAGCGCCGGTACCGGCCTGATCGGCCTCGCCGAACGGGCCGCGCTCACCGGCGGTCGCGTCGCCCACCACGTCGACGCCGCGGGCCGGTTCCACCTCACCGCGTGGCTGCCGTGGCCGACGTGACCGGCCCGATCCGGGTCGTCATCGTCGACGACGATCCCCTCGTCCGGGGAATGCTCACGCTGATGCTCGACGGCGCCGACGGGATCGTCGTCGTGGGCGAGGCCGCCGACGGCGCCACCGCTATCACCGCGGTGGACCGGCACCTGCCCGACGTGGTGCTGATGGACATCAGGATGCCCGGCGTCAACGGCATCACCGCCACCGAGCGCCTGCGCCGCCGCCACCGACCACCCGAGATCATCGTGCTCACCACGTTCGACACCGACGAGCACGTGCTGCGCGCCCTCCGCGCCGGCGCGAGCGGCTTCCTGCTCAAGGACACCCCGCCCGAGCAGATCAGCCAGGCGGTCCGCTCGGTCGCGGCCGGCAACCCGATGCTGTCCCCGGGCGTGACGCGCCGCCTCATGCAGCGGGTCGCGTCGGGGGCCGAGTCGTACGAGCAGGCGCACGAGAGGTTGGCACTGCTCACGCCCCGGGAACGCGACGTCGTGTTGGCCATCGGGCAGGGACGCTCCAACGCCGAGATCGCCAGCGGGCTGCTGATGAGCGTGACGACGGTGAAGGCCCACGTCTCGCACATCCTGACCAAGTTGGATCTCGACAACCGCACCCAGATCGCCCTGCTCGCCCACGACGGCCGGCTCCTCTGACCGGCGTCGGGGGTCAGGTCAGCACCGCTGGCAGGACGAGGAGGGCGAAGCGGAGCACCCGCCCGGAGAGGCACGCGCAGGCGAACTCCCAGCGTCGAAGGCCCGCGGTGCCCGCGGCGAGACTGACGACGGCCAGCGGTGGAACCCCGACCGCCGCGGAGACCAGCACGGTCGGCAGGGCGGTACGGCGGCGGGAGAGCCAGCGCCGGATCGGCGCGGTCCACCGTGCGGCCCGGGCCGCCGCGCGACCTGACTTTCTCCGTCGCGCGACCTTCCGGAACAGTCGCCCCGATCCACGTCGCGCCGATTCGAACAGGAGCAGCTTGGCGGCGGTCTGCCCGAGCGCCAGAGCGACCACGGCGATCAGCGCGTGGCCGCCACGTTGGCCGGCGACCACGGCGTACGCCTCGGCGTTGACGACCGGGACGAGCGCCGACGCGAGACCGTAGCCGAGCGCCACCGCCGCCTCGCCGAGGCTGCTCACGCCCGACCGTCCCGCTCGAGCAGCCCGACCACAGCCGTTATCGACCACAGCTTGACCGCGACGACGGCGACGGCGACGCCCAGTGCGAGCGGGTACTGCTCGAACGCGATGGCCCCGATGACCCCTGCGGTGTTGGCGACCTTGGCCACGGGCGACCAGTTCAGTGCCCATACCCGCCGGTCGACCAGGTGGAAGTAGTTGGGGCTGAGCACGGGCCAGCACAGGAACGCCAGCGACAGCATGGTGTCGAGCACCAGGAACGAGAGCAGGAAGACCACTGCCACGACCGCGACGTCAGGCATGAGGGAGACCAGGCCCACGCAGAGTACGGCGGTGCACGCGCGGTCACTCACGATGTCGAAGACGGCGCCGGCTCGGGTCTCCTGTCCGAGTCGGCGGGCGGCCCAGCCGTCGAGCACGTCACCGATCCAGTAGATACCGTACGATACCGCCATCAATGCCACCGACCCGGAGACGAGGGCCCCGATACCGACGGTGACAGCGGCGACCGTGCGAATGGCGGTGATGTAGTTGGGAACCGTGCGAAGAGGGCCGACGGTGATGGCGGCGCGGGAGTCGACGAGAGTCACCTCCGCAGAGTCGTCCGGTGAGCGTTTTCGCGGAACGTGCCGCGGTGCCGATCTGGTCCCGAGGGTGGCACCGGGGTGCCGGCCGATCCGGTACCTGGGTACTGGCCGGTCTTCCGGCTGGTCACGGAGACTGTCCAGGTGATCACTGGAATCCGCGAACGGTTGCGCGACCCCGAGCGAGTGCGCCGACTCGCGTACGGTGCGGTTGGTTTGATCATCGCCGCCGTGGTCACCACCGTCGAGGACGGCGTGTCCGTGCCGGCGGGCTGGGCGTGGCTGGTGCTGCCGGTCGGCCTCGGGGCCACGGCGCTGCGCCCCCGCTACCGAACCCTGGTCTTCGCGGTCTGCGCGGGATTCGTGGCGGTCGTGAGCACCGGGGAGTCGGTGCAGTTGGGCCTCGCGGCCGCCGGCCTGGTGTTCGTCTCGGTCTGTGAAGACCCGGCCCGGCACCCGTGGCTGGGGTGGGCGGCTGGCCTGGTCGGCGCGGTCGGCGCCCTCGCCACCGCGCTGCTCCACGAGCGAGGGCTGTACGAGCAACCGTTCTTCTTCGTCACGGCCGGCTACCTCCTGGCGATCCTGTTGCGATCGTGGTCACGCGGATACGCCCTCACCCGGGAGACAGACGACCTGCGCGGCCAGGCCGCGTGGCTCGAACAGCGCACCAACCTGGCCCGCGAGCTGCATGACGTGGTCGGCCACCACGTCAGCGCGATGGTGGTGCAGGCCGAGGCGGGCCAGCTCAGTGCCGACCCGGGGGCGGCGCTGCGGGCGATCGCGGGCAGTGGCCGCACCGCACTGAGCGAGCTGGACACGCTCGTCGTGCACCTGCGCAATCCGAACGCGTCGATCGCGGTGAGCGCGCCGCCGCGCCTGTCCGACATCGACGAGCTGCTCGCGCAGCCGCTGCGCCAGCAGGGCGTGACGGTGCGGGTCCAGTTGGACCCCGAGCCGGGCCTGGACGAGATCGGGGTGTTGACCGTCTACCGCATCGCCCAGGAGGCCCTCACCAACGTCGCCAGGCACGCGAAGGCCACGGCGGCCTGGGTCGAACTGGTCCGCGTCGGCGGTCACGCCCGCCTGCGCGTCAGCGACGACGGCATCGGACCGCCCCGCACACCTACGAGCGGCTCGGGCCTGCTCGGCATCGGGGAGCGCGTCTCCGCGCGCGGGGGCAGCTGGGAGCTGAGCCAGCGCCCCGGCGGCGGCACGGTGGTGCAGGCCAACCTGCCGGTGGTGAACCCGTGATCCGCGTCGCGATCGCCGACGACCAGGAGCTGGTCCGGGACGGCTTCAGCCTGATCCTGCGGTCCCAACCCGACATCCACGTCGCCGCCGAGGCGGCCGACGGCCGGCAGTTCCTCGACGCCGTTCGTCGCGACCCCCGCATCGACGTCGCCCTCGTCGACATCCGCATGCCGGTGCTCGACGGCCTGCAAGCCACCCGCGAACTGGCCACGATCCCGCACGCCCCGGCGGTCATCGTCGTCACGACCTTCGACGACGACGCGTACGTCCTGGACGCCATCGCCTCCGGCGCACGCGGGTTCCTGCTCAAGCGGTCCAGCGCCCGCGATCTGATCGCCGCGGTGCGCACCGTCGCGGCCGGCGAGGCGGTCCTCTCCGCCGAGGTCACCGGCGCCGTACTCGACCGGGTCCGCGCGACCGGCCCCGCCACCCGCGTGGAGTTGGCGGCCTACCAGCTGACCACTCGGGAGACCGACGTGCTCGCCCTGATCGGCGCCGGGCTCAACAACAACGAGATCGCCGAACGGCTCTACCTGTCGATGAGCACCGTCAAGACCCACGTGACAAACGTGCTGGCCAAGACCGGCAGCCGTGATCGGGTACGCGCCGCCATCCTGGCGATCCAGGCCGGCCTCGCACCGTGAGTCAGGCGTCGGCGTGGACCAGCCGGCGTTCCGGGCTGGCCTGCCAACCTCCGAACGGCGTGAGCTGACGCGGTCAGCGGCCGATGGTCGTAGGGTTCCAATATGGCCCAACGACTCGTCAGCGTATGGCAACCGTTCTTCCTTTCCAGCGAGAGTCAGGGCGCGGTCATCGATGCCGCGACCGAGTTGGAGGAACTTGGCTATTCACGGATCTGGTTCTCCGGCGGTTTCGGAGAAAACGTCGCCCCACGCTTCCGGGAGATCCTGGACGGGACGACGCGCATCGGGGTCGCGTCGGGGATCGTGAGCATCTGGCACTCTTCGCCCCCCGAGGCGGCAGCGTTCGTCCAGGACGCGGAGCGGGCACACCCCGGCCGGTTCCTGCTCGGTCTCGGCGCCAGCCACGCGGTGCTGGTGGAGGGCAGCGGCACCGACTACCGCAAGCCGTACTCAAGAATGGTGAACTACCTGGACGGTCTCGACGCGGCCGGGGTTTCGCCCGAGCGGCGCATCCTGGCCGCACTGGGCCCGCGGATGCTCGAACTCTCCCGCGACCGTTCCGCCGGGGCGCACCCGTACTTCGTCCCTGCCGAGCACACCGCGGAGGCCCGGGCGGCGATCGGGCCCGACCGGCTGCTCGCCCCCGAGGTCGCGGTGGTCCTCGACGCGGACGCCACCACAGCGCGCGCCACCGCCCGGCAGTACACGAGCGGGTACCTGGCACTGCGGAACTACACAAACAACCTGCGGCGATTCGGCTGGACCGACGACGACTTCGCCGCCGGCGGCAGCGACCGCCTCATCGACGCCCTGATCCCCTGGGGCAGCGTCGAGAAGGTGGCGGCCGGGCTGGAGAAGCACTACCAGGCCGGCGCGGACGAGGTGGCGATCCAGGTGCTCAACGGCGGCGACGCCACGACATTTCCCGCCGACGCGTTCCGCGCCCTCGCCTCGGTCGTGATCTGACACGTCGACGCCGTCGTGACCGCAGCGAACCGCGATCTGGTCTCACCCAGCTTCAGCCCTTCTTCGGGAACGCGTACCTTGCGCCGCCGATCACAGTCGTGGCCGCGATGATCAGGAGGATGAGCGCCGCCCAGGTGAGCGAAGCGGTTCCCAGGCCGGCTAGCAGGAGACCACCGACGAAACCGCCGATCGCGATAGAAGCTGAGAAGACCGTGATGGTGATCGACTGAGCGACGTTGGCAGCTTCTCCGCTGGCGTTGATCGTGGCACCTATGAACAGACTCGGCGAACTGCCGAAGGCGAAGCCCCATGCGGCGACGGCGACGTAGACCAGCGCCGGTGCGTCCGCGACGATGCCCAGGACGAGCACGCTGGCCCCGAAGAGCAGGGTGCTGCTGACGGCAAGCTTGCGCAGGTGTCGGTCGATGTGGGTTCCGACCACCAGAACGCTGAGCACGGAGGTGACTCCGAAGGCGAACAGCACCCAGCCGGTCTGGTCGGCCATGCCCAGTTGAAGGAGAAGGTCAGTGACGTACGTGTAGAGGAGGTTGTGAGCGATCATGTACGTGGCCAGCGCGAACAGGATGGGCCGCAGTCCGGGCACAACCAGGACGCGTCCGATCTTGAAACGAGCGTCGACCGGCTGGCCGGGCAGGTTCGGGACGGTCACCAGGACCCAGGCCATGGTCATGACGGTCACGGCGGCCGACGCGTGGAAGGCGAGTTGCCAGCCCCCGAGGCTGCTGAGCCAGGTCCCCAGTGGGATGCCCAGGGCCAGCCCGATCGGGGTTCCGGCCAGGGCGATGGCGATGGCGCGGCCTTGTCGTCCTTCTGGCGCGAGTTGAGCGGCGTAGCCGCCGAGAAGTGGCCAGATGAGTCCGGTTCCCAGACCGGCGACGAAGCGCAGCACCATCGTCAGCGTGTAGTCGTCGGACAGCGCGGTGAGCGTGTTGGTGACGGCGACCACGGCCAGGGCGAGTTGCAGGACGTGCCTGCGCGGCCAGGTGGCCGTCGCCCACGCGAGAGGGATGGCGCCGAGCGCTGTGGCGAGCGCATAGACGGTGACTGTCTGGCCCGTGAGCGAGATGCTCGTGTGCAGAGTGCGGCTCATTTCCGGCAGGAGGCCCGCCGGGAGGCATTCGGTGAGAATGCTGATGAAGCCGGCCAAGAATAGGCCGAACAATGCTTTTCCCGGAAGGCGGCCCTGCCGGGCGGTTGCCGGGCTCGGGCCCTTGGATGATTCGGTGATTGTCATGGTGCATCGAGCGTGCTTCAGGGGCGCGGTGCCAGCCAGCCACCTGCTTGGTCTACGTCTCGGGTGACTATCACTGGCAGGGACAGGTTGGGCTGCGCACTGCGTGAGACAATTGAGATATGGCAACCCGCCACGTCACCCACCCCGATTTCTCAGCCGCGGAACTGAGCGATTTTCTGCGCACCCGCAGGGCCCGCCACAAACCGGCCGACGTTGGGCTGATCGACTACAGCCGACGCCGCCGCGTCCCGGGTCTGCGCCGGGAAGAACTCGCGCAACTCGCGGGGGTCTCCGCGGCGTACTACACGCGGTTCGAGCAGGGCAACGCCCGCAATGTCTCCCGTGAAGTGCTGGACGCGATCGCCCGCGTACTCAAACTCTCCGAAGCTGAGCACGCCCACCTGGTACGCCTGGCGCAGCCCAAGCGGCATCAGCGTCGGCCCACGCCGCGCCAGCAGGTGCGGCCCGAGATACGGGAGCTGCTCGCCGCGCTGGAAGGTGTGCCAGCGTACGTCTGGGGCCCCCGGACCGATGTGTTGGCGTGGAACCAGACCGCCTCTGCTCTCTTCGGTGACTGGGCAGCACGTGCCCCGCAGGACCGGAACTGGGCCAGGATCACTTTCCTCGACCCGGCGTCGCGGGACTTGTTCCCTGACTGGGAAACCAAGGCGTATGACGTGGTGGGACAACTACGGCTGGGCGCCGGCCTGCACACGGACGACCCGTTGCTGGCGTCCCTGATCGGCGAACTCTCGATAAGAAGCGAGGACTTCCGCAGGCTGTGGGCCACCCACGACGTCAAGAAGAAGACGCACGGCCTCATGCGCCTGTCGCACCCCCTCGTTGGTGAGCTGACCCTGCGCTACGAGACACTCGCGCTCCCCGGCGATCCGGAGCAACTGCTGAGCACCTACCACGCCGAGCCCGGATCGCTCTCAGAAGAGGCGCTACGTCTGCTGGCCAGTTGGGGAGTAGACGCGTCACCGGATCGGGCCGCCACCACATCACAGTGACGGCGTCGGTGCAGCCACTCAGGAACGGTCGAAGGACTGTTCGCCGAGGACGCGCAGGAAGTCGAAGCTGTCGGCGGTGGCCGTGCCGGGTTGCGGCCGGAAGATGACCAAGCGCTGACCCGTGGTGGTGCTGAGGACGAAGTCGCACTGTACGTCCAGCCGTCCGGCTTGCGGATGAACGAGGATTTTGCGGGTGGTCTGTAGTGGGGCGACCTGCATCTCGGACCAGTACGTGGCGAATTCGCCGCTGACGGTGGTGAGATCGGCGATCAGTTGCTCGGATACCGGGTCGTGGCCGCCACGGGCGGCGGCTGCGCGTAGGTCGGCGACGTATCCACGGCCGATCGCCTCGTGTTCCTCCGGCACGTTGAGTGCGCGGGATTCGGGGTGGGTGAACCAGCGCCAGGTCACGTTCGAGTGCCGGTCGTCGCCGTCGGTCCAGGAGCCCAGCAGCGCGCGACTGAGGGCGTTCTGGGCGAGGATGGTGGTGCGGTCGTCGATGACGTGTGCGGGCACGGTCGTGAGTGCGTCGAGGAGGAACATCATCGCGGGGTCGACGTACCCGCTGGCGGTGGAGGCCGCTGGCGCCGGATGTCCGGCGAGGCGGTAGAGGTAGTCCCGTTCGTCGACGGAGAGTCGCAGCGCCCTGGCCAGGCTGCCGAGTAGAGCCTCCGAGGGGTTGGTGTTGCGCGACTGCTCAAGTCGTTCGTAGTAGTCGACTGACAGATTTGCCAGGAGTGCGACTTCCTCACGGCGTAGGCCGGGGGTGCGGCGACGCCCGCGCGAGGGCAGCCCGACGTCCGCCGGACGGAGTGCCTGTCGGCGAGCCCGCAGGAAGTCGCCGAGTTCGGTTCGTGCCACGAACTGCCCTTTCCGGGTCGCGGTGCCACAGCAGTGCTGGTGGCACCGCGAAGATCCCGTGGGTCTCGGACGCTACTCCTGGATTGCTGCCATGGCCGGGCCGGCATAGCGGTCCCCGACGGCGGCACCTACCGGAGCAGCGGCGCTGAGTTCATCGAGCAGGCCAGCATCGATCTTGAGCTGCGCGGCGGCGACGTTCTCCTCCAGGTACGTACGACGCTTGGTGCCGGGAATTGCGGTGATGTGGTCACCTTGGGCCAGTACCCAGGCCAACGCGAGCTGGCCGGGCGTGACACCCGCCTGTTCCGCGATGGCGCGGATCCGATCCACCAGGAGCAGGTTCTGCCGCAGGTTCTCCTCAGCGAACCGGGGCCAGGTACGACGCCAGTCGTTCTCGGGCAGGTCTTCGAGACTACGAACTGAGCCGGTGAGGAAACCGCGGCCCAACGGGGCGTACGCCATGAACCCGATGCCCAGTTCACGCACCGTGTCGAGCACGCCGTTGGTCTCCACGTTGCGAGTGAACAGCGAGTACTCGGTCTGCACCGCCGACAGCGGGGCGGTGGCGTGCGCGGCGCGGATGCTCTCCGGCGACGCCTCGCTGATCCCGAGGTAGCGGATCTTGCCTTCGGTGACGAGTTCGCCGAGGGCGCCGAAGGTCTCCTCGACCGGCACGTTCGGGTCGACCCGGTGCTGGAAGTACAGGTCGATGTAGTCGGTGCCGAGCCGACGCAGCGATCCGTCGAGCGACTTGCGCACGTAGTCGGGTTGCCCGTTGGCGCCGCCGATGATGCTGCCGGCACTGTCGAGCGTCACACCGCCGAACTTGGTCGCGATGACGGCCTGGTGGCGACGCCCTCTCACCGCCCGGCCGAGCAGTTCCTCCCCGCTGAGCGGGCCGTACATGTCGGCGGTGTCGAACAGGGTCACGCCTAGTTCGAGTGCGCGGTGAACGGTGGCGGCGGACTCGGCGTCGTCCGGGGTGCCGTACATCGCGGTCATGCCCATGGTGCCGAGCCCCTCGACCGAGGCCACCAGCCCTTGACCACCGATCGCATGTTTCTGCAAGATCACGTTGGTCTCTCTTCCCTAGATGCCACGAAGCGCCTTCCGATCGCTCATCACCAGCCTGCGGCAGATCAGCGCCGTTATCGGCGTTCTGCCTATCCCCGGCTCAGCAGGGCGACGATCACCTCCGGGTTACTTTGATCAGCGTCGTACGATGGGTGGGTTGTGATGCGCCCGTTCCAAGGAGTTGCCGTGCCCCGCCCTCGTAGTGCCGCCCGGATCGTGGAGCACCCCGAGCTGTCCGAGGTTTCCCTCCAGCAGGTCATGGAGGCGCTGGCGGATCCGGTGCGACGGGCGGTGGTGTGCCAGTTGGCCAGCAACGGCAGGGACATGAGCTGCGGCACGTTCGAGACGCCCGTGTCGGTTTCGACTCTGACGCACCATTTCAACACGTTGCGCGAGGCTGGCGTGATCCGCCAGTACTACGTCGGGACAACCAAGATGAACGCGCTGCGCACGGACGAGATCGACAGCCGCTTTCCCGGCCTACTCTCGGCGGTGGTGGCCGCCGCCGGCACCGAACCCCGGGCGGGGTCGGCCTGAGCTGGCGGCCCCTATTACGACTGCGGTCGTAGTTTGATCACCATCGAGATTAGCGGTAGCGTGAGGACCAGCGGCACATTCGGCGCCGCTCCCCTGACTCCTACCGCTAGGACTGATGCACAGTGGCAAAACTCGTACAGTTCGACCGGCTCGGTGGCCCCGAGGTTCTCACCCTGAACGACGTCGAGGTGGTCGCACCCGGCGCGGGCGAGGTCCGGATCCGCGTCGACGCCATCGGCCTGAACCGGGCCGAAATCATGTACCGCGACGGCGTCTACTTCGACCAGCCCGTGTTCCCCTCCACGCTCGGCTACGAGGCCGCCGGCGTGATCGAGGCGGTCGGTGAGGGTGTGGACGGCCTCGCCGAGGGCGACGCGGTCAGCGTCGTGCCGGCGTTCCTGCAGAGCAGGTACGGCACGTACGGCACCCACGTCGTCATTCCGGCCTCGGCTGTCGTGCCTCGCCCGACCCACGTCGAGCCCGCCCAGGCGGCGGCCGTCTGGATGGCCTACATCACCGCGTACGGGCCCTTCATCGAGTCCGGAAAGGTGCGCCCCGGCGACCATGTACTGATCGCGGCGGCCTCCAGCAGCGTCGGCCTGGCCGCCATCCAACTCGCCAACCACCTGGGCGCGATTCCGATCGCCACCACGCGCGCCTCCGGCAAGAAGCAGCGCCTGCTGGACGCCGGAGCGGCCCACGTCATCGTCACCGACGACGAGGACCTTCCTGCCCGCATCAAGGAAATCACCGGCGGTGAGGGCGTCCGCCTGGCGTTCGACCCGATCGCCGGGCCCGGCGTCGAGACCCTCGCCCTGGGCATCGCCCCCGACGGTTTCCTGGTGGTCTACGGAGCCCTCGACCCCCGCCCCACCCCGCTGCCCAACGCGCAGTCCTACCCGGCGCTGAACAGCAGCACCTACACCCTCTTCGAGATCACGATGAACCCGGAGCGCCTGCGCCGCGCCGTCGCCTTCGTCAACGCTGGGCTCGCCTCCGGCGCCATCTCCCCGGTCGTCGATCGCATCTTCGATCTCACGGAGATCGGCGAGGCCCACCGCTACATGGCGGCCAACGGCCAGGTCGGCAAGATCGTCATCACCGTCACCCACGACGACTCCACGGCCTGAGCCGGCGCCGATGGAGTGATCGGACGATTGCGTGGCCATCGTCCCCCATCGCGACTCCGCCGTCGCCGCGCGTCCGGCGCAGGGTCAGGGCGTCCAGCGTACGCCCGGGTTCACCCGCCCGGACCAGTCGAAGACGGCCATGTTGTCCCACCCGTTTCCGGTGCCGTTGATGTTGGCCGGGTCCCAGCCGTTGCCGCGGACGGCATACCAGGTCGGTTCCCAGTAGAAGACACCGATGGCGCCCGCGTTGCGGGCCGTGTTCTGCACCCAGTCGAACTCCTGGGCCTGCCCGGACCAGGTCGCGCTGATGCCGTCACAGGTCGCGTCGCCGATGACGTTCGGCTCGCTGTCCGCGTTGTTCCGGGTGAAGGGGTACGCGGTCTCCACGATCACCACCGGCTTGCCGTAGCGCCCGCGCAGGTCGACGATGTTGTTGTAGAGGTTCGACAGGCTGCCGTGCCACACGCAGTAGTACGACTGGGCGGTGATGTCCCACTGCACACCCTGGGCGCGGATGCCGTCGTAGAACCATCGGGCGTTGGCGTTGCTGTCGGCGTTGGCGGTATGGATCATCACCGGGATGCCGCTGCCGCACGCCTTTGTCGCGTTGTAGCCCTGCTTCAGCAGACCGGCCAGCGGGGCGAAGTCGTTGTTGACGACCTTGCCCTCGTTCCACAGCATTCCGACGTTGATCTCGTTGCCGATCTGCACGCTGTCCGGTGGGGTGCCCTGCCCCCGCAGGCTTGAGCAGACGTCGTAGGTGAAGGTGTAGACGTCGGTACGCAGCTGGCTCAGGCTGTGGCCTGCCCAGGCCGCCGGCTTGTACTGCTTGCCCGGGTCGGCCCAGGTGTCGGAGTAGTGGAAGTCGATGAGCACCTTCAGGCCCTTGGCCCTGGCCACCCTGGCCTGGGCCAACACCCCGCTCTTGTTGTTGTAGCCGCTGATCGGGTTGTTCCACACGCGCAGCCGGACGTAGTTGACGCCGACGGACTTCAAGATGTCCAGTGGGTCGCGGGCGACGCCGTTGGCGTCGTAGTACTTGGCGCCCAGATCCAGGCTGCGCTGCAACGAGGAGACGTCGGCGCCTCGCATGGTGAGCGTGTTCGCGGCGGAGACGGGCGCGGGCGCGCCGCCGAGCGTGGCGGCGACGACGAGGATGCCGGCCGTGACAGCCCCGAGCAGGGCCCTGGGGCGGCGATGGTGGGGTGCGGCCGAGTGTGTGTTCACGAGGCTCCTTCAGCCCACGGTGCAGGTGGCGTCGTTCAGCGAGAAGGCGGTCGGCGGCGCGTCGCTGGCGCTCCACCGCCCCTGGACGCCGAAGGTCGCGGAGCCGTTTGGCGCGAGGACGCGGTTCCAGTCGACGTTACGAGCGGTCACGGTGGTCCCGGTCTGGCCGATCGTGGCGTTCCACGCCGAGGTGACCTGCTGGTCTCCCGGGAAGCTGAAGGTGACGGCCCAGCCGTCTATCGGTGCCGCCCCGGCGTTGTGGACAGTCGCCGTGGCCACGAAACCGCCCTGCCACTCGGACTCGTTTCGGTAGGTCACCCGGCAGGTCGAGGGCGGCGGGGGCGTCGTGGGCAAGGTGACCGTGTTGGACGCGATCGACACGTTGCCCACCGCATCCCGGGCCCGCACGTAGTACTGGTTGCGCAGCGACGTCGATGCAGGTAGGTCAGTCGTGTACGTCGTACCCGGCACGGTGGCGACCAGTTGCGAGGTGAACCAGCCGTCGAACCGGTAGACGTTGTACCCGAGCACGCCGACGTTGTCCGTCGACGGCGACCAGGACAACGTGCCGGTCGAGGCGGTCACCTCGCCGACGGTCAGGTTCTGCGGCGCGGCCGGCGGGGTGGTGTCCGGGCCGGTGTCCGTCACCGGGGTGACCACGGTCAGCGCGTTCGACCAGTTCGAGCCTTGTCCGAGGCTGTCCCGGGCGATCAATCGGAACGTGTACTGCTGGCCCGACCCAAGGTGGCTGGTGATCGTGGTGCTGGTGACGGCCCCGACGCTGGCGCTGAAGACGATGTCGCCGAACTCCTGGTAGTACGTGATGTCGTACCCGGCGATGGCGCAGCAGCCGGGCGCGGCTGCCGTCCAGGTGAGGGTGACCGACGCGCTCCGGACCTCGCTGGCGGTCAGGTTCGTGGGCGCACCCGGCGGGACGGGCGAGGTGCTCGGCGTGCTGGGCGGCGTTGGCGGCGCGGTTCCGGTCGGTTCTGCGACGGACACCGCGGCCGCACGAGGCGCCGGGATGACCCCCGGGTACGCGGCGGGCGCTGCGGCGTCGGCCGCCGGTGCGGCGCTCAGGGCGGTGCCGAGCACCGCCGTCGACAGCACGGCGGCGGCCAGCAGACCCGGCCGCAAACGGCGGAACAGCGAGGACGAGGACACGCCTGTCATACGTCGACCATGCAGCGGTAGATCGATGATCGCCAACATATCTCACGCCTCGGTCGGCGACCGGCCCGACTCGTGGTGGATCGTCGCCGTGCGTCGTGGACAGGCCCGCCGGGACTTCTTACCGAACGATGACGTGCCCTCCGACCGTTGACCGTTGACAGTGCGCCGGCCCGTACCGAGTGGAGACAGCACATCACCGGAGCCGTTTCCGGCTTTGAGGAGATTCCGATGAACCGCAGAAAGAACGGGACCGCGCTGGTCCAGACCCGGCCGGCCAGGCTCGCCATGGTCGCGCTCGTGCTGGCGGCCACCGGTGCGCTCACCGCCACCTTCGTCTCCAGTGGCGGCAAGGGCACCGCAGACGCCGCCACCAGCCTGGATCAGTTCGTGTCGATCGAGAACGTGCCGCCGAACGTGCAGAACCCGAGGCCGGCCGCCGGTGCGTCGACCGGCCGGTTCACCGTCGACTGCGGCACGAACGGCAATGGCAAGTTCAGCCCGGACAACCCGGTGGCCCAGCCCGGCATCCGCAACGGCGCCGAACACGTCCATGACTTCGTCGGCAACCTGGCCATCACCGCGAACTCGTCCAACGCCGATCTGGACGCCTCCGGCACCACCTGCCGCAACGGCGACAAGTCGTCCTACTTCTGGCCGGTGGTGCGCATCGACAAGACCGTCCGCAGCGGCAAGCAGGTCCAGCAGGCCCTCGCCCAGACCCAACCGATGGTGGTCTGCCCCTCGGTCGGCAAACGGCTGCGAGCCGTCCCCACCGGCGCCCGCAACACCGTCGACCGCCTGCTGGCCGAACTGGACCGCCAGCAGGCCGCCGCGAACCAGCGGATGACCGCCAGCCGCGGCCGCATCGACGCCGGATTCAACCGGGAGGTCATCGATTCGCTGCGGGCCCGCCGCGCCGCGATGATCAAGCAGATCAGCACCACGATCACCGCCGCCGGCGGCAACCAACCCGGCCTGGTCTCACTTGTCGAGTGTGACGTCAGCTACGACGACATGCACGCCCGGATGCCCGGCAGCGCCCACCGTGCGAGCGTCAACGCCGCCCAGGCGGCGAACCCACGGATCCAGTGCCCCACCGTGCGGGACAAGTTGCCGGGCGTACCCGATCGGGCGCTCGCCGAAGTGAACCGCAACCTCGACGACCTCGACCGGCAGATCTCCGAGGCCAACGAACGCCTCGTCACCAGCCGCGGCCAGGGCGGCCCGGCCTTCGTCGACAACGCCATCCTCGGACCGCTGCGCGCCAAGCGGCTCGCCGTGCTCGACCGGATCGCCACCGCGATCGGGCGGCAAGCCCCCCGCCCGCAGGGTCTCGAAGCGTTCGCCCCCTGCACGCTGGACCAGGCCCCCAGCACCCCGGCGGCGCCGAGCAGCGCACCCACCACCCCCGCCGCGCTCCCCGATCCGCAGGGACCCAACTTCGAGCTGCCCGGCAACACCGGCGGCATCGTCCGCCCGGCGCAGGTCCTGATCGAGTACCGCGGCAACCCCACCAGCAAGGTGGTGCCGATGCCGAAGTTCCTCCGCGCCCTCACCGGCGACGCCAAGCCCACCAGCCGTGGTCCGGCCAACGCCCGCGCCACCTGGACCTGCTCGGGCTTCGCCGACCGGCTCTCCGACAAGTACCCGATCTGCCCCGCCGGTAGCCAGGTACAGCGCGTACAGGATTTCCCCGGCTGCTGGGACGGCAAGAACATCGACAGCGACAACCACCGCAACCACGTCGCATTCGCCGACAAGGCCACCGGCGCCTGCCCGCAGGGCTTCCAGGCGATCCCGCAACTGCGGATCACCGTGGCCTACGACATCGCCCGCAACGTGCAGGTCAAAGGTCAGTACGCCCTCGACTCCTTCCCCGAGGAGAACCACAACCCCTTCTCCGACCACAACGACTTCGTCAACGTCAACTCAGCCCAGACCATGCAACGCATCGTCACCTGCATCAACAAGGGCAAGAACTGCTCCTGACCCGGGATCGCATCGCTGGGAGCGATACCAGTGGGGCAAAATTCAGCCCTTCCGATCGCTACACTCGCCGCAACGCCGGCACCGCCCGCAGACCTCAGCCTGCGCCAATCCCCATCGAATGGAGACGCCTGTGACCCGCGACAAGGCGGCACCCCCCGGCATCGACCCCAACATTCCCAGCGTTGCCCGGGTCTATGACTTCTTCCTGGGCGGCAAGGACAACTTCGAGGTCGACCGAAAGGTCGCCGAGCACGCCCTGCGGATCACACCGGACGGGCCGGCGGCCGGCCAGGCCAACCGCGCCTTTCTGCGTCGAGTGATTCGCTACCTCGTCAGCGAGGCGGGCATCGACCAGTTCCTCGACATCGGGTCGGGGCTGCCCACACAGGGCAACGTGCACGAGGTCGCCACCGAGCAGAACCCAAAGGCTCAAGTGGTGTACGTCGACAATGATCCGATTGTCCTGGCACACGGACGGGCCCTGCTCGCCGCTGAGGGCACCGCGACGGTGATCCAGGCGGACATCCGGGAGCCGCAGGAAATCCTCAACCATCCGGACGTACGTCGCTTCCTCGACTTCGACCGGCCGATCGGGCTGTTGCTCTTCGCGATCCTGCACCACCTCGGCGACGACGAGGACCCGAAGGCAGTGGCAGCGGCGTTGATCGACCAGCTGCCCTCCGGCAGCTACGTGGCGATCTCGCACTTCCGCGACCCGGCTGAGCGAGACCCCGAGGGCTCCCGCAAGGCCCGCGAGGTCGAGCGGATCTTCAACGAGTCGCTGGGCACCGGCCGCTGGCGTACCGACGAGGAGATCCTCTCGTTCACCGAAGGGCTGACGCTGCTGGAGCCGGGGCTGGTGCCGCTGGCCGAGTGGCGCCCGGAGCCGGACGCACCGGCCACTGTGCAGACCGACACCTATCACACATTCGTCGGGCTCCTCGCCCGCAAACCGTAGGCGCCGTCATGCGGTGAGGTCCGTCGACGGGAGCGCCCGTCGACGGACCCACTCGTCAGTACGCGGTCCTGCCTGACACATCTCGGCGGCTGCCGTCCACTTCGGCCGGCCAGCCGCCCTTCTCCGCCTATTGGCAAAAAGATGGCCCTGGCGCTGAGCGCCAGGGCCATCTCAATCCATCACCGTGCAGGCTGGTCGTCAGCTCCCGGAGTCCGGGTACAGGTACAGGTCGAAGTACAACTTCTGGTGGTCAAGCTCGAACTGCTGGCTGCTGCCATAGAGGCTGGGCGGGCCAGCGTAGGTGCCGACGAGGTTGTACAGGCCCGGGTCGACAGCGAACCGGAAGACACCATCAGGGCCAGTCAGAACCTCGATCCCAGCTGGCTCCAGTCGAATTGTCGCCCCCTCCAACGGCAGCCAGGTGGTCATGTCGAGCGCCTGACCCTCAAGGTTCCAGGTGGCGGACACCGTAAAGCTTCCCTGCGTCATGGGACTCAGCCGGCCGCGGCGGTCGACCGCCACCGCGTATATCGGCCGCTCGCCCATCACGCTGCCGACGTCGATCGTCACACTGGCCGTACCGTCCGAAGCCGCGCGGACCGCGCTGCCCAGGTGCGTGTTGTCGACGCTGTACCGGAACTTGGTCACCCTGGTGTCGCCGTTCGCATCGAACCTGACGACAATCTGGCCACCTTCGGCGACACCGTCCCCGTCCGGGAAGCTGATTGCTGGCTGAAGAGCCGCCTTCGTCCCAGACGGTCCTCGGACGGCCGCCGATGCAGGCGGTGCCACCAGCATCGAACCGGCGGCCAGCGCCAGCGACGCGACCAGCGCGGCAGCACCACGGCGAGTGAGACGGGTGCGCGCACCCAAGGTTGATCCGACGAACATTCCAGCCCCCGTCATCAGGACATCACAGGGCGCCTAACCTAGCCAGCAAAATGATCTCGGTCAACGTCTTTCGATGCGGCGCGGATGGGACTGTGACTTGGCGGTATCGGCCGAACTTTGGGGCTCGAAACCTGAACCCCTCGGCAGCGCCCCATCGTCGACGGCTGGCAGGTCGAGATAGACCAGTAGTCGTAGGTCACCGGCGAGGTGTTGCAGGTTCGACTGGCACGGTCGCTGTACATCGCTGCTGTACTGGTGGCAGGGCTTGGTCGGCCTCCCTGGTCCATCCGAGGAAGCGGCGGTGCAGCACGCCAGCCGGTATCCAGAGCATGTCCTCAACCATCCGGACGTACGTCGCTTCCTCGACTTCGACCGGCCGATCGGGCTGTTGCTCTTCGCGATCCTGCACCACCTCGGCGACGACGAGGACCCGAAGGCAGTGGCAGCGGCGTTGATCGACCAGCTGCCCTCCGGCAGCTACGTGGCGATCTCGCACTTCCGCGACCCGGCTGAGCGAGACCCCGAGGGCTCCCGCAAGGCCCGCGAGGTCGAGCGGATCTTCAACGAGTCGCTGGGCACCGGCCGCTGGCGTACCGACGAGGAGATCCTCTCGTTCACCGAAGGGCTGACGCTGCTGGAGCCGGGGCTGGTGCCGCTGGCCGAGTGGCGCCCGGAGCCGGACGCACCGGCCACTGTGCAGACCGACACCTATCACACATTCGTCGGGCTCCTCGCCCGCAAACCGTAGGCGCCGTCATGCGGTGAGGTCCGTCGACGGGAGCGCCCGTCGACGGACCCACTCGTCAGTACGCGGTCCTGCCGGACGCCTCCCGCCGGCTGACTCCTTACGACGCAGGTTCCAGTACGACGACTGGGATCTGGCGGGTGGTCTTCCGCTCGTAGTCGGCGAAACCTGGATACGCGGCCTTCTGCGCGCTCCAGATCCTTTCCCGTTCGTCGCCGGCGGCAACTCTGGCGACCAGCTCGACCTTGTCCGTGCCGATCTCCGCCTGGGCCTGTGGGTTGGCGAGCAGGTTGTGGTACCAGTCGGGATTGGTGGGCGCACCGGCCTTGGACGCGAACACGGCGTAGCCGCCATCCACCTTCTGGTACATCATCGGGTTCACGCGGGGCTGGCCGCTCTTGGCCCCGACCGTGTGCAACAGCAGCAGCGGCGCGCCAGCGAACTGACCGCCGACCTGCCCACCGTTGGCGCGAAACTCAGCGATTATCTTGTCGTTCCAGTCACTCATGCCTTCTCCTCGCCCCGCGCACCGGCTCCGTCAACACGATTCTGACAGTCTCGGGCGCCCACTGCTTGCTTGGGAAGGCAGCAGCCGCTCACTTGGGTTCGATCTCCCTCGCCGCTTGAGGAACGCTAGCGGCGGTCAGCTGTGCCGGATGCTTGCCGGTGGATCATGGGCGCGGCTGGCTCCGCATTCGTTTGCTCGATCGGGCCGAGTTGCTCGGCGTCGTCGTACTCCTGCGCACGGAGGGCCTCGTCACGCCCTGGCGGCGATCGGCCGAACTGCGCGCTTCCGCCTCTGGGGCGAGTTCGGCAGCGCGTTCTGGGTAGCGGAATGGGGCTAAGAATGCGGTTGTGGGGATTGCTCCTCTTCAACCCGCGGCGAGGGGGATGGGGAGGAGGACTGGCCCGGAACCGCAGACGCTACGCCGTCTCCTTTCTGCCAGAGCTTCCCCATAGGGGCAGCTGGTCAACAGCGAGTGCAGGGGGAGTCTTTTCTGACCCTCCAGCTGAAGGTGGTACTGCCCTGTCCGCCTCCATCGGCCGTGACCGTGACGGTGTAGCTGCCTATGGTGCTGAGTGTGCCGCTGATCCGGCCGGTCGAGGGGTTGATGGCCAGCCCAGGAGGCAAGCCGGTCGCCGACCAGGTGTACGACCCGCTCCCGCCGGTGGCCTGCATCTGCAGCGCCACGGTGTCCGGCTTGAGCGAGCTCTGGGTGCCCGGGTTGGTGACCGTCACCGCCCCGCTCGGCGGGGGTACGGGGATATCCGGTGGCGGGCACGTCAGCGACACCGGCTGAGACTCCGCTGTTCTGGTGATGAACTCCGGAGTCCCCGAAAGGAATTGGACGGTGGCGGTCGCTCGACCCGAGTAGTAGCCCGACTCGCAGAGCGTGCCCGGGCTGTTGACGCCAAGACCGAACAGGGTTCCGTTGGTGTTCTGCCAAACCTCTGTACGGCCGTTCACTGTTTGGCCAGGGCCGGGGACCAGCCCGTGGTAGAGCAACTCCACGGTGAGGTCGACGCGTCGCACTGGACCGTCGCACAGGACAGATGCGGAGAAGTTGATGATCTTGGGATTTTCAGTCTTGCCCGGTGGGCTGTCCGGCGAGATCCAACCACAGTAGTGACCGTCGGAAGCCGCGGCGGACGCCGGTGCGGCGAAACCCAGGGATGCGATGACGATGACAGTCGCTGCCATGGTCATCAGTAGGCGGGATCTGTTGCGACGCAAGAGTTTTACATCCATCGATGGATGGTCGCATGGAGGCGTCGGCGTCAGCAATGGCCGAGCCATCGGGGCTCGACCGGCGCCGCTCCCTCGGCGAGGACCAACGTGGCCGTGCGGCGCTTCGTCGGCCCGGACCGGGTACGCGGGGCGGCGCCGGTGCCCGTCCCGGCTCAGCCCCGCCTGCCGGGAAAGTTGACTGTGAACGGCGAGGTGCCCACCCGGATGGCGGACGCGTCGACCTGCCGGACGTAGTCCGGGTGGCAGCGGTCGGCGTGCAGGCAGAAGCGGACCCGCTGGCCAGGCAGGAGCCGGGCGTCGTACCGGCCGTCCTCGACGTTCTCGTCGACCGCGACGATGTCGCCGGTGTCGGCGTTGTAGACGTAGACGGGGTAGCTGTAGCCGTACACCGGAAGGCCGTTGGCTTGGCCGGAGACGGGGGTACCGGCGCGCATCCGCTCGTTCGCCACGGTGGTGCCGCCGGCGACGACCTTGATCCGGGTCGATTTGACGCTGTTCGGCGCCCCACCGGACCACTGGGTGGCGTAGACGCTGTTGGCGCCGCCGTTGCCCGGTGGGATGAACGCCAGCGACCACTCGTACGGGCCGAGCCCGTTGAAGGTGTACGAGCCGTTGCCGGAAACCTTCCAGGTGGTCTCGTACCAGAACGGGTCGTAGGTCGTCAGCGCGACGGTCACCGACACCGGCTGGCCGGTGACCGCGTCGGTGATCGACCCGGTGATCGACCCCGCCCGGTCCAGCAGGATGTCGGGCAGCGTGGTGATCCCGGCCCCCGGCTCGACCACCACTGCCTTGGCCCGGTCGCCGGTGCCACCGTTCGGGCCGACCCACTGCGCGCCGTGCCCGTTGGCCGAGCCGCCGGCCCAGATGTTGTACCGGTCCGGGTAGAGGCTCCGGAACCGCACCACCCCGTTCTCGTCGGAGATCTCGTTGGCGTCATAGATGTCGGGGAACCGCTTGTCCACCGAGATGGCGATGATTCCCGTGTTGGGCACCGGCGCGCCGGTCGCCCGGTCCCGCAGCGTCACACGCAGTTCGTTGCCGGGCGGCTGGACCGGCAGCGTCGCGTGGGTCACCCGCCCGGCGACCGCGGTCGCCTCGACCATCCCGCCCTCGTGTACGCCGTCGTTCGCGTTGCCGGTGAACCGGTAGCGGCCGGGCGGCACCTCCAGGTCGAGGTACCCGTTCGGGAAGATTCCGGCGGCGTTGGTGCAGATGAAGCCGAGCTCCAGCGGGTCCTGCACACAGAAGTCCCGCACCTCGGCGCCGGTGGCCGCGTCGGCCGCGACGAACCGGATCCGGCCGGCCGGAGGTAGCACGTCGTTGACGACGAGCCGCCCACGGGCCGGGACGGTGACAGCTCCCCAGGGGAACCCGAGCCGACTCGGGTAGTAGCGGGGCCGGAACACGCCGGGCAACTGGTTGGTGATCCGGTAGCGCCCAGCCGACACCCCGGACACCCGCCACCGGCCGGCCCGGTCGGTGGTGGTCGAGTAGGTCGGATGCTCGGCTCCGGAGTCCGGCGCGAGGGTGACCCTGACCTGGCCGGCCGGTCGGCCGGACCGTTCGGTCAGGGTGCCGCTGACGGTCGCGGCGGCGCCACCGGCCCGGACCGGCGCGACCGGACCCAGCACCGCGTCGACCCCGAGCAGCAACAGCGCGCTCAGCGCCGCCAACAGGAGAGTTCCGGTAGATCTGGTGGGACGTGCTACTCGACTGTCCATCGTGGTGGCACCTCCGGAATCGGCAAGCCCGGCTCGCTCGCGCACGTCAGGGCAGCCTAGCCACGATTTCCACCACTACAAGTCAGGTGATAAACACGGACAGTGTCGATTTTGGGGACAACTGCGGGCCGCTCCGGACGGTCCGGGTGTAACCACGAACAGCATGATCCACAGTGGGCCTTCCGGCGTTGACTCGGAGCCACGAACGCGCAACGCTGTGGAAGCGCTCCCATTGACGGGCTCCTATCCGAAAGGAATGCTCGTGCGTCCCACCACAGCTCTACTCCCGGTCGTGCTCGCCACGGCCCTCGGCGGTCTGGCCCTGCCGGAGCCCGCCCTGGCTGCGGCCGGCCCGGCGCTGGCCGTGGACACCACCGCCGCCCGCCACCAGATCAGCCCGTACGTCTACGGCATGAACTTCGCCGACCAGGCCCTCGCCCGCGACCTGCGGCTGCCGGTGCACCGCTACGGCGGCAACGCCACCACCCGCTACAACTTCCGTGCCGACACCACCAACCGCGCGTCGGACTGGTTCTTCGAGAACATCCCCAACGACAACCCGAGTCCGGAGGACCTCCCGGAGGGCTCGGAGACCGACCGGTTCGTGCAGCAGAACAAGGCCACCGGCGCCGCCACGGTCATGACGATTCCGATGCTCGGCTGGATCGCCAAGGACCGGTCGCGGGCGTGTGGCTTCAGTGTCGCCAAGTACGGCCCGCAGCAGTCCACCGACACCTGGGCACCGGACTGCGGCAACGGCATAAAGCCGGACGGGTCACCGGTCACCGGCAACGATCCGGAGGACACCAGCGTCGCCGTCGGTCCGGAGTACGCCACCGACTTCGTCAATCACCTCAAGGGGCAGTTCGGCGCCGCCGCCGACGGTGGGGTCCAGTTCTACAACCTGGACAACGAGCCGGACCTGTGGCACGCCACCCACCGCGACGTCCGTCCGACCGGGTTGGGCTACGACGAGCTACGCGACCGCACCTACGAGTACGCCGCCGCGATCAAGGCTGCCGACCCCGGCGCGAAGACGCTCGGACCCGTCGGCTGGGGCCTGAACTCGATCATCTATTCGGGTCTCGACCAGGACACCTGCTCGCGCACCGGCTGCTGGTCGAACCCACCGGACAAGGCCGCGCACGGCGGCCAGGACCTCGGCCCGTGGTACCTGGACCGGATGCGCGAGTACGAGCAGCAGCACGGCACACGCATCCTCGACTACTTCGACGTCCACCTCTACCCGCAGCAGTCCGGCGTGTTGGGCGAGGCCGCTGGCGACGCCAACACCCAGGCGCTGCGACTGCGCTCGACCCGCCAGCTCTGGGACCCGACCTACGTGGACGAGAGCTGGATCAACAGTCCGGTCCGGTACATCCCGCGCCTGCGCGAGCTGGTCGACCAGCACTACCCGGGCACGAAGATCGCGATGACCGAGTACAACTGGGGCGGCCACGGGTCGCTCAACGGCGCGCTCGCCCAGGCTGACGTCCTCGGCATCTTCGGCCGCGAAGGGCTCGACCTGGCCACCCTCTGGACCGCACCCACGGCCGACCAGCCGGTGGCAAACGCCTTCCGCGTCTACCGCAACTACGACGGCAAGGGCGGCGCGTTCGGCGAGACCTCCGTCCAGGCGACCAGCGCCGACCAGGGCCGGCTGGCCGTGTACGCCGCCGAGCGGAGCGCCGACAAGGCACTCACAGTGGTCGTGGTCAACAAGACCGGCGACGATCTGACCAGCCCGGTCGCCCTCACCGGCGCCTCCGCCAGCACCGCTCAGGTCTACCGGTACAGCGGGGCGGACCTGGCCGGTGTGGCCCGGGAGGCCGACCTGCCGGTGACCTCCGGCGGCCTCACGGCCACCTTCCCGGCCAACTCGATCACCCACCTGGTGCTGCCGCGCGACACCACGCCCGGCGACACCCAGGCCCCGACCGCCCCGGGCAAGCCGACCGCCGGCACGATCACCGGCGACAGCGTCGCGCTGGCCTGGACGCCGTCCACCGACGACACCGCCGTCACCGGCTACGACGTGCACCGGATCGACACCACCGGCACCGTGAAGGTGGGCAACGCCACCGGCACCACGTACACCGTGACCGGCCTGACACCGGACACTCCGTACACCTTCGTGGTGACCGCCCGCGACGCGGCGGGCAACGTCTCGGCGGCCTCGCCCGGCCTGACCGTGCGGACCGCGCCCACCGCCCCGACCGTCGGCTGCACGGTCGGCTACACGGCGAACAGTTGGCCGGGCGGCTTCACCGCGTCCGTGACGATCAAGAACACCGGCACCACCGCGATCGACGGCTGGAAACTCGCCTTCGACTTCCCCACCACCGGCCAGAAGGTCGGCCAAGGATGGTCGGCCACCTGGAAACAGAACGGAACGAGCGTCACCGCGGACAGCATGAGTTGGAACGGCAGACTCGCCCCCGGCGCGTCCACCAGCACCGGCTTCAACGGCACGTGGAGCGGCACCAACCCGGCACCGACCGCCTTCAAACTCAACGGCCAACGCTGCGGGTGATCTGAGAGACCCCTGCTCCGTGCCACACCGGCGGAGCAGGGCGGAGGGGTCCGGGGCGCAACGGCACCCCGGCCCCCTCGCTCTCGAACGGCCAGGTCCCGCACGTCAGCTGGCCGAGACTCCGGAGGGGGTCTTGTCCCCCGTGCGAGCTACCCGCAAGTGTCCACTGCACGGTGACGATTACGGCGGCGGAAAACCATAGGTTTCTTCGTGTCCGCGGCGCTCTGGTCGCGGTCTGCGAAGGAGTCATCATGCGATTCGTCAAACAGCTTCTCGCCGTCGCCGCCGTCGCCTTCGTCGGCGGGCAGGGCGTCGCCGTCGTCGAGGGCAGCTTCTTCCTCACCTTGGTGATCGGCGCTGCGACGGCGGTGCTGGGCGCGGTCGTCTACCGGTGGGTCGTGCGGCGCACCGAGCGCCGTGAGCCGACCGAGCTCGGCCTGGACGGCTGGGGCGCAAGGCTGGGCCGCGGGACGCTGCTCGGCTTCGCCATGTTCGCGGTCGTCATCGCCAACATCGCTTTCCTCGGCGGTTACCACGTCGAGGGCTGGGGTTCGCCGACGGGAGCGCTGGGTCTGCTCGGCTTCATGGCGGCCGCCGCGGTCACCGAGGAGCTGCTGTTCCGGGGGGTGCTGTTCCGCATCATCGAGGAGCGTACGGGCACCTGGATCGCTCTCGCCCTGACCGGCGTGGTGTTCGGCGCCATCCACCTGGCGAACCCGGACGCCACCGTGTGGGGGGCGACAGCGATCGCCATCGAGGCCGGGTTCATGCTGGCCGCCTGCTACGCCGCCACCCGGAACCTGTGGGTCCCCATCGGCCTGCACTTCGGCTGGAACCTCGCCGCCGGCGGCATCTTCAGCGTGGTGGTCTCGGGCAACGGCGAGTCGAAGGGGCTGCTCGATGCGTCGACGTCGGGGCCGGTCGCCCTGAGCGGTGGCGACTTCGGGCCGGAGGGCAGCCTGTACGCGGTGCTGGCCGGCGTGGTGCTGACCGTGGTGTTCCTGTGGCTGGCCAAGCGCCGCGGGCACATCATCCCGCGCCGCCGTCGCACAGCGCAGGCTCCGGCGACCGCTACAGTCACCCAGTGATCAAGCTCCGGAGGCTCCCGGATCTGTGGCGGCAGTGGCCGATCACGCTCCGGGATCTCCCGTTCGCCCTGGCCCTGGCCCTCGCGGCGGTGGTCCCCGCCCTGGAGCGGCAGGGTACGCAGCTCGGCAACCTCCCGGACCGCCCGTACGACGCGCTGACCATCGGTGTCGTCGCCCTGGAGTGCCTGCCGCTGGCCGTACGGCGTCGGTGGCCGGCCGCCTGCCTTGCGCTGGTTTCGCTCGGCTTCGTGATCGACCAGCTCCGCGGCTACCACACCATCGCGGGTACGGGACTGGCCATCGCGCTCATCAGCGCCGGCGCCCACCTGGAACGGCGCCGGTGGGCCGTCGCGGGTCTCGCCTCGGCGGCGTACGTGCCCCTGGCGATCTCCCTCGACCGGCTCGGATCGAGTGAGGGCGTCGCGGGGTTCACCACCTTCTACCTGATGCTGGCGCTCGCCTGGGGCATCGGGGCGTGGCTGCGCCAGAACCGGGCCGCCGAGGCGGAACACCGCCGCCATGTCGAGGAGGTCACCCGTACTGCGGAGCGCACACGCATCGCCCGGGAGCTGCACGACGTCGTCACCCACCACGTGACGGCGATGGTCGTGCAGGCCGAGGCGGCGCGGTACCTGACGGGCGCCCCGGACAAGCTGGACCAGACCCTGACCGCGATCACCGGCACCGGCCGCAGGGCCGTCGGCGACCTGCGGCAACTGCTCGACCTACTCAACCCCGATCACAGCACAGGCGATCCGCGTACGCCCTCCGTCGGCGACCTGGACGCCCTCGTCGACCATTCCCGGCAGGCCGGGCAGCCTGTCGAGTTCGTCCGGGAGGGCACGCCGGCGGCGGCCACCGGCAGCGCCGAGGTGGTGGCGTACCGGGTGGTGCAGGAGGCGTTGACGAACGCGCTGAAGTACGCGCACGGCAGCCGGACCAGGGTTCGCGTACACCATGGGGAAGGGGAGACGACCGTGGAGATCAGCACCGACGGCTCCGGATCTGACAGCGCGTCCCCGGGCGGCAGTGGGCGCGGCCTCGCCGGGCTCCGCGAGCGGGTCACCGCCCTCGGTGGCGACTTCAGCGCGGGCGCGCAGGCTGGCGACGGCTTCCTCGTGCGGGCCCGGATCCCGGCGGGAAACCCGTCGTGACCGCGCCGGTCCGGGTGCTGGTCTGCGACGATCAGGAGCTGATCCGCACCGGATTCGCGACGATCATCGACGCCCAGCCCGACATGACGATCGTCGGCGAGTGCGGCGACGGGCGCGCGGCGGTCGACCTGGCCGTTCGGCTCCGGCCGGACGTGGTGGTGATGGACATCCGGATGCCGGTGCTCGACGGCATCGAGGCGACCCGCCTGCTGGCCGGCGCTGCGGTCCCCGTGCCGGTGAAGATCCTCGTGGTGACGACGTTCAACCTCGACGAGTACGTCTACGAGGCGCTGCGCGCGGGCGCCAGCGGCTTCCTGCTCAAGGACGCCCCACCGGCGCAGCTGCTCCACGGCATCCGCACGGTAGCGACAGGCGCCGCGCTGCTGGCCCCGGAGGTGACCCGGCAGCTGGTGGGCAGGTACGCGGCCCGCATCCGCCCGGCCGAGGGTGGCCCGGACGGCGGCGCGTTGACCCGGCGCGAGCTGGAGGTGCTCCGGCTCATCGCGGAGGGCCTCTCCAACAGCGAGATCGCCGCGGCCCTGGTGATCAGCCAGGAGACGGTCAAGACGTACGTGTCCCGCATCCTCACCAAGCTCGACCTGCGCGACCGGGTGCAGGCCGTGGTGTACGCGTACCGCCGGGGCCTGGTGACCTGAGCGGCCCGCTACCTCCTCAGTATGCTTTTGTCCCTATCGTTCATCGCGAACGAGGCGGAGCGTGTCCGCCGTGATGATTGTGGCCTGGCCGGGGAACCGCCGGGTGGCGACGATGATGCCGACGATCTCGTCGAGGTCGTTGCGCACCGGCCGCCCGGTGAACGATCCGTCGATGCCGTCGAGGCTGGCCTGGATCGTGGCGGGGCGTTCGCCGGTCGTCGACGTGAACTGCTCGACGAGCGCGGGCGTCCAGACGTACCGGCCGGCCGCCGTGACCGGTACCTCGACCGAGTCGCCGACCCGGACCAGCGCGCTGTATCCGAGCCGTGGAGCCGGGACCGGCAGCGGCGTGCTCACCCGGACGACGAGCAGCTGATCGCTGCTGGGGGCTGGGCTGGCGTGGCCGGCGACCGTGAGACTGCCGGCAACTGACACCGTGACCGGACCGCCGGCGGGAAGCCACTCGCGACTGGTCACCACGCGGTCGCTGCCCAGCAGCAGCCCGCCGACCGTCGTGGATCCGATGGGAGTCGAGGAGGACACGGTGACGGCCGGCGCGAAATCGCTGGCGCGGCCGAGCTGCGGGTCCGCCGCGCGGAGCTCGGCCACCGCGGCACTGTACGCGGTCAGGTCTCGGACCTCGGCCAGGGCGTGCCGGCGGCGTTCCTGGTCGGCCGGCTCCACGATGTCGAATCGCTGGGCGGCGGTGAGGGCGCCGCGGTAGTCGCCGTTGGCATAGCGCTCGCGGAAGACATGCACCGGTTCCTGGGCGACGTCGACCTGGGTCAGGAGAACAAACCACGTGGTCAGCCGCTCCTTGAGAGATGTCATATGGGTGGCCGCCGCTCGCAGCGCCCGCTCGCGCCGTTTCAGCTCGGCCACCTCGGCGTCCAGGTTGGGTCCAGGCATCCGGTCGGCCGCGCGGCGGCCGTGCGCCCGAGCTTCGACCAGCCGATCCGACGCGGTCCGGACCGACGTGGCGGTCTCCGCGGCGGCGATGCGTACGTCCCGCAGTGCCCGAGCCGTCTCGGCGTCGAGCCGTGCGTCGGCGGCCAGGTCGAGGCTGTCCAGCCGCCGTTGCAGCTGGGCCCGGAGCTGGTCGACACTGAGGCCGTCGGTGTCGACCAGCAGGTCGACCAGTCGCCGGTGCGCCTCCCGCAGCTCGTTCGTCTGCTCCCGTTGCCTGGCGCTCAATTCGAGTCGCTTGCGCATCCGCTCGGTGTCGCCGGGTGACAGCAGGGTCGTGTCGGTGATGCGGATGCCCTGCTGTCTTCCGTTGTCGATGTTCCTGGCGGTCACTGTCAGCACGCAGCTCTGGTCAATTTCGAAGGCGACTTCGATCTGGGGTCGCCCGCGTGGAGCCGGCGGGATGCCGTCGAGGTGGAACTGCCCGAGCAGGAAGTCCCGGTGCAACTGTCCGTTGTAGACCTCTACCCGGACACTCTCCTGCCGGTCGTGATGGGTGGTGAAAGTGTTGGTGCGCTTGAGCGGGATGGTCGTGTTGGCCGCGACGAGTTCGGTGTACTGGTGCTGGTCGTCGGCATCGGTGGTCTTGATGCCCAGGGAGAACGGCGTCACGTCAAGCAGTAGCGTGTCCTTGAGCATGCCGGCGAGAACCGCGGCCTGCAGTGCCGCCCCCTGCGCGACAGCGGTGCGCGGCTCGGCGACCGGGGTCGGGCGCAGTCCACCGAAAGCGTCCTGGATGCGGGCCCGCACCAGTGGCGAATGCGCGGGACCACCGATCAGTACGAGGTGGTCGACCTTTCCCGTCGGCCGGGCCCGAACGCACACCTGCCGCAGCTGCTGCAGTAACTCGGAGATGACCGACTCCATCTCGTGCACGGTCAACCGCACTGTGACATCGTGGCCGTTGAACGCGTACAGGGTGAGGTCCGCCTCGGTGCGCGTGGAGAGCTGCTTCTTGAGGTCCTCGGCGGCAACCTCGAGCCGGTGCCGGGCTTCGGGCGTCGCCGGTACGGTCTCGCCGGACCGCCGGAGCTGCGTGGCCAGCGCCGCGGCGATCTTCACGTCGAAGTCGCGGCTGCCCAGCTTTGTTTCGCCCGACAGGCTCTGTACGTCGTAGAAGCGGTCCTCCACCTCGAGCAGGCTGATGTCGAGGGTGCCCGCGCCGAAGTCCACGATCACCACGCGGCCGCTGAGCTGACGCCGCTCGAACGTGGCCGCGATGCAGGCGGCCGTGGGCTCGTGGATGAGCTGGACCAGCTCGACACCAGCGATGACGCACGCGTCGCGGGTGGCGTTCTTCGCCATCATCGGGTAATACGCCGGGATCGTCACGAGGACCTTCGACCGCTCGACCCGGACCGGATGCTCCCGCAGCGCGACGTCGAGCCATTCCTCCTCGACACCGCCCAGGGCGTCCCGGGCGTAGGTGGCGAGCTGCTCGCGCACCTCACCGGCCAGCATCGCCTCGACGATCATTCGGCCGTGTCGGATCAGGCGAGCGGCGACCTCCTCGGGCCGATAGCTCTCCGACGGGCCGACGGCGTACTGCTTCGCCGTACCCATGTCGCGTTTGGTGTTGCTGAGAATCGCCCGCAACCGGTTGACGGTGAGTTCGTCGCCCCGCAGGCCGACCAGCTCGCGCCCCTCATGATCGATGCAGAGCGTGGACGGGAAGCCGGCGTCGTGGCGCCACCGGCACAGTACGGGTATGCCGCGATCGCTGTCGTAGATAGCCACCATGCAGGTGCTGGTGCCCAGGTCGAGCCCCCAGGTCGGGGCGAACCGCCTGTTGACCGCGTCTACCGCCTCGGCCGTCCACGCCTGTGCCCGTTCCTCGAATGCCACCCGGTTGCGGTCGGTGACCCGCCGGATGGCCTCGTCGACCTCGTATCGCAGGGCGACGCTGACGTTTCCCTCGCTGCGGGAGCGCCTTCAGGCAGAACCGCACCAGCCCGTCGACGCCGAGCTCGCGCATCGCCGCGACGAACGACGGCTCCTCGATCGCGCGGTCCTGATGCACCTCCAGAAGACACGAAACGGCCTGCTTGTAGTCCTTCGCCGTGAGGTAGTTCTCGGCCGCGGCCGGCCAGTTCCCGGCCCGGCGGTAGTCCTCCGCCGCGGCGAAGTGGTCACCGCCGGCGGCACGGGCCTCGGCACGCTGGTTCAGGCTTTCGCGGCTGTCGTCGTTACGCAGGACGCGCACCGCCTCGCCGTACATCCCGGCGCGCTGGAAGAGGCGGTTCGCGCTGAGAAGATGTCCGCCGTCCTCCGCCCGGCAGGCGGCGGCCGTGAAGTTGCCGGCGGCCTCCTCGAACCGGTACCAGTCGCGGTAGACGCCGGGTCGGTCCAGCTCGGCGGTCCGGCGTACCCGATCACCGAAGCTCTGCCTTGCCTCGACCACCAGCGCCTCGCGGACCCGGGCCACGTCGTTGCGCGCCTCGCCCAGGTGGTCGGCGCCGGCCAGGCGCTCCCCCACCAACTCGACCAGCTCGGCCGCGGCGCCGTACTCGTGGCGATCGGCCCGCGCCTGAACGCCGGCGAGACACGGCCGCACCAGCGCCGCCAGCATCTCGTCCGCGCCGGCCGGGCAGGCCCGCAACGCGGCCACATACCGGTCCAGGGCGTCGTCGCGACGATCGTCCATCTCCAGCAGCTGGCCGGCGTGCCTCTGTAGGCGACAGAGCCCAGCACCATCATGGAACCGTTTCGCCACGGCGACGCCCGCATCGACGACCTCGATGTCCGTGCTCGTCTGGCAGCCGGCGACCACCGCTTCACCCTGAGCCGGAGTTCTCGCCAGGAGCGCCGCCCTACCCAGCAGCCCGCGGAACATCGCAATCTCGAACGAACCGAACTCGCGCTCGGGCGGCAACCGGTCGAAGAACATCCGCCACCACTCGGAATGGCAGCGCAACTCGCGGGCGACATCGTCGTCCGGCAACCGGTCAAGCAGATCGGCGAGGCCGCTACCAGCCTTTCTCTCGAGCGTGTCGTCACCGAGTCGACCGGCCAGCTCGACGAGGCTCACCAGGACGCCGACGTCGGAACGGACCAGATCGTGCAGGCGCCGGGCACGCGCCCCGAACGCCCTCCGCAGGTCGTCGTCGGATGGTCGAAGAGGCTCGTCCGTCACCCAGCCGCGGGCCGCGGCGGGGTCGTGCCGCAGCGCCAGGAGCACCGCCCTCCTGAACTGCTTAGCCCGCTTGGCCCGGGACCTGTCCGACGCCGACACGGCAACCTGCTGTCCGACACCGGACTGGTCGGGCACACGGTGCAACGCGCTCGCAGCCCGCCGGAGCCGGCGTGGGCCGCCGACAAGCCAGTCCAGAAAGGCGTCGGTGAACGATTGGTTCGCGGCACGAAAGACTATGTTGTCGCGACGAGCCTGCACCCGGTCCGCGACCATCAGGATCGTCGCCAAGGCGAACGCGCCCACGCTGGACACCCGGTCGAGGGTGCCGAGGACATCGCCCCCGATCGCCACGGCACCAAGGACGACGGACAGCAGCAGCACGACGATGATCAGAAGTCGTCGCCCTGAAGTCTGCACCATCCGGACATCATCGCGAAAAGCAACCGAGCCGTCACTCGCCCAACCGGTCGCGACCCTCCCAGTGCCGACCTATGGCTGCCGCAGGCAGGGGTGTGTGCAGTTGAGCGCCGATCGATGCCGTTGGACGCAGTTCGACAGATCTATGCCGGCTCGCGCACACCGCCTGCGTTGCCACCGTCGTCTGGCATCGGTTCGGCCGGGGCTTCGGGCAGTTCGTCCGGCGTGCCGGGCAGAAGGACGCCCGCGTCGTCGGGCACCGGTTCACGCGGGTCGATGGGCGGATACTGTTCGGGGTCGAGATCCGGTCCAGTCATCAGGCGAGTATCCGTCGTCTTCCGGACCGCCGCTCGTCGGGCCTGCGAGCCGGGCAGCCTTCCCCTCGCCTTAGCTACCGCTCGGATGCGGATTCCTCAGCACAGTTGCGCTCGTCATTGTTCGTCCAGACGATCAGCGACGCGATCAGCAGGAGGATCGAGCCCACCAGGAAGGCATGGGTGAATCCTTCGGTGAAGGTCGCCTGCAACAGTGCCCGCCCCACGGCCTCGGGGTCGCCAGGAAGCGCTGTGGTGATCGGGCCGATCACCTGCTCGGTGCGCTGCCCGGCGAAGTGCAGGGACACGCTGCTGAGTACGGCGAGGCCGACTGATCCACCGAGTTGCTGGGCGGCGTTGAACAGGCCGGAGCCGACGCCGGTGTCCTGCGGTGCCAACCGGTAGAGCGAGGCCGGGGTGAGGCCGGCCAGCACCATTCCCATGCCCACGGCCATGGTGATCAGGTACGGGAACACCTGGCCCCAGTAGCTGACATTCCCGCCGACCGTGGTGCCGCCGGTGGCGGCCAGCGCCGCGGCGGCCGGGCTGTCGTCCACCGAAAGCCGTGAGAACATCGCCATCGAAAAGGCGGCCAGCAGGGTGCCGGCGCCGGCGATGATCCGCGGCTGGATCCGCGTCATCGCCCTGCCCGCCACGGTCGCCGTCACCACGATCCCGAGCGCGAACGGCAAGAAGGCAATGCCGGTCCGCAGCGGCGAGTAGCCGAGGATCTGCTGAACGAACAGGGTCAGGAAGTAGAACATGGCGAACATCGAAGCCATGGCCAGCGCCAGGGCCAGGTAGCCACCGGCCCGGACCCGGTTGCCGAAGATCCGCAGAGGCAGCAACGGATGGGCTGCGCGCCGCTCGATCAGCACGAAGATGACGAGCATGGCCACTCCGTCCGGTCAGGCGCGACGGGGCGACCCTGCTCCCGCTCACACGCCGACCGGGTGGCATCCAGGCGTTCAAGATCGTGCTTGAGGCGGGCGGATCGGACACGCCGGACCTCCGCACGCATGAGGGTTACGAGTGGCTCTACGTCCTCAACGGGCGCTTACGCCTCATGCTGGGCGGTCACGACCTCGTCCTCCGTCCCGGCGAGGCCGCCGAGTTCGACACCCGTACCCCCCACTGGTTCGGGACGCTCGACGGTGAAGGGGCCGAATTCCTCAGCCTGTTCGGCCAGCAGGGCGAGCAGGTCCACTTCCGTGCGAGACCGAAGACGCCACGACGCCAGGACAGCGCCGAATAACCCTCGGCGCGTCCATGGCCTGCGACCCGAGCAGACACAGGACACAAGCCGCGGCGCCGACTATGTCAACAGTTGGTCCAGCGTGCGGGGCGCCGTTGGGAGCCGTTGATGGAGCCTACGACGAGGCCGTTGTCGGCGATTCCCCAGCCGAAGGGGTCTCGGACACCGGGGATGGCGCCGCCTAGGGCGACGAGCCGGTCGCCGTGGTCGACGGCTCGGTCGCCGAGCACTGTGCCTCGACTGTTGACGTCCTGCGTTGATACCAGCGCCGGGTGCACGGCGGACGCCACGCCAGTCCGCAGGTCCCAGCGCACCAGGGTGCTGTCCCCGCCCTCACTGCCGGTGCCGACGCTACCGACCGCCCAGGCCCCCCGGGCCGCGGTGATCCCCGACCACCGGGCCCCGGGGGCGGTGAGCCGGTCGGTCCTTGCGTCGGGATGGCGTACCCAGCCGAAGCTGCCGGCGGTGCCGATGATGGTGCCGTCGTCGAGGATCTCCCTCGCGCTAGCGTAAAACGGGGCGTCGATCACCTCGACGGTGCCCGGCCGGTCGGCGGGCCAGAGCAGCGGCAGGGTCGACTCGGTCTGCTCAACGGCGCCCAGGCCAACTATGTCGCCGCGTGAGTTGATCCCCAGCGCAAAGGTGTTGGAGACCGTCGGCAGGACGGGTAACCACTCCAGGCGCCCGTTGCGGTAGCGCCAGGGGCGGTAGACGTCGCCGACGAAGGCAGAACCGACGGCAACGCCGTACCGATTGATGTCCTCGACTTGCTGCGGCGCTCCAATGGTGACGACGGTGAGGCGGGGTTCGTCCCACACCCCCGGCCCGGGTCGGCGCGGCGTTCCGGCCCAGAGCAGCAGTAGCGGCTGCGAATCGGCGTCATCGGTTCGGTAGCCGATACCGGCGATGAACCGACCAGACGGGTCGACCGTCAGAGCTCGACCATTCATGTCCGCTGGTAAGGGCAGTGGTCGTAGCGCGCAGACCGGGACGGGCCGGTGCTTCGGCTCGGCCGTGGCAACGCCGGGCAGGCCCAGCGTTGCGGCGAGGGCGCCAGCGGTCAGACTGACCAAGAAGCCGAAGCGCTGCCTACGGCTAGGCGGCGCTGATTCCCGACACCACACAACCGCGATGTTGCGGAAGTCGTCGTTACATCGGGCTGTTGAGGTGGTGAGTCCCGCAGCACGCCGCACACCTGGCGAAGGTCTTTAACCTTCAGAACGTCCATCATGTTCACTGCCCTCCCGGCAGCGCCACACACAGACCCGACGACCCCGGTTGCTGCACGTAGCTTCTGCACAGGCAGCAAAAGGCCACCCCCAATGAATGGGGATGACCTTTGACCTGCGTGAACGGAGAGTGGGCGATGCTGGTATCGAACCAGCGACCTCTTCGGTGTGAAACAGGACGCCGCACCGACTCTGACCTGCGGCAACGTGGAGCCGCAGGCAGGGGTGGGTGCAGTTGAGCGCCGTTCGATGCCGTTGGCCGCAGTTCAAGGCTGTTCAGGGCACCCCGCTGCTCCCAACCTGCCCCCCCCCCCCCCAAAAACTGGGGCTGGCACCGGGCCGCCCACCGACCGTGAGCTGCCAGCCTGGTGCCCTGGTTTGGCACCAGCGCTGACTCCCGTAGTCGCATCGGTCGACCGGGGAGCACGCCCACCGTCGCCGCACCTTGTCAGCGGCAGATCCGGATACTCACTGGGCTTGAGCCGGGCCGAGTGCTGCACGGTCAGGTGTTCCTGGCCCGCGGCTGTCTCATCCCCGGGCCTCGAGGTGAAGCAGCCGGGCGGCGTCGACCCTGGCGGCGCGCAGGGCACCGGCTGAGCAACGCCGTGCGTAGGGGTACCCGCGCCATCCGGAACACCGACGCAACCGGACCGCGACGACGGCGCACTCGTACACATGTGCGATGTGCGGCTTCCGGGATTTCAACCTAGCCTGCGTGGTGACCGCCGCCGCGCCATTGGCCGTGGATTCGCGGCGGCGGTCTATTGCCCCACTCCAGGTATTCGAGAAGGAGCAACGTGACAATCCTAGTAACCGGAGCGACCGGAAACGTGGGTCGCCAGGTGGTGGCCCAACTGGTCCGGGCCGGGCAACCGGTGCGGGCGATGACCCGCCAGCCGCACCCGGGTCGGCTGCCGGATGGGGCCGAGGTGGTCCAGGGAGACTTCGAACGTCCAGAGACCTGGCGAGCGGCGCTGGACGGAGTGCAGTCGGTGTACCTGTTCCCCTTTGTGTACACCGCGCCCGACCATGGGTTCGTCGATGAGGCGGTCAAGGCCGGCGTCACCCGGTTCGTCGTGCACTCCGCGGCGGCGGCCGGGTTCCCACCCGGAACCGGAGGCGACGGCGCCCTCGGGCGGCACCTGACCGAGGAGCGGGAAGCGCACCGCGGGTTGGAACTGCTGGTGGAGGCCTCCGGCGCTGAGTGGACCCATGTGCGGCCGGGCCTGTTGGCCACCAACGCGCTGCGGTGGGCCGATCAGATCCGGGCCGGACGGGTGGTGCGCGGGCCGTACGCGGCCGCTGGCTATCCGGTGGTCCACGAGGCCGACGTCGCTGACATGGCGGTCGCGGCGTTGCTGACGGACGACCATGTCGGTGCTGCGTACACCGTCACCGGCCCGGTGAAGGTCTCGCAGGCGGAGCAGGTCACCGCGATCGGCGCCGCCATCGGCGTGCAGGTGCGATTCGAGGAGCTCGATCCGGCCGAGGCCCGCAGGCAATGGCTGCGCGACGGCTTCGATGAGGTGACCGTCGACTGGATGATCGCGCTGCTCGCCGACGCGGTCGACGGGACGGGAGCGTTGCCGCCGACGGACACCTATCTGCGGGTGACGGAGCGACCACCGCGCACGTTCGCCCGGTGGGCCAACGATCACGCCGCCGACTTCCGGGTAGAGGTGACACGATGACGATTCTGGTCACGGGTGCCACCGGCATGGTGGGCCGACACGTCGTCGCCGAACTGGTGAGGACCGGTCATCGGGTCCGCGCACTCACGCGGACGCCGTCGGCGGCGAATCTTCCGGACGGAGTGGAGGTCGTCGGCGGCGATCTGACGGACCCGCCGTCCCTGGAGCCGTCGTTGAACGGTGTGGAGCGGATGTACCTGTTCTCGGTTGGACGGACGGCGCGTGATGTTGTTGCTGCTGCGAAGCGGGCCAGCGTGCGGCGCATCGTCGTGCTGTCCGGGGCGCTGGCCGACACCGATGACAGTGAGGACGGATACCTGGCGGTCGAGCGTGCGGTCGAGGATTCCGGTCTGGAGTGGACGCATGTGCGGCCTGGGGAGTTCGCCGCGAACTGGCTGGACTGGGCCCCGACCATCAAGGAAGGTCGTGTGGTCCGCCGTCCGTACGGGGCTGCGGTGACCCAGCCCACCCATGAGGCGGACGTCGCCGCGGTCGCTGCGAGGGTGCTCGTCGAGGACGGCCACACCGGCCGGATCTACACCTTCGCCGGCCCCGAGGCGCTCACCACCGTCTCGCAGGTCGACGCGATCGGCACGGCGATCGGCGCCACGGTGCGGTTCGACGAACTCGATCCGGCCCAGGCCCGAGCCGAGTGGATCAGCAACGGCTATCCGGAGGCGTTCGTCGACTGGATCTTCACCATGTGGGCGGAATCCGCGCGTGCCCCCGCCCCGACGAACCAGGAGTGGGCCGACATCGTCCCGCGCCTGACCGGCCGACCCGCGCGGACATTCGCGCAATGGGCCACCGACCACGCGACCGACTTCCGGTAGACCCTTCATCGTGGGGCATGGGCCGGCTACTACCCGGTCGTCCGCTCGGCCTCAGGCTGACCTCACGCAGGTGCGGGGCGCCGCCCGAATGTGGGGCCTCCCGCACCTGCCGTCTGTCGTATCCTGCCGTCTGAGCCGCCGTCGTGGCGCGCACGACCGGGGCAAGACACCTCGAGGACGGACCGTTGGGTCGATGACGGATGACGTGTCACATCAGGCAGCGGGCAATGCGGGCGAGGACGACACCGCGACCCGGCCTGACCCGGCGCCGGTCGTCGACTTCCCGTCACCGCTCCATCGTCGGCACTGGAGTTCCTGGGAGGCCATCGGCGCGATCACGGGGGTCGTGAGTCTCCTCGTGGCCGTGGTGATCGGCGTCGTGCAAGTCGCAGACCCGCAAACTCCGTCCGGCCGGGAACGGCAGTGGCGAACCGGCTGTCCTGACCGGCGTGAAGGTCGTCGTGCACGACACCTACAAGTTGGTCACCTGTGGCCTTCCCGAGGGTGGTGGAGAAGAGCCCACCTACAACTACAACTTCACCTTCCCCGACGACACGTCATCGGCGTGGACGGACGTCGGTAGCCGTAACTTCTCCGTCGCGCCGCACTCCGTCGAGGCTCTGTCGGTGACCATCGGGCCAGACAAGTCCGGCAACCTGCTGCTGTGGGCTTCTCCCTCTACGGCAGCTTCAAGGGTGGCCGCGAGGTCCACTGGGGCGACGGTGTCGGGATCGAGGGGTTCGACGTCCCGGTCGCGCAGTACGACAGATATGCGGCAGGTTTCGGGCCCATGGGCACCCCGGAGGACATGCGACGTTGCGGCGCGGAGACCGCAGACCGCATTCGCGCCTTCGCCGAGCCGAGCGCAACATCGCCGCAGCTCGTCAATCCGCTGGTGCAACGGCTGATCGCCGGGTACGAGGCGTTGGCACAGGATTAGCGCTGGAGTCCGATTCACCTTGACCGGTCCGACGCGGAGGACCGCGACCGCTGTCCCCGCTGCCTCGGCGTGATCATTCAGAACGGCCGTTCGCCTACTCAATCGCGGGCCGGTGACGGTGGCTGCGGACCGCGGTCGGCTTAGAGGTCCTAACGAAATGATGTTGGGCGTATCCCTGGGACGTGAGGGTCGTTCTGTCTGAACGTGAGGAGGGTTGAGCCACCGCCGTGGATCGTCTCGGACGACCTCTGGGCCGAGGTCGAACCGCTGCTGCCACCTCGACCGCCTCGCCGGCACCGGTTCCCGGGCCGCAAGCCCCTCGACGACCGCAAGGTGCTGTGCGCGATCCTGTTCGTGCTCTACACCGCGATCCCGTGGGCACCTGGGGCAGCCCGGCGAGCAGGCTGTCTACTCCGGATGGACGAACGTTCTCAGTCGCAGACGCTTTGGCGAACCGCCTGCTGCCGCACTGGCGGGCTCGGCCGGAACCATCCCGCCAAGTGGCGCTAGCTCTGGGCTTCCGGCAGCTTGGCGCTCAGCTGAGCATCCGGGATCGCTGTTTTGATGTCCATTCGGGCGGTCAGTCCATCGCGGATCTGGAAGAGGTGGACGAAGCGCGCCGTCGACAACGGCGACCCGTCCGGCGTGCGGACCGTCTGGTCGACACGGACCGCGATACGCCCACCACCCAGCTCGACCGGCTCGCTGGGCTCGTCGTGGGTGTGGACCCGGGTCCACTGCTCAAGCCAGTAGCGGCGGAGCGCATCCTTGCCGTGCAGCCTGGCATCGCCGTCCGGCCAGTCGACGTCGTTGGTCAGCAGGGCGAGCAGGCCGTCGGCGTCCCGGCGGTTGTAGGCGGCGTACATGCGCCGCACCAGCTCCGGCGGCGTGGTCATGAGAGCCCGGTCAGGATGTCGGCGACGGCCTGCGGGTCGGACAGGAACGGATGGTGGCCCGTGGGCAGTTCGACGACCTTGCCGGCGCGGCGGGAGAACTCGCGCTGCCGCGATGCTGGAGTGCCGCGATCGTCGGCGCACACCACATACGTTGTCGGCAGGTCGCGCCACGCCACCTGCCGCACCGGCTGCTGGGTGACGGCAATCGTCTGCCGGATCAGGCGAGCCGCACCCTCGCAGACGATGTCCGGCAGGCAGTCCTGCATGAAAGTCTCGGCGAACAACTGCGGTACCGCGCCGAACGTGCCGCCCTCAGGGTCGAAGTCGAGAAACGGCGGCGGTTCCGGAGCGCCGAAGGTCGACAGCGACTCGCCCGGCTCGGGCAGATAGCTCGACACAAAGACCATGTGCCGCACCGATGCGACGCCCACTGCGGCCTCGGCCGCGACGATCCCGCCATAGCTGTGTCCCACGACCACCGTCGGCTCATCGCCCGCAGCCAGCACCGCCCGCACCGCCGCGACGTCCTCCGGCAGGCCGGGACCGTTCGAACCGGCGGGCCGGTCGCCCTCACCGCAGCTCGGCAACGCCGGCGCGACGCTGCTGATGCCCCGCTCGCGCAGTGCTTCGGCGGTCGGGTGCCACCACCAAGCGCCGTCCCGGACACACGCACCGTGCACGAATACCACTCGCATCGCTGACTCCTTCTTCGGCTGGGATCAACGTTAGACGTACCGCTAGTTACATGAAAAAGTATGGCGGTGGGACGTCACAAACAACCTGAGATCCGCGACCGCATCCTCGACGCCTGCGTCGATCACGCGCTCGCCCACGGCCTGCCCGACCGTCTCGAACCGTTGGTGAAGGCGACGGGCTGCTCGACCCGCATGCTGATCTACCACTTCGGTACGCGCGACGCGCTGCTGCGCGAGACCCTGCGCCGGGCGCGGCAGCTTCAACGCGAGTTCTACGGCGACCTGTTGTCCCCCAAGCCGGGCGAGCCCTACCTGAGCACGCTGCGGCGCACGTGGCAGGCCATGACCGGCCCCGAGGGCCGCCCCTACCTCAGCATGTTCGGTAAGCTCCGCCAGGACGCTGAACAGCAGTTGTGGCCGAATTTCCGGCGCGAGGCCACCACCGACTGGCTGCAGCCCCTCGAGGACGGCATGCGTACCGTCGGCCGCCCCGAACTCGCCACCCTAGTGCTGGCCGTCATCCGCGGCCTCATCATGGACGTCGAGGCCACCGGCAACACGCCACGAGCCGATCGCGCCTTCGACGATTTCCTGGACGCGCTCGTCCTCCTGACGACCGCCGGCAAAGCGACATACGCGAACGACTGAGTCGCTCACACTCGGCCTAATACTCCAGCCGCAGTTGCCTGATACGAAGTTTCGGCAGCTCGCGGGCATGATGGATGTCGGAGTTGAGTCGGCCACGTAGCTGCGGATGTCGATGCTATTCGGTGCGCTCGTTCTGTGCGCCCACGCCTACCTCGCCGCCACCGCCGCCCACGCCAAAAAGGGGGCGCCGAATCCGAGGACGGCCTCATTCCGCTCACCCTCGGCGAGGTCCGCCGTCTCCTGGCACACCTGATCACCACCGTTCGCCCCTTCGACCACATTCATCGATGGTCGCGATGGCGGCGTCGACACCAGTTCCGCGCCAAAACAGCCCACTACCAGCGAAGACTCCAACTCCACCAGGTGCGGCTGGAGTACTAGCCGCACTGAAGCACTTCAGGAGACACCGGCTCCCGGCGAGACGTGGTTCACCCCGGCAACCCGGCTCGGATTCACGCACCCGGCGATGGACGGCGGGACACTCATCCATTCGGACCTCAACCCAGCGAACCTGATCGTGACACCACTCGGCCTACGCATCGTGGACTGGGCGTGGGCAACCAAGGCCGCCGCATGGGTCGAACTCGCGTTACTCGTCCCATGGCTGATCGGCAGCGGCCACAACGCCGAACAGGCAGAACAGTGGCTCACCCAGCTGCCCGCCTGGACCGCGACTGACGGTCTGGTCCTGGACGACTTCGCTTCAAGGAACGCAACGAAGTGGGCCGCCAAGGCCCGGCGAAGCACGGAGACCTGGGTACACGACCTCGCAATGTGGACTGGCGAGTGGGCGGACCACCGGACCGACGGCCCAGTCAGCCCGTGAGCCACAGCGCGGGGGCACCCTCCCGTGATGTGGGCGCCGGTAGCGGTAGGACCAGCTTCTCAACTAGCCAGCAGTCCCCACTCGGGGCTGGAAATCAGGTCACGCAGCCGGGCGGGTCCATGCCGGTTCGAACCAGAGCCAGCCGCGCTGCTCCCAATCTGCTCCCAATGTAAGCCACACATACCGCAAAGCCCGTTACCGATGACTCCGGTAACGGGCTTCTGACCTGCAAAAACTGAGAGTGGGCGATGCTGGTATCGAACCAGCGACCTCTTCGGTGTGAACGAAGCGCTCTCCCACTGAGCTAATCGCCCTCAGCGCCACTGACTCTACCCGATCGTGGAACCGGACCGGAAATCCGGGGTCAGTGCGTCGCGAGGTAGTGCATGGCCTCGGCGACCACGTCGATACCGAGGCTGTACTTGAGGGAAAGCCAGACCACCGTGGCCACGAAGACCAGGCCGACGGACCCGAGCACGATTCGCACCAGCAGCGACTGCCTCGTCACCCAGCGTGTCCATCCGTGGACGTGGCGGCGGGTGAAGCCGAGCAGCCGGCGGGCCCAGTGGTATTCGACGGCCCAGATGCCCAAGCCGGCGATCACCAGCAGCCAGCCCGGCCCGGGGAGCGGGATGAGGGCGATGCCGATGGTCACCACGATCGCACCGGCGATCGCGATGAAGATCTTGAGTGCGATCCGGCCGGTGGGGTTGGCGCGGATGAGGTCGAGGGTCAGCGAGATCCGCTCACGCCAGCGGGGCCGGCGCGGCGGGTCCTGCACGGCGATTCCACCACCACGACCAGCACCGGCATCGCCGCCGCGACCAGCACCGCTGCCGCCGCCACCACCGGTGCCATCGCCGCCGGGACGACCGGCGTCGGACGCCGGCCGACCGGCCCGTTCGGGCTGCTCCATCGGCACTCCGTACCCCCGCTTTTCGGCTGCTCGGGCCGCGACTTTCGGCGGACCGGGCGCCGCAGCCGCATCCACTGAGGATTGCTTCGTCACCATTTCACCCCCCAGTGTCGCGCGGGCCCGTCACTGCAACGGCCGACTGGACGTTACCGGAGTAAGTCGACGACTGAGCCACCCGATACCGGGCGGGATCACGCACTGGGCAGAACCGGAAATCCTACATGAATGCTCACATTCACGCGGCCTTTCCGTCCCCCTTCCCACCACTGGGTGAAGTCAGCGTATGGCGGAGCGTAGCCAGGAGTAGCACCTGAGTATGGGAAAAGCGGGACACGCGCGTTCCGCAGCGGTGCCGGGGGGAGAACGTCCATGAGTGTCATCCGACCGACGACCGTAGAGGTCGAGACGTCGCTAAGGCTCGTCGCACCTGACGCCACCGCCTTGCCGGTGCGTGCCAGTCTGCGTTACGACCCTGCTGACCCGTATGCGGTCCATGTCCTGTTCCATGCCGAATCGGCAGGGGGCGAGGCGGTGAGTTGGTCGTTCGCTCGCGAACTTCTGGTCACCGGCCTGGACGAGCCGGCCGGCATTGGGGATGTGCGGGTCTGGCCCTGGGCCACACCGCGCGGCGACTTCGTCGCGCTGGCCCTCTCGTCACCGGACGGCAACGCCCTCTTCGAGGTGCCGCGCAGCGTCCTGGTGCGTTTCCTTCGACGGACCTACGTCGTCGTCCCGCGCGGCCGTGAGGCCGAGCACCTGGACGTCGACACGGCGGTGAACCGGCTGCTCGCCGGTCGTTGACCGCCCGAACCTGTAACACCGGCCACACCGGGGCCGCGCGGATCTGCCGAGTCCGCGCGGCCCCGGCACACACCCAGGGCACACCCAGGGAGTACGCGGACAGCGCTCCCCGGGTCGACCGGTGCTCAGCCGTGCGTGGTGATGCCGCCGTCGACGGGAATGACCACTCCGGTGAGATATGCGCCGGCGCGTGACGAGAGGTAGATGGCCGTGCCGGCCATGTCCTCGGGGCGCCCGATGCGGCCCAGCGGCACCTGCTGCTCGATGGCCGCCCGGCTGGTCGGGTCGTCGAGCGCGAACGCCATCATCTTGCTCTCGAACGGGCCGGGCGCGATCGCGTTGACGGTGATCTGTTCACCGGCGAGTTGGTGGGCGAGGCTGCGGGTGAGCATGTGCACGGCCGCCTTGGTGGCCGAGTACGCGTACACCTCCATGAGCGGCACCCGGATGCCGTCGATCGACCCGATGTTGATCACGCGGGCCGGGTCGTCGGCGCTGGCGGCGGCGCGTAGCGCCGGCAGCAGCGCGGTAGTGAGTCGGAAGACGGCCTTGACGTTGACCGCCCAGAGCTTGTCGAACGCGGCCTCGGGGTAGTCCTCCAGTGGCGCGCCCCAGGTCGCGCCGGCGTTGTTGACCAGCACGTCGAGGCGGTCGAAGCGCTCGCGTACGGCGGCGGCCAGTGTCTCGGCGCCGGCGTCGTCGCTGAGGTCGGCGGGGATTGCCTCGCAGTGGCCCTCGGCGGACAGGGTGGTGGCGACCGCCTCGCAGACATCCGCCTTGCGGGACGAGATGATCACGTGTGCGCCGGCCCGGACGAAGCCCTGGGCGATCATCAGCCCGATCCCCCGCGAGCCGCCGGTCACCAGGACCGTCTTACCTTCGACCGAGAACAGCTGCGTCATGCCCATCCCATCGCGAGTCGGCGGGGGCCGCCGGTCGGTCGGGTGGCCGGCGGATGCCGGGTGGACCGCGGACCGACGGCGCTACCGTCGGGTAACGTAGCCCGGCCCCCGGGATCCCGACAAGCCCGTGGCGCACCGCGGATTCCGCTTCGAACGCCGATCGGGATGCGGTGACCTGCGGTTCGGGCTACGGTCGCAGGCGATGGTCTCCACCGATCCCTCCCCCGCGCCATCGATCGGAACGGCGTCTTCCGTAACCGACGAGATAGCCACGTTCGCGCTGGCCGATCTTGCCGGTGACCCGGGTTGGCGTCGGCCGGTGATCGTCGAGCGGGAGCTGTTGATTCTCACCACGCGCGGGCACGGCGACGCGGAACTCGACTTTCATCTGCTGCCGTGTCGGCCCGGCACGCTGCTGCGGGTCGGCCCCGGCCAGGTGCTGCGCTGCGCCGGCCCCCAGTTCGACGCCACAGTGGTCGCCTGGGATCCCGAGGCGCTGCGCGGCTTCGACGTCGACCTGGCCACTACCGCGACCTGGCGGCAGTTGGCCGGTGAGGACGAGGACGCGGTGATCAGTGAGGTGAGCCAGTTGGCGGTGGACTGTCGGCGGCACCCCGACGGCCCCGCCGCCCGCGCGCTGCTCCGGCATCAGCTGGCCGTGTTGCTGCTGCGGCTGGCCGTGGCCCACGCCGATCGGTCACCGGCCCGGCCCGAGGACGAGACGTTCCACCGGTTCCGCCGCGAGGTGGAGCACGGCTATCCGCACACCCGGCGGGTGGAGGACTACGCGGGCGAGCTCGGCTGCTCGGTGCGGACGCTGACCCGGGCCTGTCTGGCCGTCACCGGTCGCAGCGCCAAACAGGTCATCGACGAGCGGGTCGCGTTGCAGGCCGGTCGGCTGCTCGCCGCGACGGATCAGCCGATCGCCCAGATCGGCAGAGGGCTCGGCTTCTCCGAACCCACGAACTTTGGCCGCTTCTTCACCCGCGAGGTAGGGGTCAGCCCCGGCGCGTTCCGGGCCGCACGCGACCAACCGGCCGCCGGCCGGGTGGTCCGACCCCGACCGCCGGCCGACTCGACGGGCGCCAACGGCTGCCGATTCCGAGCCGGCATCCCCGGCGAATCAGCCAACGGCGGGCACGCCACGAAACCCGGGCCGACCGCCGGAGGGCCGGGCGGCACCGGCCGGGCATGATGGCAGGGTGCAGATCTCCGCGCGCGGCGACTACGCGGTACGGGCGGCGTTGAGCCTCGCCACCGCGTACCCCTCGCTGCTGTCCACCCAGGCCATCGCCGCGGAGCAGGACATGCCCCGCAAGTTCCTGGAGGCGGTCCTGGCGGATCTGCGCCGGGCCGGCATCGTCCGCGCCCAGCGCGGCGCCGAGGGCGGCTACACGCTGGCCCGCCCGCCCCGCGAGGTGACCGTCGGCGCGGTGCTGCGCGCCGTGGAGGGCCCACTGGCCGGGGTACGCGGGCTGCGCCCCGAGGAAACCCGGTACGAGGGCTCGGCGGAGAACCTGCCCGGCCTGTGGGTGGCGGTCCGCGCCGCCGTGCGGCGGGTCGTCGACGAGGTGAGCCTCGCCGAGATCGTCAGCGGTCGACTGCCCGCGCACGTCCGCAAGCTCACCGCGCTGCCCGACGCGTGGGAGCCCCGCTGATCCGGTGCCGGCTCACAACACCTGTCTGCTGGATAGAGATTCCGGCACCCGATGGGCGACCGTCCAGGGCGGACAGCGAGAGGGTTTCAAAAGTTGTCGCTTCGGGCATGTTCGATCTCGACACGGCAGGGAACGGTGACGAGGGGAGACCTCCGATGGGCCTCATGTTTCGCAAGCGCAAGAAGTACGGTCCGATCATCCTGAACTTCACCGAGAACGGCTTCTCCTCGTGGAGCATCAAGATCGGTCGCTGGTCCTGGAACTCGAAGGCGCGTGCGCACCGGGTCGACCTGCCGGGTCCACTGTCGTGGAAGCAGGACAAGTCCCGGTCGTAAGCATCCCGGGAGTCGCGCGGGGCGCCGGTGATTCACCGGCGCCCCGCTCGGCGTCTGTGGGGTGGGGCGCTCAGCGCGCCAGGGTGATGATCTCGTCGCCGGCCAGCCGCCCGGCCTCACGTTCTCGCCGCACGTCACCGGCATCGAGCAGGTCGGCGAGCGCCTGGTTGGCGTCGGCAGCCCGATAGACGGTCGCGGTGAGGGTGTGCCGGCGCAGCTCGGTGACCGGCCGTGACCCGCCCGCACGCAACTCGGCCAGCAGCTCGTGGGCCAACGGTTCGAGGTCGGGGTCGCCGACCACGTCGACAGTCGTGCCGGTCGGGTCGAGCGGGTCGCGGTAGCGCACGTCGAGGTCCGCGCCGACCGCCCAGAGCGCGTCGCGGACCGCCTCCAGACTCCGGTCGGAGCGACTGCCGAACGCGATCACACCGGCAGCCTCGCCGCCGGGCAGCACCGGCGCCACCTCGGCGACCAGGGGGAAGCCGGCGGAGACGAGCACGTATCGGGCGCTGTCGCCGGTGTGCAGCAGCAGCTCTCCGGTCCGGCCGTTGGTCGCGGCGGTGAGCAGCTTCGGCGTCACCGCGCCGGGCAGGTCCACGAAGGAGAACAGCGGCGCGCCGGCCGCGCCGGCGGCCTTCACCGCGACCGGTAGCCGGTACGGGTCGCCGGGCAGCAGGTGCACGGTGACCTCGGCGGGCAGTTCCGCCTCGATCGGGCCGAGTCGGGCCGGCAGGTCGGCGGCGGCGGCCAGCACCAGCACCGTCACCTGCCGGCCGCGCACCTGGTCGCCGTGCGCGGCGACCAGGCGCAGCGCCGCCTCCGCGCTGGCCGCGTCGACACCCGCGAGGGCGACGGTGGCCCGCCGGGAGCGGTGCAGGGCCGCGGGCAGCCAGGTCGTCAACTGGCGGACCAGCAGCTCGCGGAGGAAATCGGTGGTCCGGTCGGTCGGCATCGGTCCGTTCTACCGTACGGGCGGTCAGGCCGGGACAGAGATCCCCACCCCGCCCCGGGTCTGCCCGCCGAAGCGCTGCCGCTCGGCGTCCAGGTCGAGCCGACCGATCTGCTTGCGGGCGGCCAGCGCGGTGTCGTCGAGCAGGTCGGCCGGGATCAACCAGACCACCTCGAACTCCAGACCGTCCGGGTCCTTGCCGTAGAGGCTCTTGGTCGTGCCGTGGTCGGAGGTGCCGACCAGCGCGCCCGCGGCGACGAGTCGCTCGGCGGTGGCGGCCAGTTCGTCGAGCGTGTCCACCTCCCAGGCGAGGTGGTAGAGGCCGACGGTGGACCGACCGGCGGTCGACCGGCCGGCGCCCGCGCCGATCTCGAAGAGGCCGAGGTCGTGGTCGTTTGTGGAGTCGGGGGCCTGGAGGAAGGTGGCGCCCCGGAAGCCGTCCGGGGTCATCGCCACCGGGCGGAAGCCCAGCACGTCGCTGTAGAACGCGACGCTGCGGGCGAGGTCACTGACGTAGAGGACCGCGTGGTTGAGCCGGTGGATACCCATGACCCGAGGCTAGCCCAGTTTAGTTGAACATTCAACCATCGGGAGTATGATGGCGGTCATGACCCGCTGGCTGGACCCCGACGAGCAACGCACGTGGCGCGCGTATCTCGCCGCCTCTCGGGTGCTGATGGACACTCTCGACCGCGAGCTGCAACGCGACGCGGGCATGCCGCACGCGTACTACGAGATCCTGGTCCAGCTCTCCGAGGCCCCCGGTCGCCAACTGCGCATGAGCCAGCTGGCCCAGGCCGCGGGGTCGTCCCGCAGCCGGCTCTCGCACGCCGTGGCCCGGCTGGAGGCCGCCGGCTGGGTACGCCGCGAGGACTGCCCCACCGACCGGCGCGGGCAGATCGCGCTGCTCACCGACGAGGGTTTCGCCACCCTCGCGGCCGCCGCGCCCGGCCACGTCGATGGGGTACGCCGACACCTGTTCGACGCGTTGAGCCCCGCCCAGGTCGACCAGCTGCGCCGAATCAGCGAGACCCTGGCCGAGCACCTGACCGGATCCTGACCAATCGACACCGGCGCGGGTCTTGTACTTACCGTCGTCGGATGAGCACGATGGGGCGTGTCTTCCGGCTTCGGTGAACTGACTGATCAGGCGCACCACCTCGTGTCCTCCGGCGATCTTGCCGGCGCACAGCAGTTGCTGTCCGACGCGCTCACCGACGCCGACCCCCGACCGGCCAACGCCACCCCCGAGCTGGCCGAGGCGGCCAGCCTCCAGGCGCGGGTGCTGATCGCCCTCGGTGAGCCGCACTCGGCCCGCGGGTGGGCCGCCTTCGCGTACGCGGCCACCACCCGCCTGCACGGTCGCGCCGACCCGCGCACGGTGGCCGCCGCGGCGACCCTGGCCGCGGTGCTGCACCGGGTCGGCAGCCACTCCCGGGCGGCGCGGCTCTACCAGGAAGTCATCATCGAGCTGACCGCTCAGGACGGCCCGGAGTCACTGCGGGTGCTCGCCGCGCACGCCGACCTGGCCACCGTCGAGTACGCGCGCGGCCAGTGCACGGTGGCCCGCGACCGCCTCCAGGACGCCTGGGAGCTGCACCGCGAGGTGTACGGCGACGGGCACCCCAGCGGCATCAAGATGCTGGCGCGGCTCGGAGCGATGCAGCGCGACTGCGGGCAGTTCACCGAGGGACACGACAACCTGGCGCTGGCCCGCGAGCTGTGCCGACAGCACCTGCCCGCCGACGACCCGCTGGCCACCCAGGTGGCGGCCCTCGCCCGGGCGGCAGCGAGTCCCGATCACGCCTGCGCCGACAACCCGCCCACGGCCCGGGACACGCCTGTCGTGCCGGCCGCCCGCGTCCCACCGCACGGCGACGGGCCGGCCGAATCCGGCTACCACCCGCCGGCAACCGCGACCCACCACGCCGGGGCGGTGCCGAACCCCCGGCTGCCCTCCGACGAAGCGATCGGATCGGCGGGCGACAGATGGCCGACCGAACCGGTGGACGGGCCCCCGCCCCACCCCGCCGACCCTCCGGTGCCGCCGTCGGTGGTCGGGCTGGCCGGCGGCACGGAGGAGCAGCCCGGGGTGTACCGGCTGCACCGGCCGGCCGCCCCCACCGACCCGTACGCGTCGCCGGACCCGCACCCGCCCTCCGACCCGTACGCGCGGCCGGACCCGTACGGGGCAGTTGAGCCCTACACGCCGTCGCGGCTGCTACCGGTGCCCGTGCACCGCGCGCCGCCTGAGCAGCGCAACCGGCTGGTGCCGGTGCTGGTGGCCGGCGTGGTCGTGGTGCTCCTCGGCGCGGCAGCGGTGATCGCCGGGGTGGCCGGGGTCGACGGCGACGAGGAGCCGTCGCCGCCGCCGGCCAGCGCCTCCCCCACCGCCGGCGCGCCGGCCAGCACCGCACCCGCCGCGGCGCCGCCCGGGACCCCACCCAGCGCGGTGACCCTGCGAGACACCCGGGACAGCATCGCGCTGAACTGGACCTACCCGGCCGGCAGCGAGGGCCCGGTGGTCATCGCGGGCGGCCGCACCGGCCAGACCCACAACATCTTCGCGACGCTGCCCGCCGGCACCACCAGCTTCGTCATCTACGCGCTCAACCGCACCAACGACTTCTGCTTCACCGTCGCTGTCGCCTGGTCCACCGACACCGTGGCCCGGTCCAAGCAGGTCTGCACCCGCCGCCGCTGACTCGCCGGCCACGCCCCCGCGCGGCACCAAGAGGCCACCCGGGTGGCTAAGCAACCGCCGGCCTCACTCAGCGTGACTTACCTGTTGACGAATCGACCGTGACCCCCCGTGACGCCCGACCCACCCCACCACACGTCCCACCCAGCCTTTGCTCTGCAGCCCCCGATGCGCCACCCCGGCTGAACAGCTGAAATGTCGCGCCAGCCGCTTCGACAGGCTTCGGCGAGCATCACCTCACGTAGCTGTCGCACCCGCGGGTGCAGAGCAAAGGCTCGTCGGGGGGGGGTGGGTGGGGGCACGTCGCCGTCACTGGCCGTCAGCCTCTGGCCCCCGGCCATCCTCGGCCGACAACGCCGGCAGCAGCAGGCACACCCGTAGTCCTCGCTGCACCGGAGCGTCCGTGACGGTGATGCTGCCGCCGGCGCGTCGGACCAGTTCCCGGACGATGGCCAGCCCCAGGCCGGCGCCCCCGTCGTCGCGGGCCCGTCCGTCATCCAGCCGGGTGAACCGGTCGAAGACCCGCTCCCGATCCGCCACCGGAATCCCCGGGCCGTCGTCGGTCACCGTCACCAGGTGGTACGCCCCGACGCCAGGCCCTACCGTCGCCCCCACCTTGGTCGCCCCCACCTTGGTCGTCCCGGCCGCCGTCGTCCCGGCCGCCGTCGTCCCGGCCGCCGTCGTCCCGGCCGCCGTCGTCCCGGCCGCCGTCGTCCCGGCCGCCGTCGCCGTTGTTCCCGACGTTGTCGCCTCGGCCGCGAGCACGACAATGCCGGAGGCGTGCCGTACCGCGTTGTCGACCAGGTTGGCCAGCACGCGACGCAGCTCCTCGACGGTCCCGATCGTCCAGAGCGGGCCGGCCGGCAGCGTCACCCGCACCGGCGGCGACGGGTAGCGGGCGGCGACCTCGGTGAGTAACGCGCCCAGCTCCACCGGGCCGGTTCCCCGGGCCGGCGGGGTCTCGTCCAGACGGGCCAGCAGCAGGAGATCGTCGACCAGGCGGCTCAGCCGGTCGGTGTCGGCGAGCAGGTTGGCGGTGACCGCTGTCCAGTCGGTCCGGTCGGCGAGGCGCTGGGCCACCTCCAGTTCCGTCCGGATGTTGGTCAGCGGGCTGCGCAGCTCGTGTGCGGCGTCGGAGACGAAGGCCCGCTGCCGGACGCGGGCGGACTCCAGCCGCTCCAGCATGCCGTTGAGGGTGACCGCCAGGCGGTGGATCTCGTCGGCCGACGCCGGCACCGGCAGCCGGCCGGTGCCGGCCCTCCCGGTGATCTCCTCGGCACCTCGACGCAACGCCTCGACCGGCCGCAAGGTCGCGCCCACCACCCGCCACGCCACCCCGGCCAGCACGGCCACCAGCAGCGGGAACGCCACCAGCAGGATGGTCCGGACCACATGGGTGCTGTGCCGCACGTCGGCCATCGAACGGGCGACCAGCACGGTGAGTGGGTCGTCCGCGGTGCCGGCGGGTACGGCGACCACCCGGACCGGGCCGACGAGCCCGACTCGCTCGGCCGGCACCTCCAACCGCTGACGACCGTCGCGGTCCAGCCGCTCCGGGCGGACCATCGGCACCAGGCGGTCGGCGTCGATCGAGGCGGCCCGAATCCGCCCCTGCGCGTCGACGACCTGCACGCGGACCTGCCCGCCGGCCACCGGCAGTGGGTCGGGCAGCGCGTCCTCGGCGGCGAGCAGGGCGACCGCGTCAGCGGTGCGGAACGCCTCGGTGTCGACAGTGCGCTGAAGCACGAAGCCGAGCGCGCCGAGCAGCACCACCCCGCCCACGGCCAGTCCGATGGTGAGGCCGACAACGCCGATCGCCATGAGCCGCCCGCGCAGCCCGAGGACGGGCATCCGGCCGAGCCTGGCCCGACGGGTGGGTGCCGGGCCTGCGGCGGTCACGTCGCCAACCGGTAGCCGGCGCCCCGGACCGTCTCCAGCCGGTCCCGGCCGAGCTTGCGGCGCAGGTAGCCGACGTACACCTCGACGGCGTTCGGCGCGGTCTCCAGGCTCGCGTCCCAGACGTGGTCCAACAACTCGATCTTGGAGATGACCTGGCCCGGCCGGCGCATCAGGTAGTCCAGCAGCGCGAACTCCCGCGCGGTCAGCGCCACCTCGGTGTCCGCCCGGGTCACCCGTCGGCGGGCTGGGTCCAGCCGCAGGTCACCGACCGCCAGCACGGTCGGGCGCTCCGGCGCGCCCCGGCGCAACAGCGCCCGCAACCGGGCCAGCAGCACCACGTACGAGAAGGGTTTGGTGAGGTAGTCGTCGGCGCCGCAGTCGAGGCCGTCGGCCTGGTCGTACTCGCCGTCCTTCGCGGAGAGCATCAGCACCGGCAACCAGTGCTGCTCCGCGCGCAGCCGCCGGACCAGCTCGTACCCGGAGAGGCCGGGCAGCATCACGTCGAGGATCATCGCGTCGTACCCGCCGTGCCGGGCCGCGTCCAGGCCGGCCGGGCCGGTTGCCGCCACGTCCACCGCGAACCCCTCCGCCTGGAGACCGCGTTGCAGGGCAGCCGCCAACCGGGCCTCGTCCTCCACCACCAGCACCCGCACAGCTCAAGGGTGCCACCCGGGTCAATCGGCGCGGTTCGGTGTCCTCAGCACGTTCACAGCACCTAGGGGGCAGGATGGCCGCAGGAGGTGCCACCATGTCCGTTCTGAGAAGCCGTCCCGTCCTTCGTTGGCTGGTCCCGGCCACGGCGGCCGTCGCCGTCATCGGCGGGGGTGCGGCGATCGGCACGTTCGCCGCCGAGGCCGAGCCGAGCCTGCCGCCCCGAACCGCCGCTCAGCTCCTGGTCGACCTGCAAACATCCCGGCTGGAAGGGTTGTCCGGGACCGTGGTGCAACGCGCCGATCTCGGTCTGCCACCCCTCGTCGGGCTGGTTCCCGGCAACGAGCTGACCACCCTGCTGACCGGCACGCACACACTGCGGGTCTGGTACTCCGGGCCGGATCAGCAGCGGGTCGCGCTGATGGACACCCTCGGCGAGCAGGACATCATCCGCAACGGCCGGGACCTGTGGACGTGGCAGAGCCGCAGCAACACCGCCACCCACCGGACGCTCGGCGGCGACGCCGGGGCCTGGAAGCCCGCCCCCGAACCGGCGGCGAGCCTGCCGGCCACCCCGCAGCAGGCCGCCGACCTGGCGTTGGGCGCGATCGACCCGAGCACCGAGGTCAGCGTCGGCCGGTCGGCGACCGTCGCCGGCCAGGACGCGTACGAGTTGGTGCTCCAGCCGCGCGACGATGACTCACTGGTGCACCAGCTGCGGATCGCCATCGACGCCAAGCAGCACGTGCCGCTGCGCTTCGAGGTGCTCGCGAAGGGCAGCGACCGGCCGGCGTTCGAGGTGGCCTTCACCCAGGTCGACTACCGCCGACCCGACGCCGACCAGTTCCGCTTCAACCCGCCGCCGGGCGTGACGGTCAACGAGGAGAAGGCCGAGCGTCCGACGGGCAAGCCCGGTCACGTCGAGCCGGCGGGCGACCCGCAGGTGCGCGCGGTGGGCGACGGTTGGACGACAGTGCTCATCGGCCGCCTCGACGGGGCCGACGTCGGCCGGAAGCCCGCCGCGAAGCCGGCTACTCCCCCGGCCGGATCCGCACCGGACATGGACATGTCGAAGCTGCTCGGCGGGCTGCCGGCGGTCAGTGGCGACTGGGGCAGCGGCCGGCTCCTCACCAGCAAACTGTTCAGCGTGCTGCTCACCGACGACGGCCGGGTGCTCGCCGGAGCCGTCACTCCGGAGCGGCTCTACCAGGCCGCACGCGGCTGATCTCCGCGGTGTGAGCGCCGGGTCGACCTGACGGTCGGCCCGGCGCTTCGCTGTCTGACAGGCCCTGGGTCAGGAGACGCCGAGGGCGCTGAGGTACGCGTCGGCGAGGACAGCGTGGCCGGGCAGGTACGGATGGACCCGGTCGTCGGCCCAACGCGTCGCCGGACTCACGGCCAGCACCCGGTCGAACGCCGCCTGATTGGCCACGTGCACCGCGTCGAACTCGGCGGCCAGCCCCGCCACGACCGCCGCGTACCGGTCGGTGTCGGCGCGTTGCGGGACGCCGCGGTCGGCCTCGATGAAGAACGGGTCGCCCAGGATCAGTCGGCAGCCGGTGGCGGAAACCGCTCGCCGCAGCAGGTCACGCAGGGTGCGCTCGTACTCCTCGATGCCGACGGCCTCATCCGGCCGGTCGCCGTAGTGTCGCCAGATGTCGTTGATGCCGATCATCACCGCGAGCCAGTCGGGGCGCTCGGCGATGGCGTCGTCGTCCCAGCGGGCGGCGAGGTCCCGCACCGTGTCGCCGCCCACACCCCGGTTGACCCAGGACAGCTCCAGCTCGGGGTGCCGTGCGCCGACCAGGGCGCGCACGAGACTCACATATCCGCTGCCGTAGGGCGCGGCGACGTCGCGTCGACCACAATCGGTGATGCTGTCCCCGATGAAGACCACCCGTTGCCCGGTCCGCAGGATCATCCGCCGCCACCTCGCGATCACCGGCGCGCCGGCCCGCCCGGCTTGGTGAGAACCGGCGCAACGCGCTATCTTCAACAGTTCGAAGGGCACAAAAAAGAACGGCTAAAAGCCGTTCCTGCAAAGGATTCTAATCTTTAGGGAGACGGCTTGTCAAGGCACTCCGGCGGTTCCGGCGAATTGCCGCTCGACGACGAGATCGGTCGCGAGCAGGAGTACGTCTCGATGCTCTACAACCGGCTGGACGAGCTGCGTGACCAGGCCGCCCACCGGCTCACCGCCGAGCTGCACAACACCGGCGGCACCCTCCAGGACCGCTCGCAGCGCGACAGCTCGGTAGCGATGTACGCCGATCAGGTCGAACAGTTCTCCGCCGTGGAGAACGGGCTCTGCTTCGGCCGTCTCGACGGCGACGACGACTCCCGCCGCTACATCGGCCGGATCGGCATCTTCGACACCACTGGTGACTACGACCCGCTGCTGATGGACTGGCGGGCCCCCGCCGCCCGCCCGTTCTACCTCGCCACCGCCGCCAACCCGCAGGGCGTACGCCGTCGCCGGCACCTGCGCACCCGGCAGCGCAAGGTGACCGGGCTCAACGACGAGGTGCTCGACATCGACACCGCCTCCCCCGGCGCCCACGAGGAGCTGACCGGTGAGGCGTCGCTGCTCGCCGCGCTCAACGCGGGGCGTACCGGCCGGATGCGCGACATCGTCGAGACGATCCAGGCCGAACAGGACGAGGTCATCCGCGCGGAACTCCCGGGCGTCATGGTGGTCCAGGGCGGCCCCGGCACCGGCAAGACCGCTGTCGCGCTGCACCGGGCGGCATACCTGCTCTACACGCACCGTCGCGAACTCTCCAGCCGTGGCGTGCTGCTGGTCGGCCCGAACGCGACCTTCCTGCGCTACATCTCCCAGGTGCTGCCGACACTCGCCGAAACCGGCGTACTGCTGCGTACCCAGGGTGATCTTTTTCCCGGGGTGAGCGCCCAACGGGCCGAGCCGGCCGAGACCGCGGCGCTCAAGGGCCGGGCGGTGCTGGCCGAGGTGTTGGCGCTGGCCGTACGGGACCGGCAGTGGGTGCCGGACGAACCGCTGGAGATCGAGGTCGAGCGGGAGACGCTGACCCTCGACCCGGAGATCGTGCGCGTCGCCCGGGACCGGGTCCGCCGCGCCGACCGACCGCACAACCTGGCTCGCGCGCTGTTCGACGTGGAGATCGTGCACGCGCTCGCCGACCAGGTGGCCGAACGCATCGGCGCCGACCCGCTCGGCGGGGACAACCTCCTCGACGAGGCGGACCGGGCCGAGATCCGCCGGGAGCTGCGCGAGGAGTCGGAGATCCAAACGGCCCTCGACCGCTTGTGGCCGGTGCTCACCCCGCAGCGGCTGCTCGCCGACCTGTACGCCGACCCGGACCGGATCGCCGCCGCCACGCCGATGCTCAGCGAGGACGAACGGGCGCTGCTGCGAGGCGGGCGCGGTGGCTGGACGCCGGCCGACGTTCCCCTGCTGGACGAGGCCGCCGAGCTGCTCGGCGAGGACGAACGTGCCGCCGCCGCCCGGCGGGACCGCATCCGCACGATGGAACGGGAGTACGCCGAGGGCGTGCTGGAGATCGCCAGGGGTTCCCGCTCGATCGACGTCGAGGACGAGGCCGAGGGCGGTGAGATCCTCGGTGTGACCGACCTGATCGACGCGGATCGGCTGCTGGAACGGCAGGAGGAGGCCGACCGGCTGACCACCGCGCAGCGAGCCGCCGCCGACCGCACCTGGGCGTTCGGCCACGTCATCGTGGACGAGGCGCAGGAGCTGTCACCGATGGCCTGGCGGCTGCTGATGCGCCGCTGCCCGAGCCGGTCGATGACGATCGTCGGGGATGTCGCACAGACCGGCGCGCTCAGCGGCACGCCCTCCTGGGCGGACGCCCTCGCCCCGTACGTCGAGCAGCGGTGGCGGCTCACCGAGCTGACCGTCAGCTACCGCACTCCCGCCGAGATCATGGCGGTCGCCGCCGACGTGCTGGCCGAGATCGACCCGGCGCTGCGGCCGCCGCGCTCGGTGCGGGAGAGCGGCGTACCCCCGTGGGACCGGACGGTGCCCGACGGGCGGTTGGCGGCGGAACTGGTCGGCGAGGCCACCCGGGAGGCGGCCGGGCTGACCGAGGGCCGGCTCGGGGTGCTCGTGCCGGCCGGCCTGGTGGGCGAGTTGGGCGCTGCGGTGACCGCCGCCCTGCCCGAGGCCGCCGTCGGCGAGCATCCGGAGCTGGAGAGCCGGGTGGTGGTGTTGACCGTCGCGCAGGCCAAGGGGTTGGAGTTCGACTCGGTGCTGGTTGTCGACCCGGACCGGATGGTCGCCGAGTCGCCGCGCGGGCGCAGCGACCTGTACGTGGCGCTAACCCGCGCGACCCAACGCCTCGGCGTCCTCCGCCCCGCGAGCTGACCACGAAGCCCGCCGTCCCCACCGAGTTGTCGCTCGGCGGGGACGGCGGGGTGGGGTTAGTCGTTGGACTTGTCCCTGATGGACTTCGCTGGGCCGGTTGCCGACGTGGACTGGTCGCTGGTGCCACCGCCCATCGGGGTGCTGAGGCCGCCGGTGGTGGCATCGCCGGTCGTGGTCGGTGCGACAGTGCCCGGGTGCCGCTCCGGCTGTCGGGCCACCCGGCGTACGCTCGCCGGCCCGGCTGTGCCACCGGTGGTGGTCACCGCGCCCTGCCCGCCCACCGGGCCGCCGTCGCGCAGCACCTGTGGGTCGATCCGTTCCTTCGCGGGATCGAACGGGTCCTCGCGCTGGATCTGGCTCTCCACATCGGTGCGGGGCACCCTCACCTCGTCGAGGGCGCCCTTGCCGTACACACCGCCGGCGATCCGATCCTCGGCCTCGCGGGCGGCGTCCTGCCGCCTTTCGTCCTCACGCACGTCCATCACCTCGCAGAAGCTGTGGAACTGACTGCGTGCCCGACCACCGGCCGACCAAACCCGGCGGGACCGGGAGGTCGTCCACGGCGGTTCACCGTCACGCCGCCCGCTGGCCGCCTGCCCGCAGCCCGAGATGTCCATGCTGTCCGGCGACCGGTGGGAAATGCCCGCCGGCAGGAGGGGATGACAGCGTGCGCACAGTACGCCGTACCGCCGTCGCGGCCCTGGTGGCCGCGACGGTGACGACCGGGCTCGCGGTGCCCGTCCAGGCGAAGCCGCTACCGGACCGGACATTCGACGTGCAGGCCCACCGGGGCGGCCTCGGGCTGCGGGTGGAGAACACCCTCGCCTCCTTCGGCAACGCCCTCCAGCTCGGGGTGACCACCCTCGAACTGGACGTGCAGATCACCGAGGACGGCCAGGCCGTCGTCACCCACGATCGGAAGGTGACCGGCACCAAGTGCGTCGACACCACAGCGGTGACGCCCGGTGACCCGGAGTTCCCGTACGTCGGGAAGTACATCAACACGCTCAGCCTGGCCCAGGTGCGCTCGCTCGACTGCGGCTCCAAGACGCTGTCGGACAAGCCCGGCCAGCTCGCCGTCCCGGGTGCCCGGATGCCGCTGCTGCGTGAGGTCTTCGCGCTTGTCAACCGCTACCGGGCGAAGGACGTGAAGCTCAACGTCGAGACGAAGGTCGAGGCGGGCGCGCCGACCGAGACCGCCCCCCGCGAGCAGTTCGTCCGGGTCACCGCGGGCGAGATCCGCGCCGCCGGGCTGCTCAAGCAGGTCACCATCCAGAGCTTCGACTGGGGCGCGCTGATGCGCATGCGTCAGGTCGAGCCGAAGCTGCCACTGGTCGCCCTGACCAACTACGACTTCCTGCAGACCGGCCAGCCGGGTAAGTCGCCGTGGCTGGGCGGGCTGGACGTCGACGACTTCGGTGGCGACCCGATCAAGGCGATCCGCAGCTTCGGCGCCAGCGCCTTCTCGCCGGTGCACGGGATGCCGCAGAACGGCATGGTCACCGACCCCGGCTACAAGCCGTACGTCACGAAGGAGATGGTCGCCCAGGCGCACCGCTACGGCATCAAGGTGATCCCGTGGACTGTCGACGACGTGCCGACCATGGCCAAGCTGATCGACGACGGTGTGGACGGCATGATCACCGACTATCCGGACCGGTTGCGCGGCCTGCTGGCGCAGCGCGGTTACCGGCTGCCGAAGGCGTACACCGCGCCGTTCGACATCCAGGCGCACCGGGGCGGTCGGGCCACCCGGCCGGAGAACACGTTGCCGGCGTTCGCGAACGCGCTGTCCAACCGGGCCATCTCCACCCTGGAGCTGGACACCAATGTGACGGCCGACGGCAAGCTCGTGGTGCTGCACGACCGCAGCGTCAACGGGTCACACTGCGTCGACACCGCCCCGGTGCGCCCGGGAGACCGGAAGTTCCCGTACGTGGGCAAGCCGGTGCACGAGCTGACCCTGGCGCAGCTCAAGACCGTCGACTGCGGCACGAAGACGCTGCCCGAGTTGCCCGCCCAGGTGCCCGCGCCGGGTGCCCGGATCCCGACCCTGGACGAGGTCTTCGCCCTGGTGAAGGCCAGTGGCCGCACCGACATCGGAATGAACATCGAGACGAAGATCAGCCCGGTGGTGAACGACACCGAGCCGTACCGCAGCTTCACCCGCAAGCTCGTCGACGCGATCCAGCGGGCCGGCTTCACCAGCCGGGCCACCATCCAGTCGTTCGACTGGCGCACCATCAGGTACGCCCGGCAGCTCGACCGGCGGATCGGCACGGTCGGCCTGGTGTGGCAGTACGGTCCGGCCGAGTGCACCACCCTCGCCGACGAGTGCTCGCTGGAGGCGGTCTACGGCAACCCGTCGGTGAAGAGCCCGTGGACCGGTGGACTGGACTGGTGGAAGTACCAGGATCTCGGCAAGCTGACCCGGGCCGCGGGTGCCGGCACGGTGTCCGCCAACTGGCAGGTGCACGACCCGAAGCAGGGCACTGTCGCCTCGACCGACTGGTACCTGCGGGAGAACCCGGCATACTTCCACGGACCGGACGTTCGGACCCTGCAGACGCGGTACGACCTGAAGGTGATCCCGTACACCGTCGATGACGCGGCGGTGATGCAGCGGGTCATCGACCTCGGTGTCGACGGCATCATCACCGACGACCCGGACCTTCTGGTGAGCGTGGCGAGGCGCAACGGGCTGCGCTGACCCGTCGACCACCCGATCGCCGGCCGGATTTTTCCGGCCGGCGATCGGCGTTACCTGCTCCGGGGCCTCGGGTAGTCGGGGGGTGTCCCCGCCGTGAAAGCGAACCGTGCCGTGGCCGACACGCGGTAGCGGGGCGAGGGAATGCAGGTACGACTCATCGCATCCTGAGGAGGACCAGATGAGCACGCAGGCTGCTTCCACCCGGCCGATGAACCGGCCCATGAACGACCCGCAGAATCCCGCGTCGATGCGGGACATGCAGACCCAGCAGATGCCGTCCATGCGGGACGGACATCGAGACCCGATGCCGTCGCCGGGTACGGAGACCAAGCAGGCGTTCCTGACGACGGAATTCTGGGTCTACGCCGCCGCGGTCGCGCTCGTGGTGATCGCCGCGTTCTGGAAGGGCACCACGGCCAACGGGTTGAACATCAACAACCCGAACCAGGCGTGGCTGTTCCTGACCATCCTGACCGGTGGTTACCTGGTCAGCCGTGGTCTGTCGAAGGCCGGCTCCGCGCGCCGGTCCGGCAGGGAACGCAACAAGCACTGACGCGTCACGCGTAGGACAGTGGCCTCCGGGAGGACTCCCGGAGGCCACTGTCGTCGTTGGGGGACCGGCTACTCTTCGCCGCCGAAGTCGCCGAAGTCGCCCTCGAACGCGTCTTCGATCATTTCGCCGGCGACCATGCCGCCCGCGACGCCGAGCGCCGCCCCGGCCACCATGCCGCCCATGCCGTGCCCGCGGCTGTGCCCGTGACCATGGCTCGCGCCGTACTGCGAGCGCAGGCTGCCGTAGCGGGTCGTGGTCTCACGCAGCCAGCCGTCGACGACCTGCGCCCAGTCCACCCGGTCAACGTCGGTGTGCGACACCTGGAAGCGACCGAACGCGTCGTGCCCGGCGCTGAGGAACCCGCCGCGCTTGTCGCACTCCAGGATGACCTCCACACCACGCTGGCTGGTCACGAAGGTCAGCTCGACCTCCCGGATCGTGCTGGCGTACTGCGGGGAGGCAAAGAACTCGATCTCCTGGTAGAACGGCAGCGTCTGCTGCACGCCACGGATGTGACCACGCTCCAGGTCGGCGTGCTTGAACCGGAAGCCGAGTCGCTGGAACGCCTCCAGGATCCGCTCGTGCACCGGCAGCGGGTGCACCGCCACCTGGTCCAGGTCGCTCTTGTCGACCGCGCGGGCGATCGCCAACTCGGTGCGCAGACCCATCGTCATGCCGTGCAGGCGCTGGCCGTACACGTCGGTGATCGGGGTCTCCCAGGGCACCGGCAGTTGGAACGGGATCGAGAGCTGCTGCTTCGGGGCGAGCTGGAGCGGACCGCTGACCACCATGCGGTGGAACTCCATCGTGCCCGCGTACTCGGTGTCGTGTCCCTCGACCTCGACCCGGGTGACCAGGCCGATCACCACCTGCTCGATGGCTGCCTCAGCGTCGCCGCCGACGAGGTTGACCTGCCCGTCGAGGGTCAGGCCGGGGCGGGTGTTGGGGTTGGTCAGCACGGTGTCCACGCTGGGACCGCCCACACCGAACGCGCTCAACATCTTCTTGAAGACCATCGGAACTCCTGTGCGACGCCGACCGCTCCAGGTTGGAGTCGGACGTTGACTCGAACGGCACCCTATCCAGCACCCCTGTGAGGTGGCTGTGAAGCGCCGAGCGACCGGCGTGTGTCGCTGGCGGCGCTTGATCCACTTGGCCGCCGATGCCGCCGCCCGTTGGCCGTCAGCGAGGGGCGGATGCCAGTCGGTGAGCCTTTGGAGCTGATGTCGCAAACGAATCAGGCGTTCGACCTTCGCCATGCAGCGCGCCTTACGCTGTGCAGCACACCCGGACCGGCGACTGGTCAGATCGTCGACGGCGGCACGGGCGTCGAGCGCGGCCAAGGCCGAGCTTCCGCGCTGCTGCATGCCGAAAGGTGGCACCAGCGGAGGTGATCAGGGCGCGAAATCGCCGTCCTTCACCCCGTTGACGAAGGCCATCCAGCCGCCCGCCGGGCAGACGAGGGTCGCCGCCGCGCGATCCTTGCTGTCGCGCACCGCCACTCGGCCGGAACCATCCAGGACCGGCCCCGCCTCGACACAGCTACCACCGTTGCTGTCGCTCTTGGTGCTGATGTGCCAGGCGACATCGGGCACGCTCTCGCTCATGACGGTTCCTCCGCGATGCTCGTGATCAACTTCGTTGACTCGCTCTCGCTGAGCGCAGAGTCCAGCAGACGACCATAGGCACGAACAAAGCGCTCAGCCTTCGGCGACTCCAGGTAGAGGCGCCCTCCCAAAGACTCCACGTAGGCCACCGCAGGATACGGCTCTGGCAGACGAAATATCCAGAACGTGCCGTCGAGCCCCTGATGCAGGGCCACGCCGAACGGCATGACTCTGATTGCCACGTTGCTCATTCGCTGCGCCTGCACCAAGTGGTGTAGTTGTCGCCCCCGCACCTCCGGCCCACCGACCATTCGACGCAGCGCAGCTTCGTCGATCACCGCAGAAATCATGAGTGGGCGGTGTCGCCTCAGGACCTCCTGACGGGTCATCCGAAGCTCGACCCAGCGCTTGATCGTGCCCTCGGTAACTCCCGGTTCTGCCGCGTTACGAATCACGGCCTCGGCGTACTCCCGGGTCTGAAGCAACCCCGGGACCAGGGTGAGGTGGAGGCAGCAGACCTGCTCCGCGCGACCTTCCAGCCAGGGATATTCGATGAAGGAGGCGTCCACGACGTCGCCGTAGTCCTCGTCCCACCGGTCGGTGCGCCACACCTCCTCGGCAAGCGCCAGGAGGCGGGCCCGCTCGGCAGCGTGGTGAAATCCGTAGAGATCCAGCAGCGAGATCACATCACCCTTGCGAATCGGCCAGTCCGCGCGTTCGTACCGACCAAGCGCGGACATGTCTCGTTGCAGATGCTCTGCGACCAACTTCAACGTCATCCCCCGCTCCTCCCGCAGGGTCCGCAATTGCTGACCCAGCCATTGCGCGCGCAGGGTCCGGATGAACGGCTTGTGCGGCATGGTCCACCTCTCAATATGTTGGCGACGCCCGCGTAGGAACCATTGCTCCAGCTCAGAGTCACTGGAAACGTGGCCTTCGGGTGAGGTGATCGCCGGCCCCCGGGGACGCCCGGTGCAAACACGGCAACCGCGGCTGTGCCAACAGCCGAGAAGGTGACGAGAGACGGCCTCGCGAGTGGCAGGCCCATACCGGCTCTCGTCGGGTCTCAACTAGAGCGTCGGGATGTGCGAATCCCGGCTCCGAACCGACTTGGACGAATACCTACCACGAAGATGGGCGCCCTGGCGACCCTGACTCACCCATCGAGCGACGACGAGAGGTGACCGATGCCCAGAGGCACGCTCTACGACGGCGGAGGCGGGCTGCATCCGCGGCACGTCCGCGACCGGCAGTTCGCCACCGTCGGCTTCGGCCGACGGGGCCTGAACCCCGCAGAGGTACGACGCTTTCTGCACCGCGTCGCGCTCGACCTGACCGCGCTGCACCACGACCTGGCGCAGCTCAGTGAGGAGAACGCCCGGATGAAGCGGGCGCTGCGTGCCCGGCAGAGTGCCTGGTCCGAGAGGCGTCGGCCGTGATCCCGCCGTACGAGCCGCTCGGCGGGATCTTCGTGCCGCTGCCTCGGGAAGCCGTGCTGGCGTTCACCGAGTCGACCGAACCGCCGCCCCGACACGTGATCCACCTGCCGGTGGCGGTGCCCGACCTGGCCGGGGCGCTGGATCTGGCCCGTACGCTCGCCCGGTCGCTGGCCTCGACGCCGCAGGTCGACGTCGCCAGCACAACGGTGTCGGCCGAGGACGCGCAGCACGTACGACATTGGGTCTTCTGCGACCGGATCATGCCCGATCGTCGCCGGTGCAGGCGGAATGCCGACCACGGGGATGCCTGCCTCCCCAACGACGATCCCTAGAGCGGCCGGACTGCCACCTCCCGCGATCTTGCACATTCTGTCGCGACTTACAGGACATTGCACGCGTATCGACGACACAAAGTGCAAGATCGGCGCGGGGCAGAGCGCGGGGCAGAGCGCGGGGCAGAGCGCGGGGCAGAGCGCGGCGGCAGAGCGCGGGGCAGAGCGCGGCGGCAGAGCTCAGTCAGGTTCCACGATGACCAGCTCGCCTACCTGTTCGGCGATCGTGGTGCGGGCTTCGGGCGGCAGCCCGACGTCGGTTATCAGCACGTCGGCGGCCTCCAGCGGGGCGATGGTGGCGATGCCGATCGTCTCCCACTTGGTGTGATCGGCGAGCACCACGAGCCGGCGGGCCGCGCCGATGAGGCAGCGGTTGACCCCGGCCTCCAGCAGGTTGGGCGTGGTGAAGCCGGTCCGTGGGCTGAGGCCGTGCACACCGAGGAACAGCAGGTCGACGTTGAGCGCGCTGATCGCCGCCTCGGCCACCGGCCCGGTCAACGCGTCCGACGGGGTGCGGATACCGCCGGTCAACACGACGGTCTGGTCGGCGCGCGGGTTCTGGTAGAGCGCGTCGGCCACCGGGATCGAATTGGTCACCACGGTCAGCCCGCGTACGTCGGAGAGGAGCGTGGCCAGCGCGGCGGTGGTGGTGCCGGCGGAGAGCGCGATGGCCATCCCCGGCTCCACCATCGTCGCCGCCCGCTCGGCGATGGCCCGCTTCTCCGCCTGCTGGCGGATCGACTTCGCCGCGAAGCCGGGTTCCTCGGCCGAGCCGGGCCCGGCGAGGGTCGCGCCGCCGTGCACCTTGTCGACCAGGCCGCGCTCGGCCAATACCTCCAGGTCGCGTCGGATCGTCATGTCGGACACACCGAACCGGCTGACCAGGTGACTCACCCGCACCCCGCCACGTTGGCGGATCAGATCGAGGATGGCGGTCTGCCGCTGCTGGGCGAGCATGTGGGGAACCTCCTTCGCGCCGTGACTGTCGTGCGGATCAGGTCCGATCCTCACGGACCACCGCCACCTCACCGGCCGGCACCGTCAGCTCACCGGCACACCGCGCCCCGGTCAACAACTCGACGCCGGCCGCCGGAAGTCGCACCTCCGCCTCGGTGTGGTTGATGATGAACAGCCAGGTCCGCTCGCCGTCGCGCCGGCGTACCACCTCCACACCGGACGGCGCCGGCGCCGCCGGACGGACGCCGGCCTCGTCGACGAGCCGGGCGACCAGCCGGTCGGTGGCCGGCTCGTCCAGCCGGGTGCCGACGTACCAGGCGGCGCCCGTGCCGACCGGGTGCCGGGTCAGCGCCGGCACACCCGGCAAGGGCCCATCGGTGTACGACGCCAGCACCTCGGCGCCGTCGGGGTGCAGCCACTCGGTCCACACGTCGGCGGTGCCGCCGTCGTCGAGGTGGACCTGCTCGCCCTCGCGGAGCGGGAAGAACTCCTCGGTCCGGACGCCGAGCAACTCCCGGAACGCGCCGGGGTAGCCGCCGAGGCGGATGTGGTCGTTCTCGTCGACGATGCCGCTGAAGTAGGTGACGGCCGCCGTGCCGCCGTCCTCGACGTGGCGGTGCAGTGCCGCGACGTCGGCGTCCCGAACCAGGTAGAGGGTCGGCACCAGGACCAGCCGGTAGCCGCTGAGGTCTGCCGAGGGGTGGATGACGTCGGCGGTCACGCCGGCCCGCCAGAGGGCCCGGTAGAGGGCGTTCAATCGGTCGCCGTACCGGACGTCGGCGCTGGGGTGCGAATCCAACTCGACGCCCCACCAGGCTTCCCAGTCGAACAGGATGGCCACCTCGGCGTCCACCCGACTGCCGCGCACCTCCGCGAGGGCCTTGAGGTCCGCGCCGAGTTGGCAGACCTCGCGGAACACCTTGGTGTCCGGCCCGGCGTGCGGCACCAGCGCGGAGTGGAACTTCTCCGCACCGGCCCGGGAGGCACGCCACTGGAAGAACAGCACGCCGTCGGCACCGCGGGCGACGTGCGCGAGGCTGTTGCGACGCAGTTGACCGGGCAGCTTGGCCACGTTGCGCGGCTGCCATTGGACGGCGCTTGTGGAGTGCTCCATCAACAGCCACGGATCGCCGCCGGCGACGCCCCGGGTGTGGTCGGCGGCGAGCGCCAGCCCGAGGTGCGCCTGCGGGTCAGCGGCGGTCAGGTAGTGGTCGTTGGAGACCAGGTCCACGTCGGACGCCCAGGAGTGGTAGTCCATGTGCTTGACGCCCATGCCGATCATGAAGTTGGTAGTGATCGGCTGGCGCACCAGCGTCTTCAGCACTTCGCGCTCGGCGCGCAGTTGGGCGCGCAGCTCGTCCGAGGAGAAGCGCAGGAAGTCGAGCTGCTGGGTGGGGTTGGCGAAGGCCGTCACGGTGCGCGGCGGGTTGATCTCGGCCCAGTCGCCGTAGCGCTGACTCCAGAACGCGGTTCCCCAGGCGTCGTTGAGCCGGTCCAGGTCGCCGTAGCGCTCGCGCAGCCAGCCGCGGAACGCCTCGGCGCTGACGTCGCAGTAGCAGTGCGCATTGTGGCAGCCCAGTTCGTTGGAGACGTGCCACATCACCACGGCGGGGTGTTCGGCGTACCGGCCGGCGACCGCCCGCACCAACTCCAGTGATCGTTCGCGGAAGATGGGCGAGCTGGGGCAGTACGCCTGCCGGCCGCCCGGCCAGAGGATCACGCCGTCGTCGCGGCGGGGCAACGTCTCCGGGTGTGCCCTGGCCAGCCATGGTGGCGGGCTGGCCGTGGCGGTGGCCAGGTCGACCTGGATCCCGCCGTCGTGCAGGAGGTCGAGCACCCGGTCCAGCCAACCGAACTCGAACCGGCCCGGGGTGGGCTCCAGCAGGGCCCAGGAGAAGATGCCGACCGAGACCAGGTTGACCCCGGCCCGGCGCATCAGCTCGACGTCCTCGGACCAGGTTTCCTCGGGCCACTGCTCGGGGTTGTAGTCGCCGCCGAAATAGATGCTGTCACCCTGCCATCGCCACATGACAGCTGAGCGTGCACCCGCTGGTCCACTGAAGTCAACAGGTTCCAACATCGACGTTTCTTTGCAACGCATTCCAGGTAACAGCCGTGTCACGACTGGGTTATCAGAGGCGAACTGCCCTCTTGACAGAGCCCGACGGCAGAGTAGCTTGAGGCCCCAATGGCCGTTCGTGTTCGCCAATGTGGATTCTCGGTGGATCTCACTGTGTGATCACCACGCCGGACCTGCCTTCACCACCCTGATGGCCCTTGGGCGTAGCTCCTTCTCATCCGCAGGAGGCACAGATGTCCCGTCCCCAATCCCAAGCCGAGTACCTGGCTCGGCTCGTACCGCCCTCAGTCGCCGGCATCAACCGACGGTCGTTGCTGGCCGGCGCCGCCGGCACGGGCGCGCTGCTCGGCACCGGACTGCTCGCCGGCTGCGGCGACGACTCCGGCTCCGGCGGGTCCAGCAAGGACGTGTCGCTCGGCTCGAACCAGTCCGACCCGAAGCCGAAGGACGTCCTGGTCAAGGTCACCGACGGCTTCAAGACCTCGTCCGGCGTGCAGGTCGCGGTCAATACGGTCGACCACAACACGTTCCAGGAGAACATCAACAATTACCTACAGGGCAAGCCGGACGACGTGTTCACCTGGTTCGCCGGCTACCGGATGCGCTTCTTCGCGCAGAAGGGCCTGGCCAGCGACATCAGCGACGTGTGGAGCAAGCTTTCCGGCTACTCCGACGCCTTCAAGAAGGCATCCACCGGCGACGACGGCAAACAGTACTTCGTACCGGCGACCTACTACCCGTGGGCGGTCTTCTACCGCAAGTCGGTGTGGCAGCAGCACGGCTACCAGGTGCCCACCACCATGGACCAGTTCACCGCGCTCGGCGCGCAGATGAAGAGGGACGGCCTCATCCCCATCGCCTTCGCCGACAAGGACGGCTGGCCGGCGATGGGCACCTTCGACATCCTCAACCTGCGCATCAACGGCTACCAGTTCCACGTCGACCTGATGGCCGGCAAGGAGGCATGGACCTCCGACAAGGTCAAGAAGGTCTTCGACACCTGGGCCGGCCTGCTCCCCCTGCACCAGCCGGACAGCCTCGGTCGCACCTGGCAGGAGGCCGCGCAGTCGTTGCAGCAGAAGAAGAGCGGCATGTACCTGCTGGGCCTCTTCGTCGGTCAGCAGTTCAGCAACGAGGAGCAGGACGATCTCGACTTCTTCACCTTCCCCGAGATCGACCCGACCATCGGCGCCAAGGCGCTGGACGCCCCGATCGACGGCTACATGATGGCCCGCAAGCCCAAGAACGAGGACAACGCGCGCAAGCTGCTGGAGTACTTCGGTGGCAAGGCCGCCGCGGACATCAACCTCAAGAACGACCCGGCCGTCCTCGTCGCCAACAATGGCGCGGATGTCGGCGGCTACACAGCGCTGCAGAAGAAGGCGGCCGAACTGGTCGGGTCGGCCACCGAGATCGCCCAGTTCCTCGACCGGGACACCCGGCCGGACTTCGCCTCGACGGTGATCATCCCGGCGCTCCAGCAGTTCATCAAGGACCCCAAGGACATCGGCGGGCTCACCTCGTCCATCGAGAACCAGAAAAAGTCGATCTTCACTGACTGACGGCGGAAGGGGGAGGACATCGTGTCCGACCTGCCCCTGATCCAAGCGGATCGCGCCGTGCCGCCGCCGGCCGCGACCACCTCAACGGGTGGTCGTCGCCGGCGGCTACGGCTCCTGTCCCGCACCGACCGCGTGGTCATCACGCTGATGGTGCTCGTCCCGCTGCTGCTCGTCACCGGATTCGTCTGGTTGCCGGCGGCGGCCACCGTGCTGCTCTCCGGCACCAACTGGGACGGCATCGGCCCCCTCAACGAGATCGAGTTCGTCGGCGCACGTAACTACAGCGACGTGGTGAACATCTACCCGCCGTTCGTGCCGGCGATCCAGCACAACCTGCTCTGGCTGGCGGCGCTGTTCGTGGTCGCCACCCCGTTCGGCATGTTCCTGGCCGTGCTGTTGGACAAGGAGCTGCGCGGCAGCCGCTTCTACCAGACCGCGCTCTACCTGCCGGTGGTGCTCTCGCTGGCGCTCATCGGCTTCGTCTGGCAGCTGCTCTACTCCCGCGACCAGGGGCTGATCAACGCCGTCTTCGGCAGCAGCATCGACTGGTACGGCGACTCGAGCGTCAACATCTGGGCGGTGATGATCGCCTCCGGGTGGCGGCACGTCGGGTACATCATGCTGCTCTACCTGGCCGGTCTGAAGGGCGTCGATCCATCGTTGCGCGAGGCTGCGGCGGTCGACGGCGCCTCGGAGAGCCGGGCGTTCTTCCGGGTCGTGTTCCCGGTCATGCGGCCCATCAACATCATCGTGTTGGTGGTGACCGTGATCGAGTCGCTGCGCGCGTTCGACCTGGTCTGGGTGGTCAACAAGGGCCGCAACGGGCTGGAGCTGATCTCCGCGCTGGTCACCCAGAACGTGGTGGGTGAGGCGAGCCGTATCGGCTTCGGCTCGGCACTGGCAACGATCATGCTGGTCGTCTCGCTGGTCTTCATCACCATCTACCTGGCGACCGTGATGAGGGAGAACCGGGAATGAGCGTGGACACTCCGGTTCGTCGGCGCAGGCTGACCCCGTTACGGATGCTGCTGCACGGCTTCCTCATCGTCGTCTCGCTGGCCTGGCTCTTCCCGATCGCCTGGGCGGTGCTGACCTCACTGCGGTCGTACGACTACACCGCCGCGAACGGCTACGTCTCGTTCGGCGGCTGGACCCTCGACAACTACGTCACCGCCTGGCGGACGGCGGAGTTCGGGCAGCACTTCCTCAACTCGGTGTACATCACCGTGCCGGCGGTGCTACTCACCCTCTTCCTCGCCTCCTGCGTGGCGTTCGTCATCGCCCGGTTCAGTTGGAAGCTCAACCTCGTCCTGCTGGGGATCTTCACGGCCGCCAACCTGCTGCCCCAGCAGGCACTGCTCATCCCGCTGTTCCGGCTGTTCACCGAGGTGCCGCTGCCGGAGTTCATGAGCGACTCGGAGTTGCTCTACGACAGCTACTGGGGCCTGATTCTGATCAACGTGGCCTTCCAGTGCGGCTTCTGCGTCTTCGTGCTCAGCAACTACATGAAGGCGCTGCCCCGTGACCTGTACGAGGCGGCGATGGTCGACGGGGCGAGCATCTGGCGGCAGTACTGGCAGGTCACCATGCCGCTGTGCCGGCCGGCCCTGGCCGCGCTGGCGACGCTGGAGGTTACCTGGATCTACAACGAGTTCTTCTGGGCGACCGTCCTCATGCGCACCGGCGACAAGTTTCCGGTGACCAGCTCACTCAACAACCTGCGCGGCGAGTTCTTCACCGACAACAACCTCGTCTCGGCGGGCAGCGTGCTCGTCGCGATCCCCACCCTGGTGATCTTCTTTATGCTCCAGCGGCACTTCGTTCGGGGCCTGACCTTGGGAGCCTCGAAGGGATGACGATCCTGCACCTGCGCCGCGCGCGGACCAGCCTGGTGCTCGACGCGCGCGGCCCGGGGCTGCCCCGGGTCGTGCACTGGGGCGGCGACGTCGGCGACCTCGACGACGACGGCCTGCGCCAGCTCGCCGACGCGACAGTACCGCCGGTGGTGCCCAGCAGCTTCGACGAGCCGACAGTGCTGTCAGTGCTGCCGGAGGCGAGCGCTGGCTGGAGCGGGCGGCCCGCCCTGGCCGGGCACCGCGACGGACGAGACTGGTCCACCGCGTTCCGGTTGGACGGTCTCGACGTCGACCAGCCCGCCGACGGACCGGCGCGAGTGGCCGTCCGGGCGTCGGACCCGGCCGCCGGGCTGACAGTGACCATCGAGATCACGCTCGACCCGTACGGCCTGCTGACCGTTCGGCACCGGCTGCGCAACGACGGCGACGGCGCGTACGAGTTGCGGGAGCTGACGCCGGTGCTGCCGGTGCCGGCGGTCGCCACCGAACTGCTCGACCTGACCGGCCGCTGGTGTCGGGAACGGTCCCCGCAGCGGCACCCGTGGCAGCACGGCGTCTGGGTCCGTGAAGGCCGGCACGGCCGTACCGGGCATGACGCCACGCTGCTGCTGGTGGCCGGCACCACCGGGTTCGGCTTCGGCCACGGCGAGGTCTGGGCGGTGCACACCGCGTGGAGCGGCGACCACGTCACGTTCGCCGAGCGTCGGCCCACCGGCGAGTCGACCCTCGGCGGCGGCGAGTTGCTGGCCCCCGGGGAGGTCCGGCTCGGCCCCGGCGAGTCGTACGAGACTCCCCTGCTCTACGCCGTCTGGTCGGACGCCGGGCTGGACGGGCTCAGCGACGTACTCCACTCGCACCTCCGGGCCCGCCCCGGGCACCCGCGCTCCCCCCGCCCGGTCACCCTCAACGTCTGGGAGGCGGTCTACTTCGACCACGACCTGGACCGCCTGCGGGCGCTCGCCGACCGGGCCGCCCAGATCGGCGTGGAGCGCTTCGTGCTCGACGACGGCTGGTTCCGTGGTCGGCGCGACGACACCGCCGGGCTCGGCGACTGGTACGTCGACGAGGGCGTCTGGCCGGGCGGCCTGCAACCGCTGATCGACCACGTGACCGGCCGGGGCCTCCAGTTCGGCCTCTGGGTCGAGCCGGAGATGGTCAACCCCGACTCGGACCTGTTCCGCGCGCACCCCGACTGGGTGCTCGCCGTGCCGGGGCGGCTGCCGCCGGCCTGGCGTCACCAGCAGGTGCTCGACCTGGGTCGTCTCGAGGCGTACGACCATGTGCTGGAACGCCTCGACGCGCTGCTCACCGACCACCCCGGCATCCGGTACCTCAAGTGGGACCAGAACCGGGACCTCACCGAGGCAGGTCATCATGGCCGTCCCGGGGTGCACGGGCAGACCCTGGCGGTCTACCGGCTCCTCGACGAGTTGCGCGGGCGGCACCCGGGCGTGGAGGTCGAGAGCTGCTCGTCCGGCGGGGCCCGGGTGGACCTGGCCATCCTGGCCCGCACCGACCGGGTCTGGGCCAGCGACTGCAACGACGCCCTGGAGCGGCTCAGCATCCAGCGCTGGACGGGGCTGCTGCTGCCACCGGAACTGATCGGCACCCACATCGGCCCGGAACGATCGCACACCACCCACCGCGTACACGACCTGGGTTTCCGGGCGGCGACAGCGCTCTTCGGCCACCACGGCATCGAGTGGGACATCGCGTCGATCAGCGCCGCCGAGCAGACCGAGCTGGCCGCCTGGGTGGCGCTGCACAAACGGTTGCGCCCGCTGCTGCACGCCGGCCGGGTGGTCCGGGTCGACCACCCGGACCCGGCCGTCTGGGCACACGGCGTGGTCGATCACGACAACACCCGAGCGGTGTACGCGGTGGCACGGCTGGCCACCTCGGTGCCGCAGGTGCCCGGCGCGGTACGGCTGCCCGGCCTCGACCCGGGCCGGCGGTACCGGGTACGACAGGTGTCGGGCGTACCGGGCCCGGCGACCATCGACCTGGCCGCGCCCACCTGGCTGGCGGGTGGTCTCACCCTCAGCGGGGCGGCGCTGGCCCGGGTGGGTGTGCAACTGCCCGCCCTGCACCCGGAGCAGAGTCTGGTGCTGGAGGTCGACGCCGTCGACGAGGGGTGCGCAGGTGTGAGGAGCCAACCGTGAAGTACATGCTGTTGATGCAGTTCAGCGCCGCCGGGACCGACTTCCCGAGCATCGACACCTGGACCCAGGACGAGGTCCGGGCGCACATCGCGTTCATGGGCGAGGTCAACGACAAGCTCACCGCCGCCGGCGAGTGGGTCGACGGTCAGGGCCTCGGCGGCCCGCAGCAGGCCCGGATCGTCCGGGCTGGTGAGGGTGGGACGCCGGTGGTCACCGAGGGGCCGTTCGCCGAGACGAAGGAGTTCCTGGCCGGCTTCTGGGTTGTCGACTGCGAGAGCCCGCAGCGGGCCGTGGAGCTGGCCGCGTACATCTCCACGGCGCCCGGCCCCGGCGGCCGGCCGCTGAACATGCCGATCGAGGTGCACCCGGTCATGTCCGCCCCACCACAGGAGCTGTGAGGGCTGAACACCGATCCCCGCATCGAGGACCTGCTGCGCGAGTTGGCGCCGCAGGTCCTCGGCGTGCTGACCCGCCGCTTCGGTGACTTCGCCACCGCGGAGGACGCCGTGCAGGAGGCGCTGCTGGCCGCCGCCACCCAGTGGCCGACCGAGGGAATGCCGACGAACCCCCGGGGCTGGCTGATCCAGGTCGGTTACCGCCGGATGATCGAGCTGGTCCGCGGTGAGCAGGCCCGCCGCCGCCGGGAGGACCTGGTCGCCCGCCGGGATCCGGACGACCAGCGGTACGCCCCAGCCCCGGACGAGGAGTTGACCACCGAGCGGGACGACACGCTGGTCCTGCTCTTCCTCTGCTGCCACCCGGCGCTCGCCCCGACGTCGGCGGTGGCGCTGACCCTGCGCGCCGTCGGCGGGTTGAGCACCGCCGAGATCGCCCGCGCGTTCCTGGTGCCCGAGGCGACGATGGCGCAGCGGATCAGCCGGGCCAAGCAGCGCATCCGGGCATCCGGGCTGCCGTTCCGGATGCCCGATCCGGCGGAGCGGGCGGACCGTCTGATCTCCGTTCGGCAGGTGCTCTACCTGGTCTTCACCGAGGGGCACACCAGCACCACCGGCCCGCACCTGCGGCGGATCGACCTCGCGGCGGAGGCCATCCGGCTGACCCGCGCCCTGCACACGCTGCTGCCCAACGACAGCGAATCGGCCGGGCTGCTGGCGTTGATGCTGCTCACCGAGGCACGCGGCCCGGCGCGGACCGGGCCCTCCGGCGAGCTGATCTCACTGGCCGATCAGGATCGCAGCCGCTGGGACGCGGCCGCGATCGCCGAGGGCATCGCACTGGTCACCCGGGCCCTGCCACGTGGACCGGTCGGCCCGTACCAGGTGCAGGCCGCCATCGCCGCCCTGCACGACGAGGCGCCGAGCACCGAACAGACCGACTGGCCGCAGATCCTGGCGCTCTACGAGGTGCTGGAACGCGTGGCCGGCAGCCCGGTGGTGGCCCTCAACCGGGCCGTGGCGACGGCCATGGTGCACGGACCGGCCGCCGGTCTGGCCGCTCTCGACGCGTTGACCCACGACCCGCAGCTGGCCGGACACCACCGGCTGGCCGCCGCCCGCGCCCACCTGCACGAGATGGCCGGTGACCAGGCTCGGGCGGTCGCCGACTACCGGACCGCCGCCGCCCGCACGAGCAGCCGCCCCGAACAGCTCTACCTGACCATGCGAGCGGCCCGACTCGCCTCCGAGCCCGTCGATCTCCCGTAACGACAGGGTTCCCGACTGGTCTTCGCGCGCGGCGCGACCCCGGCGGCTGCTGGCGACGGCGGCGGCGCGGCCCGCAGCGGTGGGCGGGCGGGTGTGCCGGGCTGCCTTTGGAGCTGATGCCGTAAACGATTCATCCACCAGGACTGGTGCCGGAGGCACGGCCGATCCGCTGAGGAAGTCAGATTCGTCGCCACATCCGAATCGTTTGTGGCATCAGCTCCAAAGGCGTTCTGTGACAGATGCCGGGGCCACACGGACGTCACCGACGGCCGCACGGACGCCACGCGACGGTTTGGCTGAACGTCGACCGGAGGCGGGCGGGTCGGCTGGGCGTGGAGACCACCGGCACTAGCCTGGGCAGCGACGGGTTCATCGACCACGAAGGACCGAGGGGACGCATGGCGTACGTGCTGCTGGGGATCGCCATCCTCGCCGAGGTGGTGGCGACCAGCCTGATCAAGAGCACCGCCGGGTTCAGCCGTCTCTGGCCGACGGTGGCGTGCCTCGGCGGCTACGCGCTGGCCTTCCTCCTGCTGGCCCAGGCCGTCAAGGAGATCCCGGTGGGTGTCGCGTACGCCCTCTGGTCGGGTCTGGGCACCGCGGCGATCGTGGCGATCGGGGCGGTGTTCCTGGGTGAGTCGGTGGGGCTCGCCAAGCTCACCGGCATCGCGCTGATCATCGCCGGGGTGGTCGTCGTGAACCTGGCCGGGGAGCACTGACCAGGACGAGCTCCGGTGGCCGGGTCCGACGCGGACCCGACCACCGGGCCGACGGTCAGCTCGCCGTGCAGCTCAGCACGGGCAGGCTGTTGGCGCCGGTCCAACTGCCGAGGAACCCGAAGCTGGCACTGGCCCCGGCGGCCAGCCGCCCGTTGTAGTCGGTGTTGCGTGCGGTCACAGTGATTCCGCTGCTGGTGAGGGCCACATTCCAGGACTGGGTGACGCGCTGGCCGTTGGCGAAGGTCCACCCGGCGGTCCAGCCGGTGATCGCCCTCGCGCCGGCGGTCACCCGCACCTCACCCTGGAAGCCGCCCTGCCACTGGTTGGTGACCGTGTACGTCGCCGTGCACCCACCGTTCGGCGGGGGCGTCGTCGGCGGGGGCGTCGTGGGCGGGGGCGTGGTGGGCGGGGGCGTCGTCGGGGGTGGGGTGCCGCCGAAGACGCTGGCCTCGCGGGCGGTCTGCCGGATGCCGTTGACGCCGTTGAAGAGGCGCTGACCCCAGTCGGTCAGGCTCGCCGGGTTGAAGTTGGTGGCCAGGTCGAGATATTCGACGCCGCCGCCGTTGCCACTCCACGACCAGCCCAGCCAACCGATCCCGTTGGCCTGGCTGTACGCGAGGATGGCGTCCTCGTCGGGGTTGCCGTCGGAGTGGTTGAAGCCGAACTCGCCGACCACGATGGGCAGCCCTGCGGTGCGGAACCGGCCCAGGTAATCGCTGATCTCCGCGGCGGTGTCGAACACCCCGTACATGTGGACGGAGAACACGGTGTTGCGCGCCGGGTCGGCGGCGAAGACCGACGCAGCGTTGTCGCGCATGGTGAACGACCAGTCCTGCCCCCAGTTCGGCGCGTCCACCATGATCGTGTGGGTCAACCCGCCGGCCCGCAGACGCTTGATCGCATCGGCGTTGTCGGTGGCCCACGAGGCGTAGTTCTGGTTGCCGTACGGCTCGTTGCCGATGTTGACGATGACGTACCTCTCCTGGCCGGAGAGGACGTCGGCGAGGCTGAGCCAGTAGTCGACGGCGCGGGCGAGGGTGATCGCGCCGCTCTGCTCGCCGTACCCGGTGGTGTCGTGCACCTCCAGCACGCAGATCAGCCGGTTGGCCTTGCAGAGCGAGATGACGTTGGCGACGTCGGCACCTGTGTTGCGGGTCCACCGGTCGCCGCTGGAGAGCACCACCCGTACGGTGTTCGCGCCGAGCGCCTTGACGTCGGCGAACGAGCTGGTCTGCTGCGGGTACCAGGTGTGCGCGTGGTTGACGCCGCGCATGATGAATTCGGCGCCGTTGGCGTCGTACAACTTGCCGTCGGCGACGGAGAAACCGGCCGCGGCGTGCGCCGGCTGGCCGAACGCCAGCACGGTGACGAGCAACGCGAGCACTGTCGCGCCGGCGGCGGAGAGTCGAGTCTTCATGGCCTTCCTCAGGGAGGACCCCCGGTGCCCGACAGGGGTGGGGACGTGACAGGGAAGGCGGCTGCAGCCCGGCAGCCGCGCCCGGCTCCCGGCGCACGCATCAGCGTAGGACGATGGAATGGTCCTCGCAACCGGTTCAGTTGGCGACCCCGATGCCCGGACAGCCGCAACGGCCCACGCGAACGCGGGCCGTCACGGGGCGGTCATCCCCACCACAGGATGTGCGCCACACCCAGCTCTTAACCGGTTAAGAGCGACGGTAGGCAGGGGACCTCGATCCGTCAAGCGCCGCCGCAGTCGAACCGGACGAGAGGGTTGACCGTCGTGCACCGGGGTATCTCGGGAACGATCCGTCAGTGAGAGGGGATACCAGGATGGTCAGCGTCGGCTACACCCTGATGAGCGAGCAGGCCGGGCCCAAGCAACTGGTGGACCATGCGGTACGGGCCGAGGCGGCTGGTTTCGACCAACTGGTGGTGTCCGATCACTACTACCCCTGGCTGGACTCCCAGGGCCACTCCCCGTACGCCTGGTCCGTGCTCGGCGCGGTCGCGCACGCCACCTCCCGCGCGGAGCTGATGTCCTTCGTGACCTGCCCGATCCGCCGCTACCACCCGGCCGTGGTCGCGCAGAAGGCCAGCACGATCGGGGCGCTCTCGGACGGCCGGTTCACCCTCGGCCTGGGCGCCGGGGAGAACCTGAACGAGCACGTGGTCGGCGGTTGGCCGCACGTCCAGCAGCGGCACGAGATGTTCGAGGAGGCGTTGCAGATCATCCGGCCGTTGCTCAACGGGGAGACGCTGACCTTCTCCGGCAACCACTTCGACGTGCCCGACGCCTACGTCTGGGACCGCCCCGAACGGCCGGTGCCGATGGCCGTCGCCGCGTCCGGTCGACAGTCCGCGACGCTGGCCGCCGAGTACGGCAGCGGCCTCATCTCCACCGAACCCGACCGGCACATCATCGAGATGTACGACGACGCCGGGGGTGCCGGCCAGCCCCGCTACGGCCAGGTGGCCATCTGTTACGGCCCCGACGAGGCGGAGTGCCGCAAGATCGTGCACGACCAGTTCCGCTGGTTCGGGATGGGTTGGAAGGTCAACGCCGACCTGCCCGGCCCGGACTCCTTCGCCGCCGCCACCCAGTTCGTCCGCGAGGAGGACGTCGCCGAGGGCATCTCCTGCGGTCCGGACGTGGACGCGCACGTCGAGGCGTTCCGCAAGTTCGTCGACGCCGGCTTCACCCACGTGGCGATCATCCAGGTCGGTGGGGAGACCCAGCCGATGTTCCTGGACTGGGCGCAGGAGCAACTGCTGCCCCGCCTGCGCCAACTATGAACACGGACAGGTGAACGTCATGCGCTTCGGCAACACGGAGATCCGCCCGCTCGGCGGTGGCCTCGGCTGCCTCCTGACGATCCTCTTCTCGATCGTGGCCTCGGTGGTGCTGACCGTACTGCTGAATCTGGTGCTCTGAGCACTCGGACGGCTCAGCCGGGAGACAAATCCAGCGTGGCGAGCAGTGGATAGTGGTCGGAGGCCGTAGCCGTCGCACCGCCGCGGATCACCCGACAGTCTTGCGTCCGCTGCGCCACCACGGTGCTGCCGAGCAGGTAGTCCAGCCGCATCCCGGCAAACTCGGCCCCGCCGAGTCGGGTGGGCACGGTGTGACCGGCGGCCTCCGGTGCGTCGACGTTGCCCGACGGCCAGAGGTCGACAAGGCCGGCGGCGAGCAGCCGGGCGATCGCGCGGGTGTCCACGGCGTCGCCGGAGCGACGCAGGTGCCGCCGCCGGTAGAGGGTGGGCATGCCAGCCAGGCGCGCGGTGTGGTCGACGGTCGGGTCGAGCGAGTTGAGGTCACCGGTGACCAGCGTCAGCGGCCCCTGGTCGCGGCGCATCGCGGCCACCAGCCAGTCGACCTCCATCCGCCGCCGGCCCCCGGAGTACGGGTACAGGTGGGTGCCCAGCACGGTGAACGGGCCGGCGGACGTGGCCACCACGACACGGGCGGCGGCGTGGTGGAACGGTCGGCGCACCGACCCCGCGTCGACGACCCGGTACGGCGGCCGGACCAGCACCGCCACCGGCTGCCCGAAGCAGGACCGGGCCAGGTGGGGCGTCATCCCCACCCGGCCCGCCACGGTGGCCATCAGCCCGTCCCGGTCGAAGCCGCGCAACTCCTGCAGGGCCAGCACGTCCGGTGCCTGCTCGTCGACGACCTCGACCACCTGATCCAGCCGGTCGGGGCCGCCACGATCCCGACCGCCGGTGCGGATGTTCCAGGTCATCACCCGCAGCACGACGGCGACGCCTAGCCGGCTCGGCCGGCCCGCGCCAGCTCGTCGTCGAGGGTGTCCACGTCCTCCGACTCGATGGCCGGCTGGTTGCCTTCCTTCAGGTCCTCGTTCGGGCGGACCACCAGGTAGAGCAGCCCGATCCAGAGCGCGGAGAGCAGGATCGCGCCCATGAAGTCGGTCGGGTGGTGCATCCCCCGGTACATCCGAGAGGTGGCCACCCCGACCGGCATGAGCACGGCCAGCGCCACGAAGATCCAGCGCCACCACCTGTCGGTACGCGGGAAGACGATCAGGGTGATCGCCAGCCAGACGCAGATGGTGGCCGCGATGTGCCCGGACGGGAACGACGAGGTGGGCATCTGCCCGTCCAGGTTCTCCACCGGTGGACGCGGCCGGTCGATCGCGCGGGCCGACGCGAGGAAGAGGGTCAACTCCCCCACCATCGCCAGCGCCACGAAGAGCACCGGGCGCCAGCGCCGCCACACCGCCAACACCAGCGGGCAGAACACCAGCGAGATCAGCAGGATGGCATGGGTGTCACCGAACTTGCTCCACCACCAGCTGACGTCGGTCAGCACCTCGGTGTGCCGCTCGGCGAACCACTGCGGCACCTTCGTGTCGAGGGTGTCGAAGAAGGTGCCCTTGGCGTGGTAGCTGACGTAGGTGCCGAAGGCGTACAGCGCTCCGAACACGATCACCCAGCCGACCAGCAGCTCGGCCACCGCCGAGCGAGGGTGGGCCAACACGTGTTCCTCGGCCGGGGCGGGGGCGATGTCGTGCCCCGCCTCCGGCTCCAGGCCCTCGGACAGCGGCGGCACCGGCCTCCCCCGCTCCCGCCGCCAGAGTCGGAAGGCGTACGCGGTGACGCCCAGCCAGGCGGCCCCGAGCAGCCAGGCGGCCAGCACGTCGGAGACGAAGTGCACGCCCAGCGCGATCCGGGTCAGGCCGACCAGTGCCACCAGCACACCGACCCCGACGATGGCCGGCTTGCGCCAGCGGGGCGCCATCGCCGGTAGGAACACCAGCAGCAGCGCCCCGTACGCGACGAACGAGCCGAGCGCGTGCCCGCTCGGGAAGCTGTTGCCGGGCGCGCTGGCGATCGGCACGTCCACGACCGGGCGGAGCCGGCCGACAAGCGTCTTCAGGGACGGGTCGAGGATCAGGCCACCGACCCCCGTGATGATCAGGTAGACGGCGAGTCGGGGCTGCCGCCGGATCAGCAGCCCGACCACGGCGATGGTGACCAGCCAGATGAGAATCGGTCGGCCGCCCAGGTCCGTCACCGCCTGGAGCACCGTGACCAGCGCGTGGTGCGGTGCGACGAGGCCGTTGAACCACTCGGCGAGCCCGTGGTCGACATCCTGCAGCGGGCTCCACTGCACCCGGACGAGCAACAACAGCAGCCCGAAGGCCACCCCGGCGCCGATGACGGCCACCAGACCGGCAATGCTCCGCTCGGCGAAATGACCGATCGGACGGCGCGCCACCTCTTTGACCGCGGTCACCCCGCACCTCCCTTGTCTGTCTGGCGAGGCGTTTTACCCGATCCGCGTCCGTCGTACACGCCGCTGGCGTCAGAGCGCCGACATGTCCCCGGTGTCGTACAGCTCGGCGCGGTCCGGGTCGGGCTCCCAGAGGTCCGGTTGGGCGGGCTCCCGCGCACCGATGCGCAGCGCCTCCAGTTGGGCGGCGAAGGCCAGCCCGCCGAAGAGCGCCATCCCGGTCAGGTTGGCCCAGAGCAGCAGCGCCATCATGCCGGTCAGGGCGCCGTAGGTCTGCCCGAAACCGTCACTGAAGCGCACGTACGCGGCGAGCAGCAGGCTGGCCAGCCACCACAGCGCCGTGGCGATGCCGGCGCCGAACAACAGCCAGGACAGGCCGGGCTGGTTGCGGCGTGGCGCGTGTCGGAACAGCACGGCGACGGCGACGACGGTCAGCCCGAGGCTCAGCGGAAAGCGGATCACGTCCCAGATGCCGTTGGCGAGCGCGCCCCACTCGTAGTGTTTGTGGACCGAGTCGCCGATCGCCCCGCCGCCGACCAGGATCAGGAAGCCGGCGAGCGCGGGCAGACCGGCGGTGACGGCCAGGACGGCGGCACGCAGATATTTCCGCAGCGCCGGGCGGTCCCGCTCGACGCCGTAGATGCGGTTGGCGCCCCGCTCGATCTGGGCCATCGTGGTGGTGAGCGTGAACAGGCCGGTGAGCAGACCGAGGGTGAGCGCCAGCTCTCCCGCGTCCTCGACGCGTTCGCCCTCCCCGAGCAGCTCGGCGACCATCTGCGCGCTCTGGCCGGGGGTGAGCGCCAGGACGGTGTCGGCGACCACCTGGCCGCCCTCCTCGACGCCCAGCTCGCTGATCAGGCCGGTGAGGGCGATCAGGAACGGCACCACGGCGAGGCAGAGTTGCAGCGCGAAGGCGCGGGAGTGGCTGAACCCGTCGCCGTAGCGGAACCGGATGAACGCGTCCCGCAGCAGGTGCCAGCCACCCTGCCGGCGCAGTGTGTGCCAGGCGTCGTCGGCGGACAACTCCTCGTCGGCCATGAGCCGGGTCTCCGGCACGATCCGGGTGCTACTCACGGCGTGCTTCCTCGATCAGCTGCTCGCCCCGCTCCCCGACACTCTGCGCGTCGACGGCCAGGTCGGGGGCGTCCTGGGGCTGGGGGACGCAGAGCCAGAGCGCCTGGGGTCGGACCTCCGCCCGCAGCTGCCGGCCCGGGGAGATCAGGTCGCCGTCCAACTCCCGGGGCTGCGCCCGGTTGCTGGTGACCACGACCCGCCGCCCCCGGAACACCTCCAGCTGTGGCACCTGGCCGCTGCGGCGGATCACCGCCCAGCCGAGCGCGAGCCAGTGCCGCAGGTTGCGCGGGGTGAGCACTGCGACGTCGAGCCAGCCGTCGTCCGGCTCGGCCTCGGTCAGCAGGGTCACGCCGCCCTGCAGCCGGCCGACGTTGGCGATCAGGACCGAGCGGGCCCGGCGGCGCAACGGCGGGCGGTCGTCGACGCGGATCTGCACCCGCATCGGCCGGTCCCGTAGGTGACGGGCGGCACCCACCACGTACGCCGGCCAGCCGATGCGGGCCTTGGTGGTCTCGTTTGTGGCTTCGAGCATCTGGGCGTCGAAGCCCATGCCGGCCATCACTGTGAAGTATCGATCCTCGACGGCGCCGACGTCGAGCAGCCGTCGACCGCGTTCGACGGCGACCTGCAGCCCGGCGGCCAGGTCGGTGGAGAGCCCCAGGTTGGCGGCGAGCAGGTTGCCGGTGCCCTGCGGCAGCACGGCGAGGGCCACGTCGGTGCCGACCAGCCCGCTGACGCAGGACATCACGGTGCCGTCGCCCCCGCAGGCGAAGACCAGGTCGACGCCGGCCTTGACGGCCTGCTCGGTCTGACCGCGACCCGGGTCGTCGACTGTCGTCTCGTACCACTGCGGCGCGGGCCAGCCGGCCGCGGTCAGGGCGTCGTCGACGGTACGGCGCAACTCGTCGAGATCGTCGATCTTGACCGGGTTGACCACCACGGCGGAGCGCAACCCGCCGTTACCGCCCGAGGGCCGCCTGTCCTGTCCAGCATCCACGGCGCCAGTGTGCAGCACCCGGACGGCTTCAGCGACCCGGCGACCGGCACGCGTCGGAAGTGCCACAGACAGGTTTCAAGACGGCCCACCCGTCAGGCCGCCGCCCGCAGCGCGAGCTCCACCCGCCGGCGCAGATCGTCGAGGTCGACACCGGACTCGGTGAGCACCAAGGCCCCCAGTCCGTTCCCCTCGCGGAGCACCCCGAGCAGGATGTGCTCGGTGCCGATGTGGCGGTGGCGCAGGCGCAGGGCCTCCCGCAGGGACAGCTCCAGCGCCTTCTTCGAGCGGGGCGAGAACGGGCCGCCGAGGTAGCGCTTACGCCCCCAGCGGCGGCGCGGCGCCGGGACCGCCTCCCGTAGCGCGTCCGGGCCGAAGGACTGCTCGATGCGGGCCACGATCGCGGCCAGGTCGATGCCGATCTCCCGCAGGGCCGCCGCGTCCGCGTCGCCGAGGCCGGCGCCGCCGCTGGCGGTGTGCCGGCGGACGCGTTCGCGGAGGTCGTCGGCGCGTACCCCCGCGTCGGCGAGCACGCGGCTGGCCAGCCCGGCGTCGTCGGCGAGCAGGGCGAGCAGCAGGTGCTCGGTGCCGACCGGCCGCTGGCCCTCGACCCGCGCCTCCTCCAGCGCCCGGCGCACCACGTCGCGCGCCCGGTCGGTGAACCGTTCGAACATCACGCCTCCCAGGATGAGTTGACCGCCGGTCGCCCGGCGTGCTTCTTGTGCACTGCCTGCCGACTGACCTCGAGCGCGTCGGCGATCTCCTGCCAGGACCAGCCCTGTCGTCGGGCGTTGTCCACCTGGACCACCTCGAGCCGCTCGAGCAGCCGGCGTAGCGCTCGGACGGCGCGCAGCCCGACCCGGGGGTCGGTGCTGCCGGCTGCCGCCGCGAGTTCTGTCGCCTGACTCATGCCGTCAACATACGTTGACAGCACCTCTCCTGTCAACCCTGGTTGACGAGGGCCGACCGCAGCCGATCGCACCCGCCATCGTGCTCATCCGACTACCCTCGGTCAGGGACAGCTTGGTCGTGCCGGGCGCGACGCCCGGGAGGTGATATCGGATGGCCGCAGCCGCCGACGCAGCGGTGCTGGTCGGCCTCGGGTCGGAACTCGACCTCCCGGTCGTCGAACAGGCCGCGCAGGAGGCGGCCGGACACGGCCGGCCACTGCACCTGTTGCACATGTTCGACTGGCGGGCGGCCTTCGCCGCGGACACCGTCGCCGCACCCCGCGACCAGGCCGAGGAGCTGATCACCCGCGCCGCCCAGCTCGCCCACCAGACCGAGCCGGGCCTGACCGTACGCGGCGAGATCGTCGAAGGCGCCACGCTGCCCACCCTCATCCGCCGCTCGGAGGGCACCTTCCTGTTGGCCGTCGGTGACAGCGGCATGGCGGGCAGCGGCCAGTGCGTCCCGGCCGAGACGACCGCCGTGCAGTTGGCCGCGCGGGCCGGCTGCCCTCTGTTGGTGGTCCGGCGTGAGCCCCCGCCGCAGGGCCCGGTGCTTGTGGGCGTGGACGGTTCGCCCAGCTCACACCTCGCCCTGCAGTGGGCCGTGGAGTGCGCGGCCCGCCGGGGCGCCCGACTGCTGGTCCTGCGCGTGGTCGAGCACGACGAGGACACCGACGCGGTCGCCGAGCAGCTCAGCGAAGCACTGGCCCGGCACACCGGCCGACACGGCGCGGTGCCGACCGAGTGTCGAGTCGTTCGCGGCGATCCCGCCGACGTGCTGATCGACACGTCCCGCGACGCGCAGGTGGCGCTGGTCGCCGCCCGCGGTGACGAACCGGGCCGGGCCATGCTCGGCGCGGTCGCCCAGTCCCTGCTCTACCACTCCCCGGCCCCGGTGGTCGTCGTCCGCGGCCTGGCCGAGGCGCCGCTGACCGGGCCTGGTGCCCGCCCGGCGCGGGACCAACGGCCCTGACCCCGGGGCGTCCGCAGCGGCCAGGCTGGACACCGGACGCCCCACTCCTACCCGCGAGAGGCAGCATGATGGACACCGCTCTCGACGTGCACAGCGCCCTCACCGACGACGAGCTGCGCCGGCTGGACGCCTACTGGCGCGCCGCGAACTACCTCACCGTCGGGCAGATCTACCTTCTGGACAATCCGCTGCTGCGCGAGCCGCTGACCCCCGACGACATCAAACCTCGACTGCTCGGGCACTGGGGCACCAGCCCCGGCCTCAACCTGATCTACGCCCACCTCAACCGGATGATCGTGGCACGCGACCTCAACGCCATGCTGGTCACCGGCCCCGGCCACGGAGGCCCGGCCATCGTGGCCAACACCTGGCTGGAGGGCACCTGGTCGGAGCGCTACCACGACGTGGCGCGCGACGAGGCCGGGATGTCCCGGCTCTTCCGCCAGTTCTCCTTCCCGGGCGGCATCCCCAGCCATGTGGCGGCGGACGTCCCGGGTTCAATCCACGAGGGCGGCGAGCTGGGGTACGCGTTGAGCCACGCCTACGGCGCCGCGTTCGACAACCCGGACCTGCTGGTGGCCTGCGTGATCGGCGACGGTGAGGCGGAGACCGGGCCGCTGGCCGGCAGTTGGCTCTCCAACGTGTTCCTCAACCCGGCGCGCGACGGCGCGGTGCTGCCCATCCTGCACCTCAACGGCTACAAGATCGCCAACCCGACCGTGCTGGCCCGGATCCCCGAGAGCGACCTGCTCGACCTCCTGCGCGGGTCGGGCTACCAGCCGTACGTGGTGGCCGGCGACGACCCCGCCCAGGTCCATCGGACCCTCGCGGCGACGCTGGACCGCGTGTTGGACGAGATCGCCGAGATCCAGCGGCGGGCCCGCTCCGGGGGCGTCGTCGAACGTCCCCGCTGGCCGATGATCATTCTGCGGACGCCGAAGGGCTGGACCGGCCCGCGTGAGGTCGACGGCACCCAGGTGGAGGGCACCTACCGCGCCCACCAGGTGCCGCTGTCGGGCGTCCGCGACAACCCGGCGCACCGGGCCGAGTTGGAGCACTGGCTGCGCAGCTACCGGCCGGAGGAGCTGTTCGACGCGACCGGCGCGCCGGTCGACGAGCTCCTGACGCTGCCGCCGCGCGGTGACCGACGGATGAGTGCCAACCCGGTCACCAACGGCGGCGTGGTGCTGCGCGACCTGACCCTGCCGGACTTCCGCGACTACGGCGTGGAGGTTCCCGAACCGGGTACGCCGATCGCCGGCGCGACAGGGGTGCTCGGCCCGTGGATCCGTGACGTCATCAGCGCCAACCCGCAGACGTTCCGGCTGTTCGGCCCGGACGAGGTCGCGTCCAACCGGCTGGGCGCCGCGTTCGAGGTGACCGACCGGGTCTGGGTGGCCGCCACCGTGCCCGGCGACGACCACCTCTCCCCGGACGGGCGGGTCATGGAGGTGCTCTCCGAGCACCTCTGCCAGGGCTGGCTGGAGGGCTACCTGTTGACCGGCCGGCACGGTGTGTTCACCAGCTACGAGGCGTTCATCCACATCGTCGACTCGATGCTCAACCAGCACGCCAAATGGCTGAAGGTGACGCGGGCCATCCCCTGGCGGCAGCCGATCGCCTCGCTGAACTACCTGCTCTCCAGCCACGTCTGGCGGCAGGACCACAACGGCTTCTCCCACCAGGACCCGGGCTTCATCGACCACGTCGTGAACAAGAAGGCCGAGGTGGTGCGGGTCTATCTGCCACCGGACGCGAACACGCTGCTCGCCACGATGGACCACTGCCTGCGCAGCCGGCACTACATCAACGTGGTGGTGGCCGGTAAGCAGGCGGCGCCGAACTGGCTGACGATGACCGAGGCGATCCAGCACACCCGGCGTGGCCTGGGCATCTGGGAGTGGGCCAGCAACGACGGCGGCACCGAGCCGGACGTGGTGCTCGCCTGCTGCGGAGACGTGCCCACGCTGGAGACGTTGGGCGCCGTCGAGCTGCTGCGCCAGAACATCCCGGAGCTGAAGGTGCGGCTGGTCAACGTGGTCGACCTGATGCGACTCCAGCCGGACACCGAGCATCCACACGGCCTCACCGACAACGAGTTCGACACCATTTTCACCGAGGACCGGCCGATCATCTTCGCGTACCACGGTTACCCGTGGCTGATCCACCGACTCACCTACCGGCGCACCAACCACGAGAACCTGCACGTGCGCGGTTACAAAGAGGAGGGCACCACCACCACCCCGTTCGACATGGTGATGCTCAACGACCTGGACCGTTTCCACCTGGTCATCGACGTCATCGACCGGGTGCCCGGTCTGGCCTCCCGCGCCGCGCACCTGCGCCAACGGATGGCCGACGCCCGGCAGGCGGCCCGCGACTACACCCGCCAGTACGGCGAGGACGACCCCCAGGTCGCCGAATGGCGCTGGGTCCGCGACACCGACCCGACCGCCCCCTGAAGGAGGACGACGTGCGCGACGCGGAGATCCTGGTCGGCTACGACGGCTCCACCGACGCCTCGGTGGCCCTGGACTGGGCGGTGGAGGAGGCGCGGCACAGCGGCCAGCCGGTGCGGCTGGCGTACGTCTTCGAATGGCTGACAGTGGCCAGTTGGGTCGGCCCGGGCGTGGCACCCGGCGTGTGGCCGGACGACACCGCCCGCCGGCAGGTCGACGACCTGGTCCGCAAGGCCGCGGCGGACGCCGCCGCGGCCAACCCCGGGCTGCGGATCACCGGCGAGGTGTACGACGGGCCGCCCGCTCTGGTGTTGCAGGAACGCTCCGCCGAGGCCGGGATGCTGGTGCTCGGCAGCCGAGGCCACGGCGGATTCGGCGGCCTGCTGGCCGGGTCGACTGCGGTGTCGGTCGCCGCGCACGCCCACTGCCCGGTCGTGGTGGTCCGGGACGGGGTCGGCAGCACCGCGACCGACACGTCGAACCGCCCGGTGGCGGTAGGGGTGGACGGCTCGGACCCGTCGCTGGTGGCGCTCGGCTTCGCCGCCGAACGGGCGGCGCAGCGGCAGCTGCCACTGCGCGTCCTGCACGCCTGGACACCGGGCCCCGGCGGGGCGGCCGGGGTGCCCGACGAGCGGGCCGCCGTGGAGCAGGCGCTGGAGCCGTGGCGGCGAACGTTCCCCGAGCTGGCGGTGACCGTCGACCTGGAGTCGACAAGCCCGTCGGCGATGCTGATCGAGGCGAGTCGGGACGCGAAGCTGGTCGTGGTGGGCAGCCGGGGCCGGGGCGGGCTGGCCGGCATGCTGCTCGGCTCGGTCAGCCAACAGCTCATCCAACATGCCAACTGCCTGGTAGCGGTGGTCCGCGAACGCTGACCACCGCAGGCACAACGACCCAACGGGGTCGGGACCTGTGGCCCTGCGGACACAGCGCCGGAGGCCACAGGATGAGGCGGCGAGCCGCTGTACGGCTCGCCGAGCAGAGACGGAAAGGTCGTGACCATGAGTCAGGAAAGCCAGCCGACCACCGCGCTGGCGGAGGCCGCCGCCACCGCCGGCCACGCCCCCTCGGTGCACAACACCCAGCCGTGGCGCTGGCGGGTGCTGCCCGACGCGTTGGAGCTGCGCTCCGTCGCCGACCGGCAGCTCGCCGCCAGCGACCCCGAGGGGCGACTGCTCGCGATCAGCTGCGGCACCGCCCTGCACCACGCCCGGTTGGCGTTGGCCGCCCAGGGGTGGCGCGTCGTGGTGGAACGGCTGCCCGACCCGGACGACACCGAGCTGTTGGCCCGGCTGACCGACCTGAGCCACACCTCGGCCGACCCGGACGCCATGCGGATGGTGCAGTGCATGCAGGTGCGGCACACCGACCGGCGGCCGGTCAGCGACGAGCCGGTTCCGCCCACGGCGATCGAGGAGATCACCCGGGCGGTCGGCGCGGAGGGCTGCCGGTTGCAGGTCCTCGACCGCGACCAGGTGCTGGAGCTGGCCGCCACCGCCGGGCACGCCGACACGGTCGAGGCCGAAGATCCGGAGCTGCGCACCGAGCTGGCGTACTGGACCAGCCGGGCCGGCTCGGGCACCGGCCTGCCGGCGGAGGTGCTGCCCGAGCAGCCTGCGCAGACCACGGTCCCGGGCCGCGACTTCGGCCGTCCCGGCAGCCTGCCGGTGGGTCCCGGCCACGACCGGATGGCGGTGTACGCGATGCTGCACGGCGACGAGGACGAACGGGACAGCTGGTTGCGTGCCGGCGAGGCGCTCTCCGCGGGTTGGCTGACCGCCACCCGGCTCGGCGTGTCCGTGGTGCCGCTCAGCGCGGTGGTGGAGGTGCCGGGCACCCGGCAGACCCTGCGGCAACTGCTCTCGGGGATCGGCTTCCCGTACCTCGTGCTGCGGTTGGGCATCGCGGACCCGGCGCACTCCGGCCCGCCGCACACGCCGCGGCTGACCACTGCGCAGGTGGTGGACACCTCCGCCGTCCGTTGACGGGTCGGGCGACGAGCGGCACCGGCGCTACCATGCCCCGGTGACCAGCAGCGCGCCGTCGCCCCGCCAGGAACCTTCCCCGGCACCGTCGCTCGGGCTGACGCCGCTGTCCCGGGTCCGTCTCGACGAGCTGTTGCAGGAGATGCTGGTCCGGGTCGGTGAGGTGGTGACCAGCCGGGAGCGCCTGCGGGCCCTGCTCGACGCGGTCGTCGGCATCGGCACCAACCTGGATCTGCGCACCACCCTGCAACGCATCGTGCAGGCGGCCTGCGAGCTGGTCGGCGCCCGGTACGGCGCGCTCGGCGTGGTCGGCCCGGACCGGCTGCTGCACGACTTCATCGTCCACGGCATCACGCCCGAGCAGCATGAGCAGATCGGCGACCTGCCGCACGGGCGGGGCGTGCTCGGCCTGCTCATCGCCGATCCCCGGCCGCTGCGGATGCCGGACATCACCCAGCACCCCCGCTCCTACGGCTTCCCGGCCAACCACCCGCCCATGCACAGCTTCCTGGGCGTGCCGGTCCTCATCCGCGACCAGATCTTCGGCAATCTCTACCTGGCGGAGAAGCAGGGCGGCGCGGAGTTCACCGAGGACGACGAGGAAATCGTCGTCGCGCTCGCCGCCGCGGCCGGCGTGGCCATCGAGAACGCCCGCCTGTACGCCCTGGCACACCGGCGGGAACGCTGGCTCGCCGCAACCGCCGAGATCACCACGGTGCTGCTCGGCGAGGTACGCCGTACCGACGCGTTGGCGTTGGTGGCCCGCCGGGCCCGGGAGGTCGCCGAGGCCGACCTGGCGCTGGTGCTGCTCTACGACAGCGACACCGAGGAGTTCACCGTGGAGGTGGTCGACGGCGCCGACGGGACGGCCCGCGCGCTCGTCGGCGTGGTCCTGCCCGCCGTCGACACCAGCTTCGGCGCGGCGGTCGCCGAGGGTCGGCACGACCAGGTCGACGATCTGGCGCACGCCGCGCCGTGGCCGGCGTTGCTGCACACCGGCCCGGCGATGATCTCACCGCTCACCACCGCCGAGACCCTGCACGGCGTGCTGATCGTGGCACACCCGCCGGAGCGCGGTGGTGGCGCCAGTGAGGAGGACCTGGCGCTGTTGGGCAGCTTCGCCGGGCAGGCCGCGCTGGCCATGGAACGGGCGCGCGGCCAGGAGGAACGGGAACTGCTGGTGGTCCTGGAGGACCGCGAGCGGATCGCCCGCGACCTGCACGACGTGGTGATCCAACGGCTCTTCGCCACCGGCCTGCAACTACAGAGCGCCGCACCGATGGCCCGCCCGGAGGTGGCCAAGCGGATCAACGCGGCCGTCGACGATCTGGACGCCACCATCCGCGACATCCGCCGGACCATCTTCGAGCTGCGCACGCCGATGACCTCGGCGCTGCGTACCGAGATCCGCGCGGCGGTCGAGGCGGCCGCCGAATCGCTGGGTTTCAAGCCGCACCTGGAGCTGACCGGGCCGGTGGACAGCGCCGTGCCGGACGCCATCCGCCCGGACCTCACCGCCGTGCTGCGCGAGGCCCTGTCGAACGTGGTCCGCCACGCGCAGTGCACCCGCGTCGACGTCGCCGTACGCGTCGACGCCAGCCAGGTCGCCGTGACCGTCACCGACGACGGGGTGGGCTGCGACCCGGCCGCCGCCCGGGGTGGTCTCGTCAACCTGCGCGAACGCGCCAGTCGCCTCGACGGCACCTTCACGATCGTCGCGGCCGAGCCGCACGGCACCGAGGTGCGTTGGGCCGTGCCGCTGCGCGACTGACCCCGGCGACCCGGGTCAGGGCGTTTTGCCGAGCAGCCGCGTGGCCAGGACGGCGGCCTGCGTGCGGCGCTCCAGGCCCAGCTTTGCCAGCACGCTGGACACGTAGTTCTTCACGGTCTTCTCCGCCAGGAACATCCGCCCGGCGATCTCCCGGTTGGTCAGCCCCTCCGCCACGTACTCCAGGATCCGCCGCTCCTGCTCGGTGAGCGACCTCAGTTCGCGCGGCTGCTCGACGCCGTTGCGGATGCGCTCCAGCACGCGGGCGGTGATCGCCGGGTCGAGCAGCGACTGCCCGGCCGCGACGCGGCGCACCGCGTCCACCAGGTCGGTGCCACGGATCTGCTTGAGCACGTACCCGGCGGCGCCCGCCATGATCGCCGCGAACAGCGCCTCGTCGTCCTCGTACGAGGTGAGGATCAGTCCCTTGATGGACGAGTCGACGGCGCGCACGTCACGGCACACGTCGATGCCGTTGCCGTCGGGCAGCCGCGCGTCGAGGATCGCCACGTCGGGCCGCAACGCCGGGATGCGGCGGGCCGCCTCCTGCGCCGAGCCGGACTCGCCGACCACCTCGATGTCGCCGCTGCTCTGCAACAGGTCGGCCAGGCCACGGCGGACGACCTCATGGTCGTCGAGGAGGAACACACGGATCATCCTTCGTTTCTACCCGGTGCACACGGCCCGCCGCACGGGCCGAAGGTCCCGACCGGCACGCGGCGAGCGGGCGTTCGGACCCGACTGGTCGGGACGTCCGGCCCTGCGCGACGGGCCATCGAACGATGGATCGTGATGGTGCGCCGGGCGCCGCGGCACCACCCGCGACCGGCCCCAGCGGGAGAGGAGCACCGCCATGGACATCGGCTACACCGCAGCCCAGCTGCGGGCCGCCGCCGTGGACGCGGTCCGGGCACCGTCGTTGCACAACACCCAGCCGTGGCGGCTACGGCTGCGCGCCGGCGGCATCGAGGTGCTGGCCGACCCCGGCCGTCGGCTGCCGGCGACCGACCCGAGCGGGTGGGGTGTCCGGATCGCCTGCGGCGCGGCGCTGTTCAACCTGCGGATCGCCCTGGCCGTCGCCGGTCTCCCGCCCCGGGTGCGACTACGCCCCGACCCGGCCGAGCCGGACCTGCTGGCCCGGCTGGTGCCGGACACCCCGCGCCGGCCCACCCCCACCGAACAGAGCCTGTACGCGGCCATCCCCCGCCGGTTCAGCAACCGCCTGCCGTTCTGGCCGGACCCGGTGCCGGCCGACGCCCGGTGGCTCCTCGGCGAGGCGGCCCGTATCGAGCAGTGCTGGTTGGAGCTGCTGATCGGGGTGAGCGCGGTCTCGGCGTTCGGCGAGATCGCCCGCAGCGCGCACCGGGTGCTGGAGCGGGACCCCGCGTACCGGGCCGAACGGGAAGGCTGGCTGCGCCGGGAGTTCACCCCGGACGGCGTACCCGCGTCGGCCGGGGGTCCGCAGGGCGAGCCGCAGGATGTCCTCCCGACCCGCGGCTACGGTGGGCGCGACCGTGCCCCCGGGCGGGACTTCGAACCGGAACCCCTGGTGGGGGTGCTGGGCTCGGTGGGCAACACCGCAGTGGACCAGGTGATCGCCGGGCAGGCCCTGCAACGGCTGCTGCTCACCGCAACGGACGCCGGTCTCAGCGTGTCGATGCTCTCCCAGCCGATCGAGGTGGCCCCGGCGCGGGAGCAACTGCGGCTGTCGCTGGGGCGATTCGGCACACCGCAGATGGTGTTGCGGATCGGGTACGGCCAACCGGGCCGACCGACCCCCCGACGCAGCGTCGACGAGGTGCTGGACCTGCCGGTGGTGCCCGCCTGACCGGGTCGCCGGCGGGCCCGCTCAGGCGGCGAGCACGGCGGCCTCCACGGTCGGGTGGCAGAACTCCGGGGGTCCGGTGGTCGGGAGTTTCCCGCCAGGTCCTCACCAGCGGGCCCTTGTCCAGGATGCAGGAAAGCCGCCCAGGGCATGGTCAACTGAGCCGCCGATTGCGAAACTGCTTCAATCTGCGTGGGCCCGACCACTACCCGAGGCTGGCTCGACGTCGGCACGACCCGGACGGAGAAGGGGATGACCAGCACACCGCTTTCCCTGCCACAGCCATCCGCGCGGGCGCCCGAGTTCGGCCGGGACGCGCTCATCGTCTGCGAGAACCTGGTGCGGATCTACCAGACCGGTTCGATCGAGGTGCAGGCACTGCAGGGACTGGACCTGGCCGTGGAGAGCGGTGAACTGGTCGCCGTCGTCGGCGCCTCCGGGTCGGGCAAGTCGACGCTGCTCTCCATCCTGGCCGGCATCGACGCCCCCACCGCCGGGCGGGTCCGGGTCGACAGGTGGAATCTGCTGGCGATGTCCCGCGCGGACCGGGTGAACTACCGGCGGCACACCGTCGGGTTCGTGCGGCAGCAGACGGCGAGCAACCTGATCCCCTACCTGACCGCACGGGAGATGGTGGACCTGCCGATGACGGCGGCCCGGACCGCGAAGGAGGAGCGCCGGGAACGCGCGGCCGAGCTGCTGGACAGCCTCGGTGTCGCCGACTGCGCCGATCGGCGCCCCGGGCAACTCTCCGGAGGGCAGCAGATGCGGGTCGCGATCGCTGTGGCGCTGGCCAACCAGCCGCGCGTCCTGCTCGCCGACGAGCCGACCGGCGAGCTGGACGCCGCCACGTCCGCGGAGGTCTTCGGCGTGCTGCGGGACGTCAACCGGCGGTACGGCGTCACGGTTGTCGTGGTGACCCACGATCCGGAGGTCAGCGGCCAGGTCGAACGGACCGTCGCGATCCGGGATGGGCGCACCAGCAGCGAGGTGCTGCGCCGCGCCACCACCGACGCGGAGGGCGACACGCACATGATCGCCGAGGAGTACGCCGTGATGGACCGGGCCGGGCGGGTCCAGGTGCCCCGCGAGTTCCGCCAGGCGCTGGCGCTGACCCGACGGGTCCGGCTGGCCCTGGAACCCGACCACATCACGATCCGCCCCGACTCGGGAAGCGGCGAATGACCAGCGAGCCGCTGCTCAGCGTGCGCGGCCTACACCGGCGCTTCCGCACTGGGCCGACCGTCGTACACGCCCTGCGCGGCGTGTCGTTCGATGTGGCCGCCGGTTCGATGGTGGCGCTCGTCGGCCGGTCCGGCTCGGGCAAGACCACACTGCTCAACGTCATCGGCGGCCTGGACCGCCCGGACGCCGGCACCGTGCACGTCGACGGCACCGACGTCACCGCGCTCGACGAGGACGGCCTGTCCCGGCTGCGGCGCGAGAAGGTGTCGTACGTCTTCCAGAGCTTCGGGTTGATCCCGGTGCTGTCGGCCGCGGAGAACGTCGCGGCCCCGCTGCGGATGGCCCGGGTCGCCCCGACCGAGCGTGAACGGCGGGTCGAGTTGCTGCTGGAGCTGATCGGCCTGGCCGACCACGCCCGGCAGCGGCCGGCCGAGCTGTCCGGCGGCCAGCAGCAGCGGGTGGCGATCGCCCGCGCGCTGGCCGCCTCGCCCCAGCTTCTGCTCGCCGACGAGCCCACCGGGCAACTGGACGCCGAGACGGGGCTGTCGGTGATGGCCCTGCTGCGCGGGATAGTGGAATCCGAGGGCGTCACAGTGGTGGTGTCGACGCACGACGCGGTGATGATGGCCCTGGCCGACCGGGTGATCCGCATCCACGACGGGCACCTCGACGAACAGGTGGCCGGGCAGCCGTACGCGCCCGTGCCGGACGCCGGGTGACGCGACGATGAGGCTGGTCAGCCGGCGCGCCCGCGCGCAGTGGCCGTTGCTGGCAACCCTCCTCGGGGTCGTCACGATCGGCGCGACAGTGCTGGGTACCTGCACCCTGCTGGTCACCCGCACCGCCGAGCGGGCGCTCGAGGTCGCCATGGCCCACGCCGCCCCCGCCGCCGTCGACGTGACCGTCTACACCGGCGCCGTCGAGGGCCGGGACACGCCGTCCGTCGCCGCCGACACCCGCAGCGTGGTGACCTCCGCCCTCGTACCCTTTCCGGCGACGACAACCGCGCGGGCGTCGACGGTGCTGCGGGCGCTGCCGCCCGCGCTCGCCAAGGGCACCACCGTCGGAGCCCAGGCGTACCTGTCGGGGCTGGACGACCTGCCGACCCGAGGCGAGCTGGTCACCGGACGCTGGCCACAGGACCCCGGCGACGCGGTGCTGCTGGAGTCCACCGCACAACTGCTCGGCCTCACCCCCGGTCGCCGGGTGCGCCTCGGCGCCGAGCTGGCCCACGCGCCCGTCCCGGCCATCGACGTGCTCGTCGTCGGTGTGGTACGCCCGCTGCCGGCGCGCGGCTGGGACCGCGACCCGCTGGCCGCGGCGGGCTCCGCCACCGGCTACCGGGACGGCCGCTTCATGCAGCCGGTCAACGCCTACGGCCCGTTCCTCGTCGACCTCGCCGACCTGGTCACCACAGGTGCCACCGTCGACCGGATGGAGGTCACCGCCCATCCGGACCTGTCCCACCCCAACCGTCACGACCTGGAGACCGTGGCCGGGGCCGTCCGCAACGCCGACCGCCGGCTGGCCGGCACCCTCGGCGACCGCGTCCAACTCGCACGTGTCTCCTCCGAGCTGCCGGCGACCCTGCGGTCCGCCGACGACCAACGGCACGTCACCGCCGCCGTCGTGCTCGCCATCGCCGTGCTCGGCGGTGTCCTGGCCGCGACGGCACTCGTCCTCGCCGGCCGGCTGACCACGGGCATCCGCGCCGACGAGACCGCCCTGCGGTCCGCCCTGGGTACCAGCCGTCGTCAACTCGCCTCCACCGCGACACTCGAGGCCGGGCTCCTCGCCGCCGTCGCGGCCGCGCTCGCGATACCGGCCTCGTCGGCCCTGCACGCCGGCCTGACCCACCTGCCACCGCTGGACGGCGCCGGCCTGACCGTCCGGCCAGCCGTCACCGGTGCCCAGGTCCTCGCGGTCGTCGGCGGCGCGCTGGTGCTCGCCGCCGTACTCACCGTCCTGGCGATCCGACCCGTCCCGGCAGCCGGCGACCAGCGCACCCGCCGCGAACTGCTGGCCCGTTCCGGCACCGACCTGCTGCTCGCGGCATTCGCCGCCGCCGGATGGTGGCAGCTGTACGCGCAGCCCACCGCCGCCAGCCCACGCGCCGACGCGGTCCGGGTGCTCGCGCCGGCGCTGCTGCTCACCGCGGGCGCCGCCCTGGCTCTCCGGGTGGTACTGCCGGCCCTTCGCGGCGCGGACCGGCTGGCGTACCGCGCCCGCGGGCTGGCACTTCCGCTGGCGGTCTCCGAGGCCGCCCGCCGGCCCCAGGCGGTCGCCGCCGGGCTGCTCGTCGGCCTGGCCTGCGCGGCCGGAACCTTCGGCCTCGCCTTCGACAACACGTGGCACCAGTCGCAGCGCGACCAGGCCGCGCTCTCCGTCGGCACCGACCTGGCACTCACCGTCAGCACGGCGCCGGTGGCCGGAGAGGGCGCGGTCGTCAGCGCGGCCACCGCGGGGACCGTGAGCCCGGTCCTCCACCGCGGTACCGCCGTCGGTCAGTGGCTCGGCAACGCCGGCGATGCGCCGCGCCTGATCGCCGTCGACACCACCCGCGCCGACGCGCTGCTGCGCGGGCGGCTGGACAGCGACCGCGGATGGGCGGACGTGGGCGCCGCGCTGGCGCCACGCACCCGGGTCACCGGCCTCGCCATTCCGGCCGGCGCCCCGCTCGTCCTGAGCGGGACCGCCGCCGGCGACACCCCGCTCGCCGTGACGCCCCGGCTGCTGCTGCAGGACGCCAGCGGCCTACGCACGTCCTGCACCGGTCCCGCCGTACCGCTCGACGGCCAGGAGTTTCGGCTGCCCGCCTGCGCGACCGCTGACGGGCTGCGCCTCGTCGCGGTCGCCCTGCCGGTCACCACCGACGAGGTCGGCGGACCCGTCGCCGTAGCCGTCACACTCACCGTGCCGCCCGCCGGATCGGCGGAGAGGCCGACTGACGGATCCGATTGGACCGCCACGTCGGCGCCGCCGATCCCGAGCAAGTTGAGCGACCTGACCGTCGGGGTGTCCGCCACACCGTCGGGAACCGCGCTGCGGATGGCCGCGACCGTCGAGCTCAGTGGCGCCGAGGACGCCGCCCGGACCCTCGTCGCCACCGCCTTCCCGGACCCCGGCCCGGTGCCCGTAGCCGTCTCCGCCCGCTTTGCCAGCGAGGTCGGTGCCGAGAGCGGCAGCCAGCTCAGCGTCACCGTCGGCATCACGCCCGTCCCGGTCGTCGTCACCGAGGTCGTGCCGTCCGTGCCGTCCGCCCCCGGCGCCGTCGCCGTCCTGGCCGACCTGGACACGCTGTCCCGCGCGCGCGCCGTCACCGGCGACCTGACGTTCCCGGTCGACGCCTGGTGGGTCGGCCACCCAGCCGGTCCCGATGCCGCCGAGCGGGCCACCGCCCTGCACCTGGGCACCGTCGCGACCCGGGAGGCGGAGACCGCCCGCCTCATCGGCGGTCCGCTGAGCGCCGGGCTGCCGGCCGCGCTCCGGCTCATCGTCCCGGCCGCGGCCCTGCTGCTGCTCGCCGGCGTCGTCCTGCACGTCACCTGTGATCTACAGGTCCGCGCCGTCGAGGTGGCGCGGCTGCGCGGCCTGGGAATGTCCCGGCGCGACATCCGGGCCGTGCTGCTCGGCCAGCACGCCGGCGTTCTGCTGCCCCTACTCGCGTCGGGCGCGGCCGTCGGCGCGCTCGCCACCCGCATCGTCGCCCCCCTGCTCGTGCGCTCCGACACCGGCGCCACACCCGTCCCCGCCACCCAGCCACACTGGCCGTGGCCAGCCGAGGCGGCACTCCTCGCCGTACTGCTGGCCGGATGCGTGCTGGCGGTCACCGTTGTGGTCACCGTCCAGGTCCGCCGGGCCGACGCCGCGCACCTGCGGGTGGCGCCGTGAACCGGTGGCTGACCCGCCGGCTGCCGGCGCTGCACTGGCCCAGCATCCGCGGCCGTGGCCGTACCGACTCCGGACCGCTGCTGCTCACCGCCGCCGTCATCGCGGCCGTCGCGCTGCTCGCCGGGGCCGCGCCGGTGCTGCTCCGCGCCGCCGCCGACAACGCCGTCCAGGACACGGTCCGCCGCGCCGGCACCGACTCGAACGTCCTCGTAGACGCCAACTGGGAACGCGACGACGGGCCGACCGGCGGGCGGGTCCGGATGCCCAGCCTCGCCGAGGCCCTCGACACCTTCCGTGCCCGGGCGACCGACGCGCTCGGGCCCGACCTGGACGCCGCGCTGCTCCCGCCCATCGCCGCTGTCAACGGCCCGATCCTCAACATCACCGACGGCAGCGTGCCGCGTACCTTCCAGTTCACCTACCTGGCCGGCGACCTCGGCGGCCCGGACGTGGCCTGGATCGCCGGCAGCCCGCCCGGCCCCGCCGTCTCCGACGAGTACGTCGAGACCCCCTACGACGGACCGCCCTGGCCGGTGCAGGTCGGCCTCTCCGAGGCGGACGCCGCCGCGCTCAACCTCGGCCCCGGCGATCGAATCTCGGTCAAGGACGGCCACGGTCGTGACCGAGACGTCCGGATCAGCGGGATCTACCGACCCGCGGACAGCGCCGACCCGGCCTGGCGACTCGCCCCGGCGCTACTGCGCCCCGTGCCCGGCGCCGACGGCGTGGGAACCACCCGGTTCGCCGGCCTGCTGTCGCGCGAGTCGTTACCGGACGCCCGGCTCGCCGTCGACGAGGACGAACTGCGACGCACCGTCCACTTCGCACCCGTTCCCGACGCGCTCACCTGGGACGCCACCGCCGCGCTCGCCAGCCAGGTGGTCAAGCTCAAGGCAGCCTCCGGCTCCTCGATCGACCGCGACGAGTCCCTGAAGTGGGAGTCGCAGCTCGACACCGTTCTGCGCGACGCCAGTACACGGAACAGCGCCGCTTTCGCACAGGCCGCCGTCCTGCTCGCCGGGGTGCTGACCGCCACGGTACTGGTCCTGCTGCTCGCCGCCTACCTGCTGGTCGGCCGCCGCACCCCGGCGCTGAGCGCCGCCCGGCAGCGTGGGGCGGCGCTCCCCGACCTCGGTGCGGAACTGATCATCGAGTCCACACTCGTGTCCCTGTCGGCCGCCGCCGTCGGGCTCGCGCTCGCCCGCGCGGCCGCTCCGGGCGTCTCCTGGACCTGGGCCGTCCCCGTGGTCCTGGCCGGTGCCGTCGCCGGGCCGGCGTTCGGCACCCTCGCCGCCGCCCGCGCCAGCCGCGACCGGCGCCAACCCGCCAACCAGGCCGCTCGGCGCTGGATCCGGGCCACCGGCCAGCTGCGCCGCGCCGCAGTGGAGGCCGCTGTCCTGATCGCCGCGGTCGCCGCCTTCGTCACACTGCACCAGCGCGGGCTCCTGCCCGTCGCCTCCGACGGCGACACCGGTGAGCTGAGCGGCGACCTGATCCTGCCGATCAGCGCCGTCGCCCTGGGCGCGCTCGTCGGCGCGCTCGTCCTGCTCCGGCTGGTGCCCCTCGGGGCACGGTTCGCACTCCGACAGGCCCTGCGCTCGCGCCGCCCGCTGGCCGTGTTCGGTGCCGCCCAGGCGGCCACGACTGCCGGGCGCGCGCTGCCGCTGCTGGTTCTGGTCAGCACCACGGCGCTCGCGTCGTTCGCGCTCATCCTCGGCGCCACCGTCACCCGGGGTATGGCCGACGGCGCGTGGAGCACCGTCGGCGCCGACGCCCGCCTCGACGTCGGCGCCGACGCCGACACCGCCACGCCCGCACTCGCCGAGCGCATCGCCGCCGCACCCGGGGTAGGGCAGGTCGTCGTCGCGCAGGTGACAGACTCGGCCCGCGTCTTCAGCGAAACGACACTGCTCACCCCGCGCCTGGTCATCGTGGACACTGCCGCGTTCCAGCGCCTGCTGGCCAGCACTCCGCTGCCCGACGCGCCGGCGCTGGCCCGGCTCACGGCACCCGGTCCCGGCACCGGGGACGTCCCAGCGCTGGTCCGATCGGGCGACGGCGAACTGCGCACCGGCACGCGGCTGCAGCTACCCCGGGAGGACGCCCCGGCGATCCGTCTCGCCGCGGTCGGTACCGCTCCCTCCGTCGACGGCGCCACCGACGTCGTCATCGTGGACGCCGCGGCCCTCGCCGACGCCGGGCTGCCCACCGTTCCGAACACCGTCTGGGTGACCGGCCCCGGCGCGGCGCGGGCCGTGGCGAACACCGGTGTCGCCGCCGACGTCGTGCTGCGGGCGGACGTCCTGCGGGCGCAGCGAGTGGCTCCGCTGACCGCAGGGCTCCTACGGCTGGCGTGGACGGCCGCCGCGGTGCTGCTGGCGCTGGGGTTGCTCGGCCTCACGCTCGCCGCCGCCGCCGGTGCGTCGCAACGGTGGCAGACCCTGACCCGGCTGCGGACCCTCGGCCTGCGGCCACGCGACGTCCGCTGGGTCGCCGCCGGAGAGCTGCTGCCGCCGGTAGTGGTCGCCGCGGTGTGCGGCCCGCTACTCGGTGCCCTGCTCGCACGCCTGACGCTCGGCCCGCTCGACCTGCGGCTGCTCACCGGCCAAGCCGCCGACCCGACGGCGGTCCTGCCGTGGTGGCTGCTGGGCCTGGTGAGCGTGGCGCTGCTGGCGGTGGCCGCCACGGTCGTACCTGTCGAGTCGGCGCTGCGGCGACGCGACCGGCTGAGCGAGGTACTCCGCGCCGGGGAGTAACCGGCTACTGGCAGGTGCCTGGCGACCAGGTCGCGCTCGGCCGAATCACCTCGGACGAAGCAGAAACATCGAGACCCGTTACCGATTTCCGGTAACGGGTCCGCTGATCTGTGGATGAAGCTGGTGGGCGATACTGGGTTTGAACCAGTGACCTCTTCCGTGTCAAGGAAGCGCGCTCCCACTGCGCCAATCGCCCGTGGCGGCCCCGTGGGGCACATCGCGAGCGGACGACGGGATTCGAACCCGCGACCCTCACCTTGGCAAGGTGATGCGCTACCAGCTGCGCTACGTCCGCACGTCCCCGACAACCGCCGGCGACAGGTGAACTCTACCCGATGCCAAGATCGCTTGGCGCGGCACCCTTGGGCGGTCGCGATTGCAGCGGTCGGCAGTGGGGTACTAAAGACCCTCGACAGCGCACCACACCCCCTTAAGGAGGCTGTCGTGGGTATCGGCACCAGCATCTTTCTGATCGCGCTCGGCGCGATCCTCACCTTCGCCCTCGACGCCAGCGTCGGCGGCATCAACCTCGACGTGGTCGGCTGGATCCTGATGGGCGCCGGCGTGCTCGGCCTGATCATGACCACGCTGATCTGGAGTCGCCGCCGCCAGGTCGTCACCACCACCGAGCAGCCGGTGGAGTACCAGCGGGTCGAGGAGCGGCGGGACATCGCGCCTCCGATGTGACCCGACCATTTTTCACCGCTGGCGGAGCCGGCACATCAACGTGGTTCCGGGCCGGCCGCCGCGCCAGAGGCGGCCGGCCCGTCCGCTCGAGCCGTTTCCGCTGGCCGAGAGGGGTGCTGGCCCCGCGTTACGATCCGGATCATGGAGTCTCTCGACACGGTGCTGGCCGCGCACCGCGCGTACCTGCTCGGCTGGAACATCGGCGTCGCCGGAGGGCCGGACCTCCCGACCTACCGCAGCGAGGTGCCGCACGCACCCCTCAACGGCGTGTTGCGGGTGGTCGGGCGCACACCGCAGGACGCGCTGGCCGAGGCCCGGGAGCGGCTGCACGGCGTACCCCGGATCTGGTGGGTTGGCCCGGACAGCGACGCCGGCACCGCGGCCGGCCTGACCTCCCTCGGCGCGGTGGAGGTCGCCCGCATGCCGATCATGACGGTGGGGATCGGGGAGGCGGCCGATGTTCCGGCTCCCGCCGGCGTGCACATCGCCGAGACCACCGACCTCGCCGCGTTCGTTCCGGCCTATGCCCGGGTGTCCGGAATCCCGGCGGACGGCGTGGCGGCGACGATCGAACGGGAGAAGGCGTTCACCGGCGACGGCACCGTGCTCCGGCTGGTCGGCCGCCTCGACGACGGTCGGGGCATCGCAACGGCCGTCGCCTGGATCAGCCACGGTCTGGTGACGCTCTACTTCGTCGGCACCCAGCCCGAACAGCGCCGCAGGGGCATCGGCGCGGCCATGACCAGGGCCGCCCTCGATCTGGCCTGCGAGCGGGGTGCCCGCACCGCCGCCCTCACCTCGTCGACGGTCGGCGAGTCGGTCTACCGCGGCCTCGGTTTCCGGCCGGTGGGCGAGTTCCGCCTGTTGACCTTCTGAGAGCGAGTGCGCGCGGCCCCATTGACTACGGAGTTCAGACAGCGTTGTCTTTTACTGGCGCCTGGGGAGGTACGACAGTGATCGACGATGTGTCCCTCGTGTTCTGCGTGACCGCTGACGTGTCGGTGCGCGAGCGGATGGTCCGGCGCCTGGACGGCCTCGGCACCCTGGTGATCTGCACCGACCTCGCGGAGTTGCAGGCGATGATCGGCGGGCCGATCATCAGCGGGACGGCGCGGGTCGCCACCGCCCCCACCGCGTCCGCGACCGCCCCGGCTCCGGTCGCCGTCGACCCTGCCACAGTCGCCCCAGCCGTCGGCGTGGCCGGCCGGATCAGCCTGGGTGACCTCACCATCGACCCGCTCGACCACCGGGTGACGTGGCGCGGAGAACCTCTGGCCCTGACCCGACTCGAACGCAACCTGCTCACCCAACTCGCCACCGCACCGGTCGGAGTCTGGACGTACGAGAGGCTCTTCGAATCGGTCTGGGGCTGCGCGTTCCTCGGCGACACGTCGATCCTGCACTCGGCAGTGAAGCGGTTACGTCGCAAACTGCGCGACGCCGACGACACCCTGCGCGTGCACACCGTGCGGAGCATCGGCTACCGGCTCAGCGTCGACTGATGACGTGGCACCACAAGCGAAACGGCTCGTCACCGGGTCTTCCGGTAACGAGCCGTTCTCCTCTGGTGGGCGATACTGGGTTTGAACCAGTGACCTCTTCCGTGTCAAGGAAGCGCGCTCCCACTGCGCCAATCGCCCGTGCTTGTTGCCGAGGTGGGGACGGGATTTGAACCCGCGTACACGGCTTTGCAGGCCGTTGCCTCGCCTCTCGGCCACCCCACCGAGGTTGCCCCCGTCATACGTGGCGGCAGCTCCGAGCGGACGACGGGATTCGAACCCGCGACCCTCACCTTGGCAAGGTGATGCGCTACCAGCTGCGCTACGTCCGCACGCCCCCGGACGTTCCCGGGTGACGGATGAGAACTTTAGCCGAGCCGGTGTTTGACTGCCAACTCGGGGTCGCCTCGGCGCGTCTCGGGTGGCCGGGGCTGGGCCGGGGCTGGACCGGAGCCACTCCCGGCGAGCTTCCTAGGGGGCTGATCCGCTGCCCGAATGCGGCGCCGATCGTTACCCTCCGACATCACTAGGCAATGATCGTCATCATCACGTCGCATGGCCGACCATCGACGTCTCCGCTCCCTGGCACCGGGCAGCGGACCTCGACGAACACTCCCCCTGGAACGACCGACGGCACCCGGAGGAAGTGTCCGGCTTCCGACTCTCACTGCGCGGATCGGCGCGTGGTGGTAACTGTTCGTGTTCAGTCGGATGGGCTACGGTAACGGTCGTGACGAGACGTGCGGCCGAGATCCGCCTGGATGCCCTGCTGCGCACCGCCTGTGACGTGATCGTGGAGCGCGGTCTGGCCAACACCCGGACGGCGGACGTGGCGAATGCCGCGGGCGTGAGTCAGGCGTTGGTTTTCTACCACTTCGCCACCAAGGAGCGGCTGCTCGCGCAAGCCTTCGCGTACGCGGTCGAACAGGACCTGGCCCGACTGGACGTGGTGACCCGCTCCTCGGCCCCACCGCTGACCAAGCTCCGCCGGATCCTCAAGCTCTACACCCCGGCCGGGCGGGCGACCTCCTGGTCGATGTGGATCGACGGCTGGTCCGAGTCGCTGCGTACCCCCGAGTTGGAGAAGGTCTCCCGCCGGCTCGACCTGCGCTGGCGGCAGGACCTGGCGGCGGTGATCACCGCCGGGGTGGCCGACGGCACCTTCCAGTGCGCCGACCCCGACGGGGCCGCCTGGCGGATCAGCGCGGTGATGGACGGCCTTGCCGTCCAACTCGCCGTGCACGACCGGGTGATCTCCCGCCGGCAGTTCGGCGAGTGGGTCCGGCTGGTCACCGCCCGAGAGCTCGGCCTGGACCTGACCGATCTGGACTGAGCTGGGTGACCAGCGCCGATCCCCCGCACCAGGCCGGGCAAAACGGGCTCGGCCCGCCCCGCCGACCGGAACAATCGGCAGCATGGATCTCCTGGACGCGTACCGCCGGAGCCTGGCCGAATTCGTCGACCGGGTGGACCAGATCGAGCCCGACCAGTGGTCCGATCCGACGCCCTGCTCGGACTGGGACGTCCGCACGCTTGTCAACCACGTGGTGACCGAGGACCGGTGGAGCGTTCCGCTGCTCGCCGGCCGGACCATCGACGAGGTCGGCAACCGGCTCGACGGTGACCAGCTCGGCGCCGACCCGATCGCGACGGCGCGGGAGGCCGCCGCGCAGGCCGAGATCGCCGCCACCCACCCCGGCACGATCGACCGCACCGTGCACCTCTCCGGTGGCGACACCCCGGCCACCGAGTACCTCCAGCAACTCCTCGCCGAGCACCTCGTGCACGGCTGGGACGTGGCGGTGGCGATCGGCGCGCAGCCGCGGCTCGACCCGGACGCGGTGCACGCCGCCGCCCAGTGGTTCGCCGGCCAGCTCGACACCTACCGGCGCAACAACCTGGTCCACACCGGCGTACGGGTGCCCGACGAAGCCGACGAGCAGGACCACCTGCTGGCCGCGTTCGGTCGCGACCCCGACTGGGCGCCAAGCCCCTGAGCAATCTCGATCTGTTGGTGCGGTAGCGGCTCAGGACCTTGCCGTGACCTTGGGAGACTGATATCCACAGATGCGCATGCGTCATCGCGCAGCTGTGGTCGGCGACTCGCCGGCCATCTCGCTCCCACGAGGAGGTCCCGTGCCACAACCGGAGTGGTCACCCCCGATGAGCCGGCGTCGACGCCGGCTCATCGCCATCCTGGCGACGACGGCGACGGTCGCCGCGCTGCTCCCCACCGGCGTGAGCACCGCGGCCCCCACCGGCGGCGCGGCGTCCGCCGAGCGCCGGTCAGGGCCGTTCGCCGAGGGGCACGCGCCCGCCGACGCCGACAACCGCACCGGTACGGCGGCACCCGACGCCCGCCAACGCGGCCTGGCCCGCGCCGTCGACCCCGACGTCCGGTGGAACCGGCTCGGCACCCCGCAGGCGCTCGGCCCCGGTCGCACCCCGCTCGCCAGCGGACTGCCCGCCGACCCGGAGGCCGCCGCCCGCGCGTACCTGGCCTCCAACCGCGACCTGTTCGGTATGGACGCCGCCGCGGTGGCCAGCATGGAACGGGTGCTGGTCCGGCCGATCGGCAGTGGCACAGTGGTCACCCTCCGGCAACGCTTCGGCGACCTGCCCGCCGGGCCGGACGGCCTCGTCACCCTCGCGGTCGCCGGCGGTACTGGGCTCTCGGTCAGCTCCTCGTTGGCCCGGAACACCGGCGCGCCAGCGCCGGCCACCCGCACCGCAGAGCAGGCGTACGCTGCCGCGCTCGCCGACGCCAGGCTGACCGCCAGCGCGGTGGCCAGCCACACCATCCGATCGGTGGCCGTGCCCACCCCGCTGGACGGACCCCGGGCCGCCTACGAGGTGACCATGATCGGCGCGGACACCGAGCATCCGGCAGCGTTCACCAGCTACGTCGATGGCGGCACCGGGCAGGTGCTGGTCCGTGAGGACCTCGTCGACTTCGACTCCGACAACCCGAGCTGGGCGGTCTTCCCGGCCAGCCCGCCCCGCGACCTCGGGCCCGGGCAGGATCCCCGGGTGCGCTGGTGCGGCGACCCGACCCCCGGTTGCCAGGCGGCCTTCCGCGACCCGGCCACCGGCCAACCGTGGGACGTCGACGCGGCCACCGGCACGCCGACCTTCACCTCGCGCGGCAATTCGGCCAACACGGTGTTGTCCTGGGGCGCGAGCACCCCTGTCGTTCCGGCACCCACCAGCCCGGAACGCCGCTACGAGTACCCCTTCACCGACCAGTGGCACCAGGCCCGGTGCAACCCGGGGGTGTTCACCTCCGCCCAGCGCAACGACGCGGACGCGTCGATCGCCAACCTCTTCGCCATGCACAACCGGATGCACGACTGGTCGTACCAGTTGGGCTTCACCGAGTCGGCGTGGAACCTCCAGGCGGTCAACCTCACCCCGTCCGGGCTCGGCGGTGACGCCGAGCAGGGCCGTGCCCAGCAGGGCGCGCTGAGCGGCAACCGGAACAACGCCAACCAGGGCACCCCGCGCGACGGGCTGCCGCCGACCACGAACATGTACCTCTGGCAGCCGCAGGCCGGCGGGCCGTACCCGCCGTGCGTGGACGGCGACTACGACATGACGGTGATCGGCCACGAGTACACCCACGCGATCACCAACCGGATGATCGCCGGCCCGGACAGCGGGATCGGCGGCCACCAGGGCGGTGCGATGGGTGAGTCGTGGGGCGACCTGCTTGCCGCCGAGTACCTCTTCCAGCACGGTCTGCGCGCGCCCGGCGAGTCGCCCTTCGTCACCGGCGGCTACGTCACCGGCAACCTGGTCAGCGGCATCCGCAACTACGACCTGAGCCGCAGCCCGCTCAACTACTCGGACATCGGCTACAACACAGCAGGTCCCGCCGTGCACGCCGACGGGGAGATCTGGGGCGCCACCAACTTCCGGGTCCGCTCCGCCCTGGTCAAGCGGTACGGCCTCGGCACCCCGCAACGGCAGCTCGACTGCGCGCAGGGCAAGGTAGCGGCGGATCAGTGCCCGGGTAACCGGCGCTGGTCACAGCTGGTCTTCGACTCGTTCCTGCTGCAGGCCGCCAGCCAGGTCAGCATGCTCGACATGCGGGACAACATGCTCACCGCCGACCTGCTCCGTTTCGGCGGCGCGAACCAGGACCTGATCTGGGCCGAGTTCGCCCGCTCCGGCATGGGCCGGGACGCCGCCACCTTCGGCGCCGGCGACACCGACCCGACGCCGAGTTTCGCCTCGCCGCGCGGTGGCAACGCGACGCTCACCCTGCGCCCGCGCGGGGACAGCGCCGACGCGCCGATCCGGGTGTACGTGGGGGCGTACGAGGCGCGGGCCGTGCCGGTGGCCGACACCGACCCGGCGACGCCGATCCCGGACACCGTGGAGATGGTGGCCGGCACGTACGACCTGCTCGCCGTGGCTTCCGGCTTCGGGCACCAGCGGCTCAGCGTGGTCGCCAAGGCCGGTCAGGACGGGTACGTCGACCTGCGGATGAGCCGCAACCTGGCCTCCACCGCGTCCGGCGCCACAGTGACCGGCGACGGGGTCAACCTGGACCGGGTCGTCGACGACACCGAGGCGACGAACTGGGCCTCCCTGGACGGGGTGGCCGGCCGGCAGCTCACCGTGGCGCTGCCGGGCGACGCCCCGCAGACGGTCAAGCGGGTGAACGTCAGCGCGATGCTGCGCCCGGCGATCACCGGCGACGCCGACACGGGCGCCCAGAACGCGCTCAGTGCCCTGCGCTCGTTCGCGGTGTCGGCCTGCAACGCGACGACCACCGACTGTGCGGATCCGACGCGGTGGCAGCGCATCTACACCAGCGCGGGGGACGCGTTCCCCGGCGGGGCGTACCGGGCGTACAGCCGCGACATCAACCTCCGGACGTTCGCGGTACCCACCACCCTCGCCACCCACCTGCGGCTCGAGGTGCTGGCGAGCCAGTGCACCGGCGGCCCGAACTACGCGGGTGAGCAGGACGACGACCCGGCCACGACGACGGACTGCGCGACCGCCAGTCCGGCCCGGAGCCAGGTCAGGATCGCCGAGTTCCAGGCGTTCGCGAAGTGACACCGTGGGGCCGGCGGTTGTCCGCCGGCCCCACGGTCCCGACCAGCGGTCCGGACGGTAGCCGGAGTCGGCCACCACCGGACCGTTCCCAGCGCGGCCCTCGATCAGCGGTGCGCCCGCCGCCAGGGGTCGGCGACGGCCGGGCGCTCCCAGCGCCGGTCCACCGGGGTCTCGTCGGCGTCCCCGGCCCCGGCCCGGGTCAGGTGCCGCAGTCGCAGCAGCAGCCCCATCCCGAGGAAGAGCAGCAGCCCGCCGAGCAGGAACGCGACCTGCACCACGCCGAACGCGCCGGACTGCGAGACCGGGCGGCTGGCCGCCGGTGGCGCGGCGTCGGCCGGGTACTCCTCGACCGGCTCCTCGGTCGCCGTACTCTCGCCCTCGGTCGGCGTACTCGCGGATTCGGTGGGCTCCGGCGGGGTCGCCGGCGGCTTCGGTGTGGCGGTCGGGGCGCCGCCCACCCCCACCACCGAGCGGGTGGCGGTCTGCCGGGCCAGCAGGCGCAGGTTGGCGTCGTACGCCTCAGCGGCGAGGGTGACCCGCCCCTGGGTGACGTCCTCGTCGAAGGCCACCCGGTAGCGGGCCGTGACAGTGCGGCCTGGGCAGAGCGTGCCCGGGTCGAGCTGCCGGTCGGTCAGCCGGGCCACGTCACCCTCGGTACGGATCTCCAGCGGGAAGTCGCCGGCCTCCTCCACCCGGTCCATCTTCACCTGGTCGAGCCGGAGGCCCCCCTGCACGCTGAGCACCATCGACCAGCGCACCTTCGCGCACCTGGCCCGCCGGTCCGTCTGCGAGACCACCGCGGAGATCGTCCGCACCTGCTCACCGGCGGTGAACCGACCCGGCAGGCCGCTCATCTCGGTGGTGAAGGCCGCCTGTGCCGGGGCGGCCACGGTCAGCACCACCCCGGTCACGCCGGCAACCAACGCCCCGACCCGTAGCGCGTACCGCCACACGATCACCACCACCTCGCCTCTTCTCGTCGCTCCGGGGAAACGCTAGGAGGAAACGGGCGGGCCGGACAGAGGGGTGTCTTCGCAGCGGACGCCAAGGACAACTGGTGATTTCACCCAGAGTGGTGAACCGCTAACCCGTAGCGGCACACCGCAGCCTCGGACCCTCAGTGGGTCGCTGGCCCAGTCCACGAGATGAACCGTTCGAACATCTCGGCAGGCCCCGGTCCAGGGTTCGGGTTGAGTGCCAACAGATCAGCGGTCGCGTCGAACAACATCCCCGCCATGTAGACCGCGAGCCCTGCCCGATCACCCCGGTACTCCAAGCCGAGCAGTAGCCGCGCCGGCTGGCATGGCCAAGGGGCAGCGCACACCCGGCACAGCCAAATGGGCCGCATCGGGCGGTGCGGGCTGCCCAGCCAGCGCCGATCTTGCAGTTTCGGTCGTCGATATGCACGGAATGCCCTCTTTTGTCGCGACAGTAAACGCAAGATCGCGGAGCAGGGCAGGTCGCTCGCCCTAACGCGGCGTCCGTACATGCCGCGCGCCCGCGCAACGGTGCCTCCTCGACGCACCTCCGTGCGCCGTCGGGGACTGCCGGTGCGCGAGAATCGCCAGGTGTCCGAGCTCTCCAGCACGTTCGTCCGGCTGCACGCCCGACTGGCCCCGGTTCCCTTCGTTCCCGAGGTGCTGTTGCACCAGGCGGACGAGCCGATCGGGCTGTGGGAGCTGACCGAGGGCGAGTTCTCCAGCGACCGGCCGCCGCCGTTCTGGGCGTTCGCCTGGGCCGGCGGGCAGGCCCTCGCCCGCTACGTGACCGACCACCCGGAGCTGGTCGCCGGCCGCCGGGTGCTCGACCTCGCCTCCGGCTCCGGCCTGGTGGCCATCGCCGCCGCCCGCGCCGGCGCGGCGTCGGTGCGGGCCGTCGAGGTGGACGAGTTGGCGGTCGCGGCGGTCGCCCTCAACGCCGAGGCCAACGGGGTACGCGTCGACGCCGAGTTCGGCGACATCCTCGACGGCGACGCCGGGGACGCCGAGGTGGTGCTCGCCGGGGACGTCTTCTACAGCGATGCGATGGCCCGCCGGGTCCTGCGGTTCCTGCTGCGCGCCGCCCGGGCCGGCGCGCCGGCGCTCGTCGGCGACCCCGGCCGGGCGTTCCTGCCCCGGGACCGCTTCGACGAGGTGGCCGCGTACGACGTGCCGGTGCCGGAGGCGCTGGAGAGTGTGCGGGTGAAGCGCACCACCGTCTGGCGGCTGCGGGCCGGGCTGCCGGGGGCCTCCGGCTAGCGTGTCCGGGTGCTGTTCCGCAGCTGGGCGCAGGTTGCCGACCCCGCATGGCCGGACGTGGCCCGGGTGCCGGACCACGTCGGCGGCACCCACCTGGTCGTGACCCGGCACGCGCTGGTCCGCCAGGTCCTCGCCGACCCGGTCACCTACCGGCCGGACAACGCGCTGGACTCTGTGACACCGATGCCGGTGACCGCGCTGCGGGTGCTCGCCGGGCACCGGTTCCGGCTGCCGCCGACCCTGGCGAACAACTCGGGCGTCAGCCATCCGCAGATCCGGGCGATCGTCGCGGAGGCGTTGCATCCCGCCCGGGTCGCCGCGCAGCGGCAGTGGCTCACCGAGCTGGTCCGGGACCGGGTCGCCCGGATCGGCGCCACGCTCGACACCGGTACGCCGGTCGACCTGTACGCGGACCTCGCCGCCGACCTGCCGCTGCTGGTGTTGGCCCGGCTGGTGGAGTTGCCGGACGCACCGGTCGGCGCCGTCAAGGACTTCGCCCGCGCCGCGCTGGAGTTGTTCTGGGCACCACTGGACGCCGACCGGCAGGTGGCGCTCGCCGCCGAGGTGGGCCGCTTCCACCGCGTACTGCGTGACTTCGCGGCCGTCGGTGGCGGGTTGGCCGCCGAACTGCGCGCGGCCGGGCACGCGCCGGACGTGGTGGTCGGCGCGCTCTTCTTCCTGTTGGTCGCCGGGCAGGAGACCACCTCACAGTTCCTCACCCTGCTGCTGCACCGGCTGGCCGGCGAACACGCGGTACGGGCCGGCCTGCGCACCGGCGAGATCGCGGTGGCCGACGTGGTGGAGGAGGGACTGCGGCTGGAACCACCGATCGTCACCTGGCGGCGGGTGGCGACGACGGAGAGCACGCTCGGTGGCACGGCGGTGCCGGCGGGCAGCAGCCTCGTGCTGTGGCTGGGCCGCGCCGGTCGGGACCCGGCGGTCGTGGAGTCGCCGGACGAGTTCCGTCCGGGCCAGCCTGGATCACGCCGACACCTGGCGTTCGGGGCGGGCGCGCACCGCTGCGTCGGGGACGTGCTGGCCCGCATGGAGGCGGCCGTGGTGGTGGCCGAGGCCGCGCCGCTGCTGGACGGGGTGACGGTCCTCCGCCCGCCCTGGTGCCCGGACAATCTCACCTTCCGGATGCCGGACGCGTTCGTGGTCCGCCGCTCCCCCCGGGACACCGGGCTGACCGGATCCTGACATCAGCTCGGTATGTTTCCGGGCGTGTCAGCCATCCCCACCCGTCGGATCCCTGTCGTCGTAACGCTTCTGGCCCTGCTGGCGTTGACTGCCTGCACAGTCGGTCCCAGTCACCCGGCACACGCTCGGCAGGTCACAGTGGCCCAACCGACTCCGTCCGCCCCGGCGCCGACCCCCTCGGCCTCGCCGTCGGCGACCGCGAAACCGGCATTCAAGAGCCTGGCCTGGTACGTGTCGCAGGTGCCGACGTTTCCCGAGGCACCGCAGCCGCAACCGGTGGCGCTGCCCACCACCGGTTCGGCGGCGTTCTGGCATCGCCTGCCGACCGACCAGAAGGTCGCCTTCATCACCATCGACGACGGTGGTCTGGCCCGCCCGCCGGGAGTGATCGACTTCATCTGGGAGGCGCGTATCCCGGTGACGATGTTCCTCAACTCGCCGGCGGCGGCGGAGCACACCGACTACTTCCGGCAGATCGAGGCGGTGGGCGGGGTCGTGGAGAACCACACCATCTCGCACAACTCGCTGGCCGGCAGGTCGTACGACTACCAGAAGCAGGAGATCTGCGGCGCCGCCGACAGGCTGGAGGGGCTGTTCGGCAAGCGGCCCACCCTGTTCCGGCCACCGTTCGGCGAGCATGACAGCACCACGCTGAAGGCCGCCCACGACTGCGGCGCGAAGGCGGTCTTCCACTGGACGGAGACCGTCCACGAGGGGAAGGTTCGCTACCAGACCCCGGAGAAGGTGGTCCAGCCCGGCGACGTGCTGCTCATGCACTTCCGCCCGGCGCTGATGGACGACCTTCTCGCGGCGTTGAAGGCGATCCACCGGGCCGGGCTCACCCCGGCGCTGCTGGAGCAGTACGTGCAGTGATCACCCCGCCACCGACCTGACGAAAGTCAGGGGTGGGTGGTGCCGTTCGGGCGGGGCGGGATGGCAGGTCGCGCGCCTAGCGTCAGCGCATGATCACATTACGTGGGTTGACGAAACGGTTCGGCTCGACCGTCGCCGTCGACGCCCTGACCGTCGACATCGCCCCCGGCCGGGTCACCGGCTTCCTCGGCCCCAACGGCGCCGGCAAGTCCACCACCATGCGGATGATCCTCGGGCTGGACCGTCCCACCGCCGGGCAGGCCCTGGTCGGCGGGCGCGCGTACCGGGAGTTACGCCGGCCGCTGCGCGAGGTGGGCGCGCTACTCGACGCCCGGGCCATCCACCCGGCCCGGTCCGGCCGGGCGCACCTGCGGGCCATGGCGCACAGCAACGGCATCCCGACCCGCCGGGTCGACGAGGTCCTGGACACCGTCGGGCTGGACGGGCGGGCCGCCGGTAAGCCGGGGCGGACGCTCTCGCTCGGCATGGGCCAACGGCTCGGCATCGCCGGCGCGCTGCTCGGCGACCCGCCGGTGCTGATGTTCGACGAGCCGGTGAACGGCCTCGACCCGGACGGGGTGCGCTGGGTGCGGCAGCTGACACGCTCGTTGGCCGACGAGGGGCGGACTGTCTTCGTCTCCAGCCACCTGATGAGCGAGATGCAGCTCACCGCCGACCAGCTCGTGGTGATCGGTCGGGGACGGCTGCTCGCCGACGCGCCGATCGGCGAGGTGATCGCCCGCGGCACTGTCGCGGTCCGGGTCCGCAGCCCGCACCCCGACGGGCTGGCCGCGCTCGCCGCGCGCCTCACCGCCGGCGGGGCGACAGTCGAGGCGGCCGACCGGAACGAGCTGACCGTCACCGGCGTCACCGCGGACCGGGTCGGGGACCTGGCCCACGAGCTGGGGGTACGACTGCACGAGCTGAGCGCGCACGCCGCGTCGTTGGAGCAGGCGTTCATGGAGCTGACCGCCGACAGCGTCGAGTACGCCGGCGGTCCGACCGAGGGTGGGCAACGATGAGCACGCAGACCGACGCGGGCACGCGGTCCGCCAGCACGCCGGCCGCAGGTGCGCCGGCCACCTTCCGGGGGGCGGTGGCCGCCGAGTGGACCAAGCTCTCCTCGGTGCGGAGCACCTGGTGGACGACACTGGCCGGGCTGCTGGTGATGGCCGCGAGCGCCGGCCAACTGGCCATCTACGCGGCGAACGACAACACAAACGACGACCCCACCGACGACCGGGGGATCGTCACCGTCGGCAGCGTGCTGATCGACTCGGTCGAGCTGACCCAGTACGTGGTGCTGGCGCTGGGCCTGCTCGCGATCACCGCCGAGTTCACCAGTGGCACCATCCGGACCACGTTGCAGTGCACCCCGTCGCGCGGTCGCGTGCTGCTGGCCAAGGCCGCCGTCACGGGGGCGGTCACCTTCGCGCTCGGGCTGCTGCTCGGCGGCGTCGGTGCCCTGGTCGCCCGGCCGGTACTCGGCGAGTGGGGCAGCGCCCCGGCCGCCGGCACGATCGGCGACATCGTGGCGGTGGCGACCTACCTCGCGCTGGTCGGTGTGCTCGCCCTGGGCCTCGGCGCCGCGTTGCGCAGCGCGGTGCTCACCCTCACAGTGCTCCTCGCCACCCTGATGATCGTGCCGCTCTCCCTTCAGGAGCCGGACATCGACGTGCTGAACCGGATCGCCGACGTGTTCCCCGGCGTGGCCGGCGGGCACTTCCTGGCCGGCGACACCGAGCCGTACCCGAGCCTGGTCGGGCTGCTCCTGCTCGCCGGGTGGGCCGCCGCCGCGCTGCTGCTGGGCCGGGCCGCGCTGCGCCGCCGCGACGCGTAGGACGTGCGGTTGAGCGGGGGCCTTCCCGGCCCCCGCTCAGCCGTCGACAAGCCCCGCCTCGTACGCGAGGATCGCCGCCTGCACCCGGTTGCGCACATCCAGCCGGGTGAAGATGCTGGTCAGGTAGCTCTTCACGGTGCCCTCCACGAGGTGCAGCCGGCGGGCGATCTCGGCGTTGGAGAGGCCCGCCCCGACCAGGGCCAGCACCTCCCGTTCCCGCTCGGTCAGCCCGGCCGTCCGGTCCCGGGCGGCGGGTCGGCGGGCCAGCCGGCCAGCCCCCAGCTCGATCACCCGGCGGGCCACCCTCGGCGACAGGTACGCACCACCGTCGGCGACGGCGTGCACGCCCGCGATCAGCTCACGTGGGTCGCCGGCCTTGAGCAGGAACCCGCTGGCGCCGTGCCCGAGCGCCCTGGCCACGTGGTCGTCCTCGCCGAAGGTGGTCAGCATGATCGTCGCGGTGTCCGGCACGACCCGGCGGATCTCGGCGGCGGCGGCCAACCCGTCCAGCCGCGGCATCCGGATGTCCAGCAGCGCGACCCGGGGTCGGTGGGCACGGACCAACTCCACCGCCGCGTGCCCGTCGCCGGCCTCGGCGACCACCTCGATGCCGGGATCGCTGGCCAGGATGGCCCGGACACCGGCCCGGATCATCGCCTCGTCGTCGGCCAGCACCACCCGGATCGGCGGTCCCCCGGTCGTGTCGGTGTCCACTACGCGATCCACTCCTTGCTGACCAGCCGGCCATCGGTGAAACAGAGTCGCCAGGTCGGTGCCGCGAGGGGGAAGTTGCCGTCGGTGTAGTACTCGCAGCCGGCCCGGTTGATCGGTGTTTGGCGATCCAACTGCCGCCGGGGTAGCCCGACCAACTCGGACCGGGCCGCGCCGACGCGCATCTGGTCGAAGGTGGCCCGGTCCAGCACCGTCCCGGCGGTCGCCACCGGGTAGTAGACGAACGAGAGCACCAGGGCGAAACCGACCGGGGCGACGAGCGCCACCAGCAGGCTGCGCCGAACCCGCCGCCGGGCGTCGTGCAGCCGCCGCTCGGCGTCCACCGGCCGCTCCACCGCGCCGGGCCGCTCGTCGGACCAGGACGCAAGCCCGGCCTCGGCCGCCGACCCGATCGCCTCGGACGCCGCCGCGGTGGCCGGCAACACCGCCCGTACGGCGAACCCGCCGTCGGCCCGGTGGCCGGCGTCGAGCGTCCCGCCGGCGAGGCGGACCCGCTCGGCGAGGGCGAGCAGCCCACTGCCCTGCGAGGGCGGAGCGGGCAGCGGCCCGGCCGGCGGAGCCTCGTTGACGACTGTCACCTCGACCCGGTCGCCGTCGCGGCTCAGCCGCACGTCGACCGGGGCGCCCGGCGCGTACCGGGCGGCGTTGGTCAGCGCCTCCCGGACGATCCGGTGCGCCGCGTGACCGGTCATCGCCGGTAGGTCCGCGACCGCCGGGGCGGCGTCCAGCCGTACCGCCATGCCGGCCTCCCGGGCGCCCTCGACCAGGTCGGCCACGGTCTCCCCGCTCGGACGCAGCGACGCGCCAGCCTCCTCGCGGAGCACCCCGATGATCTCGTGAAGTCGTTCGGTGGCGGCGGAGACGCTGGCCCGCAACTCCCCCGCCGCGGCCCGGTGCCGGTCGTCCAGGTCGGCGGCGACCTCCAGGGCTGCGGCGCGCAACGCGATCAGGCTGAGGTCGTGACCGAGCGAGTCGTGCATCTCCCCGGCGATCCGGGCCCGCTCCCGCAGCCGGATCCGTTCGGCGGTACCCCGCTGCTCACGGGTCAGCGCGTCGACGTGCCGACGACCGGCGTCGGTCAGCTCCTGCTGTTGGCGGCGGTACCGACCGACCAACCAGGGGAACACCGCGGCGAAGAGCAGCACCGAGGCGAGCAGGAACCAGGTGGCCGCGCCCGCGCCGAGCAGCCCCAGGTTGAGCGCCGTGCCACCGGCTGTGATCAGCACCAAGACCATGATCGCCGGACCCACTGTGGCGCTACGCCGCCCGGCGAGATAGCTGAAGACCGGAATGGCGAACACGAAGTTGCCATCGACCAGCGACCCGAGCACCGCCAGCACCAGGGCGACCAACGGCTGACGTCGACTCGCCACCACCGCCACACCGAGCAGCAGCAGCTTGCCGACCAGCAGCGGCAACGTGTACCGCGAGTGGGGCGGGCTGGCCTCGGCGTAGCCGACCGGGGCGGCCACCACCGCCCAGAGCAGCACGTCCAGCAGCAAACGGCGCCGCCGGTGCAGCCAACCCGGCGGCGGGGAGTCGAGGATCCGCACGGCGGTCAGGCTACCCACGCCCGACCTACGCGGACACCGACGAAAGTCAGGTGTTCAGCCGCTCTCCTCGGCCCAGACCCGCCAGTCGTCGAGCACCCCGTGCAGCGCCGGGGTGAGCCAGCCCGGCGCGGAACGCCGGAACACACCCGGGTCCATCGCGCCCGCGCCGTCGGGCAGCGCGCCGAGCAGGTTCGGCACCAGGTCGGTGAGGTTCGTCCAGTGCACCAACTCCGGCCTGGCCGGCCAGGCACCGATCACCACACCGGCCGGCACCGCCCGACGGTCCAACGCCTCCAGGGTCAACGCGGTGTGGTTGAGCGTGCCCAACCCGGCGCGGGTGACCACCACCGCGGGCGCTCCCAGCGACACCGCCAGGTCCGCCATCGTCCACGGCTCACCCGACGGCCGCAGCCCCATCGGAACCAGCAACCCACCCGCGCCCTCGATCAACACGAGGTCGTGCTTGTCGGCCTCCGCACGCACGGCGTCCACCGCCGCGTACAACTCCAACGGCGGCAGATCGGCGACCCGCGCCGCAGCCAACGGGGCGAGCGGATCCGGATAGCTGGCCAGGGTCCGACCGGTCAGCGGCGCGGCCAGCCGGTTCACCGCGTCCACGTCGCCCGGTTCGCCGCTGGCCGTGCCGGTCTGACCTGGTTTGACCACCGCCACCCGCAGCCCGGCAGCCTGCGCGGCGGCCGCGATCGCCGCGGTCACCACCGTCTTACCGACCTCGGTGTCCGTCCCGGTAACCAGAACCGGCCCCGCCCACCCGGTCACAGCAATACCTCGGTTCGCGACTGCGGGGCTCGCAAACCCGGCTCACTCCTCGCGCTCACGGCGTCACCTCGGTTCGCGACTGCGGGGCTCGCAAACCCGGCTCACTCCTCACGCTCACGGCGTCACCTCGGTTCGCGACTGCGGGGCTCGCAAACCCGGCTCACTCCTCACGCTCACGGCGTCACCTCGGTTCGCGACTGCGGGGCTCGCAAACCCGGCTCACTCCTCGCGCTCACGGTGCACAGTCCACGATGACGTCCAGCGCCCGCTCGAACGCCGCCCGGGGCACCCCCGCGCTGACAGTGAGGCGCAGGCGGGAGCGGCTGTCCGGGGTGGATGGCGGCCGGAAACAGCCCACCGCGACGCCCCGGTCCCGGCAGTCCGCGGCCCAGGCGGTCGCCGCCTCCGGCCCGGGGGCGGTCACCGAGATCACCGCCGCGTCCGGGGCGGAGACGGTCAGCCCGGCCGACCGCAGTCGACCAACCGCCAGCCCCACCCGGTCGGACAGCTCGGCGCGCATGTCGTCGCCGGCCTGGGCGAGCCACAGCGCGGCGTGCACACCGGCGGCGACCGCCGGCGGCAGTGCCGTGTCGAAGATGAACGTGCGCCCGGTCTCGACCAGGTGCCGAACGAACTCGGCCGGGCCGGCGACAACGCCACCCGCGCCACCGAGCGCCTTGGACAGGGTGGCGGTGACCACCACGTCCGGCTCGCCGGCCAGCCCGGTCGCAGCCACCGCGCCCGCGCCGGCCGGGCCGGTCAGGCCCAGCGCGTGCGCGTCGTCGACCAGCAGCAGCGCGCCGTACCGGCGGGCCACCGCATGCAGCCGAGCCAGCGGGGCGAGGTCGCCGTCGACCGAGAAGACCGACTCGGTCACCACCACCGCCGGGCGGCCCGGAGCGGCAGCGAGCGCGGCGGCTACCGCGTCGACGTCGGCGTGCGGGGTGACCACCGTCTCCGCACCGGACAGGCGGCAGCCGTCGATCAGCGACGCGTGGTTGTGCGCGTCGGAGACGAGCAGCGTCCGAGGTTGGACGAGCGCCCGCAGCGCACCGAGGTTGGCCAGGTAGCCGGAGGAGAAGACCAGGGCGCCGTCGGTGCCCAGCCAGCGGGCCAGGTCCTCCTCCAGCGCCCGGTGCGCTTCGGTGGAGCCCCGCACCAGGCGCGAACCGGTCGCCCCCAGCCCGTATGCCGAGAGGGCCGCTGTGGCCGCAGCGGTGACCTCCGGGTGGGTGGCCAGGCCGAGGTAGTCGTTGCCGGCCAGATCGGTCATCTGATCGTCGGCGGGACGCGGGTGCAGTCGCCGGGTGAGCCCGGCCTTCGCCCGCAGCTGGGCGCGGCGGTCGAGCGCCGCCAGCCAGTCCGCCACCGTCACCCTCCCCCGCTGTGCGTGCCGGTCAGCCCGACACCCGCCGGGCGAAATTACCACCCGCCACCACCGGTCCGACGAATCCACTCGGTGTGAGCTGTCCACCAACTGCCAGGGCATTCCAGCTGATCGGGGGGCCTTGTAGGGTACGAGCCATGCCAGAGATCCTCGACCAGGCCCGGACCCAGGTCCTGGGTGACGGTGTCGGCCTCGATCAGGCCGGCGTCCTCGCCGTGTTGAACCTGCCCGACGAGCACCTACCCGCCGCCCTCCAGCTCGCTCACGACGTGCGGATGCGCTGGTGCGGCCCGGAGGTCGAGGTCGAGGGGATCGTCTCGCTCAAGACCGGCGGTTGTCCGGAAGACTGCCACTTCTGCTCGCAGTCGGGTCTCTTCACCTCGCCGGTGCGCTCGGTCTGGCTGGACATCCCGTCGCTGGTCGAGGCGGCGAAGCAGACCGCCGCGACCGGGGCGACCGAGTTCTGCATCGTCGCCGCGGTACGCGGCCCGGACGCCCGGCTGATGAAGCAGATGCGCGAGGGCGTCGCCGCCATCAAGGCGGCTGTCGACATCCAGGTCGCCGCGTCGCTGGGCATGCTCACCAAGGAGCAGGTCGACGACCTGGTCGACATGGGCGTACACCGTTACAACCACAACCTGGAGACCTGCCGGTCGTACTTCCCCAACGTGGTCACCACGCACTCGTGGGAGGAGCGCTGGGAGACGCTGCGGATGGTGCGCGACTCCGGCATGGAGGTGTGCTGCGGTGGCATCCTCGGCCTCGGTGAGACCGTCGAGCAGCGGGCCGAGTTCGCCGCGCAGCTCGCCGAGTTGAACCCGCACGAGGTGCCGCTCAACTTCCTCAACCCGCGCCCCGGCACCCCGCTCGGTGACCGACCGGTGGTGGAGGGCAAGGACGCGTTGCGGGCAATCGCCGCGTTCCGGCTGGCCATGCCGCGCACCATCCTGCGGTACGCCGGCGGTCGCGAGATCACCCTCGGTGACCTTGGCACCCGCGATGGTCTGCTCGGCGGCATCAACGCGGTGATCGTCGGCAACTACCTGACCACGTTGGGTCGACCGGCGACGGCCGACCTGGAGCTGCTGGACGAGCTGAAGATGCCGGTCAAGGCTCTCTCTGCCACGCTGTGACGACCATGACGACGACCCGGGTGTGGTGCGACAGGTGCGGTGAGCCGGAGACCGACGGCGCCCATCCGGGCTGCGCGTCGGCCCGCCGGTTGGAGCCGCCACGGTTCTGCCATTCCTGCCGCCGTCGGATGAAGGTGCAGGTGCTGCCTGTGGGCTGGTCGGCGATCTGCGTCGAGCACGGCGAGATCCGGGGCTGAGCCGATGCTGCGTGGGCGGGCGGTGACCCTGCGACCGGCGACGGTCGCGGACGTGGCGGCCCTCGCGGCGATCCGGGCCGACCCGGAGGTACGCCGGTGGTGGCGGGGTGGCGACGACCTGGCCGATTCCGTGCGCGCCGACCTCGCCGACGACGACCTGCACGTCTACGCCATCGAGCACGACGGCCGGGTGATCGGCGCGATCCAGTGGTACGCCGAGTCGGACCCGGACTACCGGCACGCCAGCCTCGACGTCTTTCTCGACCCGGCGGAGCGCGGCGCGGGCCTCGGCGGTGACGCCATCCGCACCCTGGCCCGACACCTGATCGACGAGTACGGCCACCACCGCTTCACCATCGACCCGGCCGCGGCCAACAGCGCCGCCATCCGGGCGTACGCGAAGGTTGGTTTTCGCCCGGTGGGGGTGCTGCGCCGTTACGAGCGCGGCGCGGACGGGCGCTGGCACGACGGCCTACTGATGGACCTGCTCGCCGACGACCTCACCGGCTGACCCGCCGGCTCGACGGCGCCCACCGCGGACGTCGCCGCAGATCTTGGACAGTTTCCGTTCGCGCGGAACGGAAACTGTCCAAGATCTCGAACGACCGCCGGGTCAGGCGATGGCGCAGGTGGTGTTGTTGACGGTGAAGGCCGTCGGTTTCGGGTTGGAACCGGTGTGGGTGCCGTTGAAGCCGAAGCTCACCGAGGCGCCCGGCGCGATCGTGCCGTTGTAGGACAGGTTCGTGGCGGTGACCGCCGCGCCGCTCTGGCTGATCGCCGCCGACCAGCCCTGGCTGACGCTCTGCCCGGCGGCGAAGGAGAACCGCAGCGACCAGCCGTTGATCGCGGTGGTGCCGGTGTTGGTGATCGACACGTTGGCGGTGAAGCCGGTGCTCCAGTCGGTGGTGGCGTACCCCACCGAGCACGTGCCGCCGACCGGCGGGGCCGCGGTGGTCACCGCGACCGGCGCGGACGCCGCGGAGGTGTTGCCCGCCGCGTCCACTGCCACCACGTAGAACTGGTACGCCGTCGAGGCGGTCAACCCGGACACCGCCTGGGTGGTGCCGGTCGGGGAGCCGACCAGCACGTCGGTGGCGCCGGCCTCACGGTAGACCCGGTAACCGGTGACGCCCACGTTGTCGGTCGACGGGGTCCAGGCCAGGGTGAGCCCGGTGGCGGTGACCGCCGAGGCGACAGGTGTGCCGGGTGTGCTCGGCGGTGTGGTGTCGGCGGTGCCGGCCGGTGGCGTGGTCACGCTGAGCACCGGTGAGGCGGCCGACGTGTTGCCGGCACCGTCGCGGGCCACGACGCTGAACTGGTACGTCTGCGCGGGCAGCAGCGTCGAGATGGTGAGCGTGGTGCCGGTGACGGGCCGGTTCACCACCGTGTCGCCGCCGACCAGGATTTCGCGGACGTCGTAGCCGGCCAGGCCGCTGCCGCCGCTGTCCGTGGACTGTGCCCAGGTCAGGGTGACAGTGCGGGGGCCGAGGTTGGACGCCACCGGCGTACCGGGGACGGTCGGCGGGGTGGTGTCCGGGACGGCCGGGCCCGGCTCCTCGCCCCAGACCCGGGTGGCGCCGGAGTAGAGCGGCACCTTCCGGTTGGGCCCGGCGGTGGCCTGGTACGACGGGTCGTTGGTCGGGTCCCAGGTGCCGCCCTCCGGCACGCCGACCTTGAACTGGACCTCCATCCGGTGCTGAGACTGACCCGCCGGGGCGATGGTGTACCCGGCGCAGTCCACCTCGACGTACCAGATGTCGCCGCTGAACTGCTTGGCAGTGGTCGGGGACGGGCAGCCCTGGGTGTAGCCGGCGGTGACCTGCACCGGGCCGGTGCCGTCAGGCCGGAAGTAGTACCGGAACCGGCCGTCGGTCAGCGCGCGGGCCGGGAACGCGGACTTGTTGTAGACCATCACCTTGAGCCCGGTGGCCCGAGGTTCGGCCTGCGTCACAGTGGTCTCCACGGTCAGCTCGTCGATGTCCGGCGTCTCGGCGACCGGGAAGTTCGCGAGCGGTGTGCCACCGTACTCGGAGGTCAGCCGGACCAGCGCGGACGTGAAGCCGGCGTTGTAGTCGGTGGCCACCTCGTTCATCACGTAGTCCGACCGGCTGTCGCTGTACGCGTCGTTGGCCGAGGACGGGCCGCCGACCAGCGCGCCGTAGAGGGTGTGCCGGGTCTCGACGGGCACGGTCTGGCTGTCCCACCAGGAGCCGTGTGCGGTGCGGTGGTGCGGGTTCTTCGGCGAGTTGGCGCCGAACCCGATGACGTAGCTGGAGTTGCGCGGGTTGTCACCGAGCGCGTAGTTGATCTGCCGGACGGCGAAGTCGTGGTAGCGCGCCTTGCGGGTGGTGTCGGTGGTCTTGTCGCTGTAGACGAGCGCGGCGAAGGAGGTGTTCGCGGCGTAACGCAGCGCGCCCCAGGAGTCGAGCACCGCCATCCCGCCGGGCGAGTACGGAACCCGCTGCCCGTTCACCCCGACCGTCCAGTAGTCCAGCCACCGGTTGGCGTCGTCGACGTACTTCTGCTTGCCGGTCAGGTTGGCCAGCAGCACGTACGCGCCGAACTGCTTGTTGTCCCAGGCGATCGTCCACTTGTAGGAGCGGGTGGTGGACTGGTTCTCGGTGCCGAGCTTGTCGTACTCACTCTCGGCCTTGGTCAGGTAGCTGGCCTCGCCGGTGGCCCGGTGCAGCCAGATCGCGGCCCAGACCAGCTCGTCCTGCCAGCCGCTCCACGAGCGGTAGAAGCTCGTGGCGTCGGTGATGCACTCGTGGTAGGACTTCCGCACCGTGTCGGCGAAGGTGTAGAGCTGCCGGGCGTGCCCGAGCAGCTTGTCGGCGTAGGTCGCGTCGGTGGGCCGGAACACCATCGAGGAGGCGGCCATCGCGGCCGCCGTCTCCCCGGCCAGGTCCGCGCCGCCACAGCTCGCATCGATCTTGTACGCGGGTCGCGCCATCTGCATCACCTCGGCCGGACCCCACCACTTGTGGTCGTCGTCGCCCTTGCCGACCTGTCCGTAGAGGACGTTTGCCGACGGGTGCGCCTTGATGAAGTAGTCGTTGACGAAGCGCAGGTTGTTGAGCAGGTGCGGCAGTTGCCCGGACGCGGTGTAGCCGCTGCGGTACTCGACAGCTCCCCAGGCGAGCATGGTGGCGCTGAACGCCATCGGGAAGCCGAACTTGACGTGGTCGCCGGCGTCGTACCAACCGCCGGTGAGGTCCACACCCGCGCCGGCGCCGTCGGTGAGCGCGCTGTCTCCGCGCCAGGAGACCCGGTTCCAGTCGGGCAGTCGACCGGACTGCTGCGCCTCGTAGAAGAGCAGCGACTTCTGCAACGCCTCGGCGTAGTTGTAGGTCGCCGCCGGCGCGGCGGAGGCGGGCCCGGGCGGTGGCGCGGTCACCGCGAGGGACGCGCCGGTGAGCAGCGCGACGCCGATGGTCAGCAGCCGCCGCGGCCAGGGCTGGTCGGCGGCCGGTGACCGGCCAGGCTGGCCGCTGAACGGCCGGGTCAGGTGGCGCATGGCGGGCTCCTGTCGGAGGCGCCGCCGGTGGTCGCACCGACGCGGGACGGCGTACGGGCGGCACGGCCACCGGCGACAGCGGGGTGGCGGTGTGACCCACGGGCCGTGGAAGCGCTCCCATGGATAACCGACAATGTAATGGGCCGGCCGACGATTGGGAAGCGCCTTCGAACCGTTCACTGGTCGGGGTGTCTCCTGGAGGGCGGGACCCTCGCTACGCCCGAGGCGTCAGCACCGTGCCCGTTCTTTCCGCCGCAGCGGGGACGGCGAGTGGCACGGTGACGGTGAGCAGGGCACCGTCGCGCTCGACAACGTTCGGCCGGCCCAGTCGGCGCAGTGTGCGCAGCATCGGGTCGTTGCTGGCCTGGACGTGCAGCACCAGGGCCGCGTACCCGGACCGGTCGGCATGCCGAACCAGCCGGCGCAGCAACGCCGAGCCGAGCCCGCGCCGCTGCCAGTCGTCCCGCACCAGCAGCGCCACCTCGGCCTCGTCGCCCTCGCCGAGCAGGTTCGCCATGGCGACCACCGACTCGGCAGTGCCGTCGGAGCCGGTGCTGGTGGCGATCAGCGTCAACCCTCGGCTCGGCTCCAGCAGCCGACGCAGTCGGGCCGGCTGCGGCAACGCCGCCCCGCCCAGATAACGCCGCTGCCGGCTGCGCGGCGCGCACGCCTCGTGCAGCTCCACGACGCCGGACAGGTCGTGGGCGTTGGCCGGCCGGACGGCCACCTCCGCGCCGTCGGGCAGCACCACTGTGACCTGTTCGGCGGCCCGGCGCGCCACAGTGGCGGCCAGCTCCACCAGGGCCTGCGCCCGCGCGTACTCCGCCGGGGTGAAGTCGGGCGCGGCCCGGCGCAGCGCGAACGAACCGCCCGCCGGATCGGCCAGTAGCATGCTGGCCCCGGTGATCCCCCGTTCGACGCCGACCTGCGCCGGTCGCCAGCTGACGACGTCCGCCGCGAGCAGGGTCCGCAACGCCTCGCCCGTCGCGTCCGGGTCACGGACCAGCCGGTTGGCCAGCCCGAGCACCCGGGTGGGCTGGTCGGCCAGGCCACGCGCCTCGCTGCGCGTCACCCAGCAGTCCCGGCCCCGACCCCGCTCGACGGCGGCGATCAGCTCGGCCTCGTCGAGCGCGTCCGGCGCGTCGACCAGGAAGTCGTCCACCGCGCCCCGCTCGGTGGGCTGCACCTGCACGGTAAGGATGTTGACCCCGCGCAGCGCAAGGCTCGCCGTGAGCACCGACAGGTAACCCGGCCGGTCGTCCACCGTCGCTCGGATCCGCCACAACGTCATGGTTGGCTCCCTTCCCCGGTAAGAGCCTCACCCCGGCCTGTTGCCACCCGGTTGCCCGGTGGTGTCGACCAGGGAACTCCTCGGGCCGCTCAGGGGCCGGCGACCACCGGCGGCGCGCCGACGAGATCGAGTCGGTCACCGAGGATCACCGCGCAGGCGCGGACGAGCTGGGTGAGCCGATCCACCTCGGTGCTGTGGAAGTTGGCGGCGCAGAGGGTGTCGCTGTATTCCCGGGCTACCACCAGCACCAGGCCCGCCCGGCCGAACGGGGCGATCGCATGGTGGGTGCCGTCGGGCGTGGTCGTCGACCGACCGCGCAGCGGGGTCACCTCCGGCAACCGCGGGGGTACGGGGGCACGCCAGCTCGCGTGCCCCACGGTCGCCCCGCCACCCCCGGTCCGCGAGGCCCAGTCGACCGGAACCACTGCCGCGACGGCCCAGTCGGCGGCCAACAACCCGGGCACCGCGTCGACCAGGGTGGCCAACCCGTCGGCCGGGTTGGCCGCGACCTGGGCCAGCAGCTCCGCGTCCTGGCCGGTGGTGGTGGGCGCGCCGATCGCCCGCCACACACCGTCCACCCGCACCCCGGGTATCGCCGCGAGGCCGGCCAGCAGCCGCTCCACCCGCGCCGCGCCCGGCCAGACGACAGTGAAGTCGTCCACCGCGCGCCCGCCGAGCCGTTCGAGGACCACTACCTGGACGATGTCCGCCCCGGAGACGCCCAACGTGCGGGCGACCTGACCGAGGGTGCCCGGACGGTCCGGCAGGGTGACCCGAACTCGCAGCAACATGTCTGTCCCTCCGCTCGGCGGGCCGGCAAAAGAGCGGCCGGCAGGCTGCTCACAGCCTGGTAGTTGACCATTTCGTCCCTGTTGCAGTGGCATGTCCCGAGGGGAAATTCTGACCTTGACAACGTGAGCGGGCTGCCATCAACTAGTCGGATGAGCGATCCGGCCGTTGATGCGCCACGGCCGGAGGCCGTCTCCGCCTCCCCAGCGGGGCTGGCCCTGGACCGTCTCGCCGACTATCTGGCGGAGCACCGACCCGAGCTGGCCGTCGGGCCGCTGCGGGCCCAGCTGATCGCGGGCGGCAAGTCCAACCTCACCTACCTGTTGCGCCTCGGCGACCGCGAGGTCGTGCTGCGCCGTCCGCCGCTGGGGCACGTGCTGGCGACCGCGCACGACATGGCACGCGAGTTCCGGGTCATCTCCGCGCTGGCACCGACCGAGGTGCCGGTCCCCGGGGCGCTGCTGCTCTGCGGGGATCCCGAGGTGATCGGCGCGCCGTTCTACCTGATGGAGCGGATGCCCGGCGAGGTGTTCCGCACCCGCGCGCAGACCGACCCGTTGGGCGACGAGCGCCGTCGAGCCCTCGCCATGGCGATGATGGACACGCTCGCCGCGCTGCACAGCGTCGAGCCGACCACTGTCGGGCTGGGTGACTTCGGCCGTCCCGAGGGCTACCTGGCCCGGCAGGTGCGCCGCTGGGCCGGGCAGCTCGACCGCTCCCGCAGCCGCCCACTGCCCGGCATCGACGAGCTGCGCGACCTGCTCGCGGCCACCGCCCCGGAGGGCGCGAACGCCGGCCGGATCGTGCACGGCGACTACCGACTGGACAACCTCCTCGCCTCGGCCGACCCGGTCGCCGTGCACGCGGTGCTCGACTGGGAGATGGCCACCCTCGGCGACCCCCTCGCCGACCTGGGGCTCCTACTGACCTACTGGGACGTGCTGGGCGACAGCGACACCGCCGCGGGCAACCCCGTCGCCGACGGGCTCGGCCCGCGCGCCGGCTTCCCCACCGGCGGCGAGCTGATCGACAGGTACGCCGGGCGTGCCGACGTGGACGTCGGGCCGCTGCACTGGCATGTCGCGCTGGGCTGTTTCAAGCTCGCGGTCATCTGCGAGGGCATTCACTACCGTCACACGCTCGGGCAGACGCTCGGCGAGGGCTTCGACCGGATCGGCGAGATGGTGGCACCGCTGGTCGCGCACGGGCTGACCGCCGCCAGGGAGCGGTGATGGACTTCTCATTCGACAGCCGGACCGAGGAGCTGCGCGACGAGCTGACCCGGTTCCTGACCGAGCACGTCTACCCGGCCGAGGCCGTGCACGCCGAGCAGGTGGCCACCGGGGACCCGTGGTCGCGTACCCCGGTGTTGGCCGAACTGAAGGCGGAGGCCCGCAGGCGCGGCCTGTGGAACCTCTTCCTGCCCGACCCGCGCTACGGCGCCGGCCTGACCAACCTCCAGTACGCTCCCCTGGCCGAGCTGACCGGGCGCAGCCCGCATCTCGCGCCGGAGGCGGTCAACTGCGCGGCACCGGACACCGGCAACATGGAGTTGCTGGCCGAGTTCGGCTCGGAGGCGCAGCAGAAGCGGTGGCTGATGCCGCTGCTGGAGGGTGAGATCCGCTCGGCGTTCTGTATGACCGAGCCGGACGTCGCGTCCTCCGACGCCACAAACATCGCCACCCGGATCACCCGCGACGGCGACGAGTACGTGATCAACGGACGGAAGTGGTGGTCGTCCGGGGCCATGGACCCGCGCTGCGAGATCTTCATCGTGATGGGCAAGACCGACCCCACCGCCGACCGGCACCGCCAGCAGAGCATGGTGCTGGTCCCCCGGGACACCCCCGGGGTGACAGTGCGCCGGGGTATGACCGTCTTCGGCTACACCGACGGTTCGCACGGCGGGCACGCCGAGATCGACTTCACCGACGTCCGGGTGCCCGCGGAGAACCTGATCGGCGCCGAGGGCACCGGCTTCGCCATCGCCCAGGCCCGGCTGGGTCCGGGCCGGATCCACCACTGCATGCGATTGATCGGAATGGCTGAGCGGGCATTGGAGCTGCTCTGCAGGCGGGCGCTAGGGCGGATCGCCTTCGGCCGACCGTTGGCAGAGCAGGGCGTGGTCCGGGAGTGGATCGCCGAGTCCCGGGTCCGCATCGAGCAGGCCCGGCTGCTGGTGCTCAAGACGGCCTGGCTGATGGACACCGTCGGCAACAAGGGCGCGCACACCGAGATCCAAGCCATCAAGATCGGCACGCCGGCGATGGCGGAGTGGGTGATCGACAAGGCCATCCAGGGGTACGGCGGCGCCGGCGTCAGCCAGGACACCCCACTGGCCGCCCTCTGGGCGCAGACCCGCACCCTGCGCCTCGCCGACGGCCCCGACGAGGTCCACCGCAACTCCCTGGCCAAGCGCGAACTCCGCCGCTGGACCCACTGACCACGGGGGGTGGGTTAGGCGGAGGCTCGGTGGACCAGTTGGGTGTCCAGGAGGATGTGGGAGGCGGGTAGCTCCTCGCCACGGATCCGGGCCACCAGCAGGCGGGCCATCTGCCGGCCCATCTCCTCCACCGGCTGGAAGACAGTGGTCAGCGGCGGCTCCGCCCGCAGGGCGATCGTGGCGTCGTCGAAGCCGATCACCGCGACGTCCTGCGGCACGCGCCGGCCGGCCTCGCGCAGGGTACGCAGCGCACCGAACGCCATGAGGTCGGAGGCGACGAAGACCGCGTCCAGGTCCGGGCAGGCGTCCAGCAGCCGACCCATGGCGGCCGCGCCGCTGCCCTCGCTGAAGTCGCCGTACGCGATCAGGTCGGGGTTGACGCCGGCCCCGGTGGCCTTGACCGCCTCGGTGTAGCCGGTCAACCGGGCCAGGCCCACGCCCATGTCCTGCGTTCCGGCGATGGTGGCGATCCGTCGCCGCCCCTGCCTCGCCAGGTACTCCACCGCCTGCCGGGCTCCGCCAACGTTGTCCACGTCGACAAACCAGGCCGGTTGGGCGCCCGGTTGCAGCATTCGGGCGGGCCGACCGCCGAGCACGGCGGGCAGGCCGCGCTCCTCCAGCAGCGTCGGCAGCGGGTCGGAGTCGTGCAACGACAGCAGTAGCACGCCGTCGACGTGCTGGTTGGTGAGGTGGTGCTCGACCCGCTCCCGTTCCACCGGCGACTGTGCCATGGCCAGCCAGAGCTGCATCGGCGTCTCCAGCAGCCCCGAGCTGATCCCCCGTACGATCGCGGCGAAGAACGGCTCGGTGAAGACCCGCTCGCCGGATTCGGACACCACGAGCGCGACGGAGTCGGTCCGCTGGGTGACGAGCGCACGGGCGGCCCGGTTCGGCACGTAGCCCAGCTCCGCGATGGCCTGTTGGACCGCGGCCCGGGCCTCCGGGCTGACCTGGGGCGAGCCGTTGACCACGCGGGAGACCGTGCCCCGACCGACGCCGGCACGCGCCGCGACCGCGTCGAGGGTCGGGCGCCCGAGCGACCGGGTGCGCTGCGTTGTCATCGTCTGCTCCTCCGACGGCGGGCGGACCCGGCGCCACCTGCGGGAGGTGGACGCCGGGGCCGTCCTGATGGCTGGCCCGAGCCTATTGTGCGGCCAGACCGTTGCGCCGGATCACCGAGGCGTACCACTTGGCGCTGGACTTGGGGGTGCGGACCTGGCTGTCATAGTCGACGTGGATCATGCCGAACCGCTTGGTGTAGCCCCAGGCCCACTCGAAATTATCCATCAACGACCAGGCAAAGTATCCCCGCAGGGGCACTCCCGCGTCGATCGCCTCGTGGGCGGCTCGCAGGTGGGCGTCGAAGTAGGCCAGCCGGTCGACGTCGTCGACCTGCCCGTCGACAAGCGAGTCGACGAACGCGGAACCGTTTTCGGTGACGTACAGGGGCAGATCGGTGTACTCGTGCACCCGGCGCAGCGTCTCGGTCAGACCCGGGGCGTCGATCTCCCAGCCCATGTCGGTGACCGGGACGCCACGGGTGACGAACCGGACGTCCTCGCTGCCCGGCCAGCACGACGGGGCCGGGTCGGCCTCGACGCCCTCGACCGGTGCGGCGACCACGTGCCGGCTGTAGTAGTTGACCCCGACCAGGTCCAGCGGCGTGGAGATGGTCGCCAGGTCGCCGTCGCGCACATGGTCGAAGTCGGTCACCCTGCTGAGGTCGGCCACCAGGTCCTCCGGGTACGACCCGCGCAGCAGCGGGTCCAGGAAGAACCGGTTGGCCAACCCGTCGATCCGCCGGGCGGCGTCCCGGTCGGCGGGGGTGTCGCTGGCCGGGTCGACCGGGTAGAGGTTGACGGTCACGCCCACCTCGGCGGTCGGCCGGACGGCCCGCAGTGCCTGCACGGCCAGGCCATGACCGAGCATCAGGTGGTGTCCGGCGCGCACCGAGTCCGCTCCGTTGGTGCGGCCGGGGGCGTGTACGCCGGAGCCGTAGCCGAGGAACGCGGAGCACCACGGCTCGTTCAGCGTGGTCCAGTAGCGCACCCGGTCACCGAGCGCGTCGGCCACCAGGGTCGTGTAGTCGGCGAAGCGGGCCGCGGTGTCCCGGGCCGGCCAGCCGCCGGCGTCTTCCAACGGCTGCGGCAGATCCCAGTGGTAGAGGGTGAGCCACGGCTCGATACCGTTGGCCAACAACTCGTCGACGAGTCGCCGGTAGAAATCCAGACCCTGCGGGTTGGCCGCGCCGGTGCCGCCGGGCTGCACCCGGGACCAGGAGACCGAGAAACGGTACGACTTCAGGCCCAGCTCGGCCATCAGCGCGACGTCGTCGCCGAGACGGTGGTAGTGGTCGCAGGCCACGTCCCCGGTGTGCCCGAGGAGGACTCGACCATCGGTGTGGCTGAAGGTGTCCCAGATCGACGGGGTACGGCCGTCCACGGCCGCCGCCCCCTCGATCTGGTACGCCGCCGTCGCGGCCCCCCAGAGGAATCCGGGTGGAAAGGTCAGCCCGGGGCGCTCGTCGAGGACGTCGACGGCGGGTGGGCTGGCGGGGTTGCTCACGACTTGACGGCACCTTCCATGATCCCGCCGATGATCTGGCGGCCGAACACGAGAAAGACGATTACCAGGGGGATGGTCCCCACCACGGTGGCGGCGAACACCTGGGAGTAGTCGGTGTAGTAGGCGTACGAGAGGAAGGAGAGCGAGACCTGCAGGGTCGGGTTCTCCGGAGAGAGGATGGCGTACGGCCAGATGAACGAGTTCCAGGTTTCCATGAAGGTCAGCAGGCCGAGGACGCCGGCGGCGGGGCGCAGCGCGGGCAGCACGATGCTCCAGTAGATCCGGAACGTGCTCGCCCCGTCGACGCGACCGGCCTCGATCAGCTCGTCGGAGATGGCCTGGCTGGCGTACTGCCGCATCATGAATACGCCGAAGGCGCTGACCAGGAACGGCACGGTGACCGCGTAGAGAGTGTCGCCCCACTTCAGGTCCTGCATCATGGACCAGAGCGGGATGAGGCCCATCTGGGTCGGGATCATCATGGTGACGATGATCGAGAGCAGGAGGGCGTTACTGCCCCGGAACTTCAGCTTGGCGAAGGCGAACCCGGCCAGTGAACCGGTGAGCACCACCGACACGGTGACCACCGAGGAGACGATGATCGAGTTCATCATGCCGGTGAGGAAGTTGGCGGCGTCGTTGTCGAGCACCCGCCCGAAGTTGTCACCGAACGCGCCGGCGGGGGTTACCGGTGGCGGCACGTCGTTGATGGAGTCCAGGCTGCGAGTGCCGATCACCAGCATGTAGTAGAACGGGTAGATCGACAGCAGCGCCGCCAGGACGAGCGCCAGGTAGGTCAGCGGGCTGGTGCGCCACAGGCGCTGGGAAGCCGAGATCATCGATCTCTCCTCACTTCGCCGAGCGGCGGACGAGTAGGAAGTTGAACAGCGACACCACGATGATGATCATGAAGATCGCCCAGGCGACCGCGGCTCCGTAGCCGGCGGTGTTCAGGTTCACGATGCCCATCTCGTACATGTACATGGCCAGCGTCTGGAACTCCCGCTGGTTGCCGCCGATGATGTTGCCGTTGCCGAAGAGCAGGGGCTCGGTGAAGAGCTGCATGCCGCCGATCGTGGACAGGATGACCACGAAGATGAAGGTGGGCTTGAGCATGGGCAGGGTGATCTGCCAGAACTGCCGCCACGGACCGGCGCCATCGATCTCCGCGGCCTCGTAGAGGTCCTTCGGGATCGCCTGCATGCCGGCGAGCAGGATCAGGGTGTTGTAACCGGTCCACCGCCAGTTGACCATGGAGGAGATGGCCGTCCAGGAACTCCACCGGTGCCCGTCCCAGTCGACCGGGTCGACACCGACGAAGCTGAGCAGCCAGTTGAACAGGCCGAACTCCCGCTGGAACAGCATCCCGAAGACGATCGCGACCGCGGCCACCGACACCACGTTCGGCATGAAGATGGCCATCCGGAAGAAGGTCTTGGCGCGCAGGAGGGTCCGGTTGAGCAGGTTCGCCAGAAAGAGGGCGAGCAACAACTGCGGGATGGTCGACAGGGCGAAGATGCCGAACGTGTTGACCAGCGCGTTCCAGAAGTACTCGTCGGACGCCAGCCGGGTGTAGTTGTCGAAGCCGATGAACGTGTGCTCGCCGATCATGTCCCAGTCGTGCAGTGACATCCAGGCGGTACGCAGCATCGGGTACAGCCCGAATACGCCGAAGATCAGGAAGAACGGGGCGATGTAGAGGTACGGCGAGTACTTGACATCGAGGCGGTTGAGTAACCTTCCCCGTCGACGTCGGCGATCGACGTCGGGAGAAGGCGGTGCTGCTGGCGACGGCCGTGCCGTCGTGGCCGACAGGCTCATGCAAATTTCCTTTTCCGGCGAGGCCCGGGGGCCCTCGCGCAGGGCGCTACGCGGAGGGGACCGGCCGGTGGCGTCCGGGAAGCCCCGAACGCCACCGGCAGGGAATCACTCAGAAGGCACCCTGAGTCTTGGCGTCCTTCGTGAACTGCTCCCAGGCCTTGTCCTTGCTGGCCTGCCCGTTCTCGAACGCCCGCAGGGCCGGCTCGAGCGCGTTCTCCTTCACCGCCTGGTGCTTCGGACCCAGGTGGATCGGCTGGATCTTGGCGACGCTCTCCCCGAAGATCTTGCCGGTCGGCGCGTTGCTGAAGTACTCGTTGGTGTAACCGAGGAAGGCCTCGTCCTTCAGCGCCTCCAGGTTGGTGGGCAGCGGGCCCTTGAGCTTGAATGCCTCCACCTGGCCCTTGGCGTTGGTCAGGTACTCGGCGAGCTTCGCCGCCTCCTTCGGGTACTTGCTCTGGGCCGGAACCGCGAGCCACGAGCCGCCCCAGTTACCGCCGCCACCCGGCACGGCCGCGACGTCCCACTTGCCCTTGTTGGCCGCGCCGGAGTTTTCCGACACGATGCCGAGCATCCAGGACGGGCAGAAGGTGGCCGCGAAGGTGCCCTGCTTGAAGCCACCCGACCACTCCGGCGACCAGGTGGACGCCTTGGCGGAGATGTCCGCCATCGAGGTGGCGGTGTCCCAGGCGTTCTTCACCGCGGGGCTGGTGTCCGCGATGATGTTGTCTTCCTTGTCGTAGAACAGGTCACCGTTGCCCTGGAACATCACGCCGTTGGAGACGGCGGTGATCGAGTCGATGAACGCCTTGCCGCCGCTGCCCTGCTTGTACTTCAGACCGGCGTCGTGGAAGCCCTTCCAGTCCGGCCAGAGCGCCGACACCTGGTCGCGCTCGGTGGGCAGGCCGGCCGCCTGGAACAGGTCCTTGCGGTAGCAGACGGCGAGGCTGCCGACGTCGGTCGGCAGGCCGATCAGCCGGCCGTCCGGCGCCTTGCCCAGCTCCCACTTCCAGGGCAGGTATTCCTTCGAGTGGTCAGCGACCAGCGGCGTGAGGTCGGCCCAGTTGCGCGCGTTGGGCTTGAACTCGTTGAGGATGCCCTCTTCCAGGGCGGTGACGTCCGCCGCGCCCTTGCCGGTGGCCAGGTAGCGGACCAGCTTCGGCCGGTACTCACCGAGCTGCGCGGTCTTGCGCAGCTCGACCTTGATGCCGGTGTCCTTCTCGTACTGCTTGACGAGCTCGTCGTAGCCCATCTCGCCGAAGGTGTCGACGACCAGCTTGGCCGGCTTCTCGCCGGCCGCCGGCTTGTCGTCGTCGTTGCCGCAGGCCGCGAGACCGCCGATAGCGGTGATCGCGGCCAGGGCAGCGGCCGCCAGGCGGGTACGCCGCGTGGTGACACTCATTCGCTGACCCCTCTTTCCGGTGGTGAGGCTGGATGTGTGTGGTGGGGGGGTGCTCATCGCGCCAGGCCGGGGATGCGTCAGTGATCCATGCCACCCTCGGGAGCGCTCCCATGAGATTGCCGGCGGGTAACGGGAGTGTCAATAGGGCGTTGGGAGCGTTCCCAGATCGTTACCGCTGATCACTCCCCCACCGCCTACCCCACCAACACCGCGCGTTTCTTGATCAACAACGGGTGGGAGGCGGTTAGCAGAAGCGGCGGAGGAGGATGGTCGCGCGGTCGGGGTCGAAGCGGGACGGGTCGAAGGTGGAACCCGCCCAGTCACGCAGCATCGCGTGGCGGGAGCCGACGACGTCGGCTGCGGCGGTCGCGTCGTCCAGGGCTTCCAGGAGCGCCTGGTAACCCGACGGCCCGCCGATGCCCTCCGGCGGGCAGGCCCGCTCGCCGGCCAGGCAGACCGGGTACCGCTCGTCCGGGTCGGCGGTCAGCGCGTCCTCCACGACCAGGTCGTGCTCCCACCAGTCGCCGAAGTCGTAGGTGTAGGAGAACCGGCTGCCCTTGCCGAGCACCGCGTCGAGCCGCGCGTCCAGCTCGTCGTGCAGCGCCAACTCCCCGTCCGGGTCGGGCTCGCCGTACTGCACCGCGTCGATCTCGAACGAGTGCAGGTGGCAGTCCCGCCAACCCATCGCGTGCTGCGCCACCCGGTGCAGCCGGTCCAGCGTGTAGCCGGCCGGCACGAGCACCCGACGCCACACCGGCGGGCGGGTCCCGGCGAGGGTCATCTTCAGCTGGAAGATCTGACGCGACATGCTGTCCTGTCCTCCCGCGGCTTAGGCTGCGAGCATGATCTGCCGAGCGTGCCGGGCCCGGCGACACGACGACTGCCCGCGCCGGAACTGGTGCGACTGCCAGCACCGTACCGCCGAACCGACCCCTCCGGTCACCGGTCCGGCCGGCGAATGACCGTCAGAATTCCGATCCGACGGCTCTGGCCCGAGCCGTCGGCGCAGCCACTCGACGACGCCGCTCTGACCACCCTCTACGGCCGCTCCGACGAGCCCCACCTGCGGGTGAACTTCGTGGCGAGCCTGGACGGCGCGGTCAGCGTGGACGGCTACTCCGCCGGGCTCTCCGGCGAGCCGGACAAGCGGGTGTTCGGCCTGCTGCGGATGGTCTGCGACGCCCTGGTGGTGGCCGCCGGAACGCTCCGCCACGAGGGGTACCGGGCGGTCCGCCTCGACGAGCACCGCCGCGCCTGGCGCCGCGCCAACGGGCTGGCCGAGTACCCCACGCTCGTGGTCGTCTCCGGGTCGCTGGACCTGGACCCGGCGCAGGCCGCCTTCGCCGACGCGCCGACCCGACCGATCGTGCTCACCCACGCCGATGCCGACCCGCCACCCGGCCTCACCGACGTCGCCGACGTGCTGCCCTGCGGCACCCAGCGGGTCGACCTGGCCGCCGGCCTCGCCGAGCTACACCGACGCGGGCTCACCCAACTGCTCTGCGAGGGCGGCCCGCACCTGTTCGGCACGCTCACCGCCGCCGACCTGGTGGACGAGCTGTGCCTCACCGTCTCGCCGCTGCTCGCCGGGCCCGGCCCCGGCCGGATCACCGCCGGCGACACCACACCGTCCCGGCACCTGCCACTGCGGCACGTGCTCGCCGCCGACGACGGCGTCCTCATGCTCCGCCACGCCCGCCGGTAACCCGCCGTCGCCCGGTCACGCACCCACCGTGGTGAGTGTGACGGCGCATGGTGTCGTCCGCCGCGTCGCGTGGCGACCTGTCGTACTCCTCGGGCAGGATGCACACCATGGTTCCCGACCGTGCTGCCCGACCGACCCGAGTCGCCCGATGACCGACGCCGACCTCGACAGCCCGGGCGAGGCGGTCGGGCGGGTGCTGGGCACCGCCGACGCCACCCCGTTGCAGTTCTGGACGGCCGTGGCGCCCGGCAGCTACCTCCAGCTCGACGACGTGGTGGTCACCCGACGGGAGCTGCCGAACCGGGAGCCGGTGACCATCGCCGGGGTGGTCACCCAGGTCCGCGCTCGGCACGAGGGCGCCCAGTTCGACTCCGACGTGTTCGCCATCGCCGACGGCACGCTGCCCGCCCAGGTGCAGGAGGCGGCCGAGATCACCACCACGCGTGTCGATCCGGAGCTGTACGTGCCGCCGACCCCGGGCGCTGTGGTGCACCGGGCCGAGGGTGACGCCCGGGCGCGCGCGTTGCACTTCGACCGGATGGAACGGCGCATCCCGATGGGGATGGGTCGGGACGGGGTCCCGGTCTATCTCAACGCCGACTTCCTCGACGGCAGCCGGGGCGCGCATGTCTCCATCTCCGGCATCTCCGGGGTGGCCACCAAGACCAGCTTCGCGACCTTCCTGCTCTACTCGGTGTTCCGCTCCGGGGTGCTGGGCGGCGACGCGGTCAACGCCAAGGCGCTGATCTTCAACGTCAAGGGTGAGGATCTGCTCTTCCTGGACCACCCCAACACCCGCCTCGACGAGCCCACCCGCGCGGCGTACGCGAAGCTCGGGTTGAGCGCCGGCGCCTTCCCCGACGTGCGGGTGTACGCCCCACCCCGGGTCGGCGACGCGGCCGGCACACCGGATGTGAGCAGCCGGCTCACCGGGGTGGATTCGTTCTACTGGACGCTCAGCGAGTTCTGCACCGACCGCCTGCTGCCGTACGTCTTCGCCGACGCCGACGACGAGCGCCAGCAGTACACGATGGTGGTCCACTCGGTGGCCGCGCACCTGGCCCGCTACGCCCAGCCCGCCGACGGCGGGGTGAGCATCGACGGCGTCCGGCTCGGCTCCTACGGTGACCTGGTCGACCACATCGTCGATCAGCTGAACGACGACGAGACCCGCTCCGACTGGGCGGGCAGCGCGGTGGGGCTGGGCACCGTCAACGCGTTCGCCCGGCGGTTGATCGGCAGTAAGAAGGACCTGGCCCGGCTGATCCGCGGTGACCTCGCCACCCGTCGCCCCCACTCGATCAACACGAGCGAGTCGGCGCAGGTCACGGTGGTCGACCTGCACAACCTTCCCGACCGCGCCCAGCGGTTCGTGGTGGGTGTGACGCTGAAGAGCGAGTTCGAGCGCAAGGAGAAGTCCGGCACCGCCAAGCCGCTGCTCTTCGTGGTGCTCGACGAGCTCAACAAGTACGCCCCCCGGGAGGGCTCCTCGCCGATCAAGGAGGTCCTGCTGGACATCGCCGAGCGGGGCCGCTCGCTCGGGGTGATCCTGATCGGCGCGCAGCAGACGGCGAGCGAGGTGGAGCGGCGGATCGTCACCAACTCGGCGATCCGGGTGGTCGGCCGGCTCGACCCGGCCGAGGCGTCCCGCCCGGAGTACGGCTTCCTGCCGCCCGCGCAGCGCCAGCGAGCGTTGCTGGCCAAGCCGGGCACCATGTTCGTCAACCAGCCGGACATCCCGGTGCCGCTCTGCCTGGAGTTCCCGTTCCCGGCCTGGGCCACCCGGGTCTCCGAGGCGGGCCGGGCACCATCGGAGACGCTGCGCTCGATCACCCAGTCCGCCGACCCGTTCGCCGTGGTGGGCTCCGGCGGCGGCAGCACCGACGACGACATCCCGTTCTAGGTAGGGGCCGGCACAGCCATGAAGATCCTGCACACCTCCGACTGGCACGTGGGAAAGGTGCTCAAGGGGCAGTCCCGGGCCGACGAGCACAAGGCCGTGCTGGCCGGGGTGATCGAGATCGCCCGTGCCGAGCAGCCGGATCTGGTGATCGTCGCCGGTGACCTCTACGACACCGCCGCGCCCAGCTCGGAGGCGACCCGCCTGGTCACCCGGGCGTTGACGGCGTTGCGGCGGACCGGCGCGGACGTGGTGGCGATCGGCGGCAACCACGACAACGGCCCGGCGCTGGACGCGCTGCGCCCGTGGGCCGATGCCGCCGGCATCACGCTGCGCGGAGGGGTACGGGAAAATCCGGACGAGCACGTCATCGACGGCACGACCGCCGGTGGCGAGCGGTGGCGGCTGGCCGCGTTGCCGTTCCTGTCCCAGCGGTACGCGGTGCGCGCGTTGGAAATGTACGAGCTGACCGCCGCGGAGACCAACCAGACGTACGCCGACCACCTGGGCCGGGTGCTGGGGCGACTGACCGAGGGTTTCACCGAACCGGACCGGGTGCACCTGGTCACCGCGCACCTGACGGTGACCGGCGCGGCCACCGGTGGTGGTGAGCGCGACGCACACACCGTGTTGGGCTACGCCGTCCCGGCCACCGTCTTCCCGGCCACCGCGCACTACGTGGCGCTTGGTCACCTGCACCGGGCGCAGCGGGTCGCGGGCCCCTGCCCGGTCCGCTACAGCGGCAGCCCGCTCGCTGTGGACTTCGGCGAGCAGGAGAACATCCCCTCGGTGACGATCGTCGAGGTGACGGCCAGCACCGCCGCCCGGGTGCGGGAGGTGCCGGTGACGGCGGCGAGCGCGCTGCGGACGGTGCGGGGCACCCTGGCCCAGCTCGCCGAGATCGAGGCGCCGGACGCGTGGCTGCGGGTGTTCGTGCGGGAGCAACCCCGCGCCGGCCTGCGCGAGGAGATCCAGGAGCTGCTCCCCCGGGCCCTGGAGATCCGGATCGACCCGGAGCTGTTGGCCGCGCCGGGCAGTGGCGCGCGCATCGCCCAGCGGTCGGGGCGTTCACCTCGGGAGTTGTTCGCCGACTACCTGGACAGCCGGGGCCACGCCGACGAGGGTGTCCGGGAGCTCTTCGACGAGCTTTTCGAGGAGGTCGATCACTGATGCGTCCGATGCGGTTGGACATGGCCGGGTTCACGGTCTTCCGGGACGAGACCACAGTCGACTTCACCGACGCCGACTTCTTCGCGCTGATCGGCCCGACCGGTTCGGGCAAGTCCACAGTGCTGGACGCCATCTGTTTCGCCCTCTATGGCATGGTGCCCCGCTGGGGTGGCGCCCGAGGGTTGGCGAACGCGCTCGCGCCGTCGGCGACCGAGGCGCGGGTGCGGTTGGTCTTCGAGTCCGGCGGCGCCCGGTACGTGGCGACCCGGGTGGTCCGCCGGGACGGCCGAGGCAACGTGAAGACAGCGAACGCCGGGTTGCAGCTGATGCCGGCCGGCTTCGACGTCACCAAATTGGACACCGGCCTGAGCCCGGACGACCTCGGCGAGGTGGTGGCCGGCACCCCCGCCGAGATGGAGCAGGCGGTGCTGGAGGCGGTGGGGCTGCCGTACGAGCAGTTCACCAGCTGTGTGGTGCTGCCACAGGGGCAGTTCGCCGACTTCCTGCACGCCAAGCCGGCGACGCGGCAACAGATCCTGGTCAACCTCCTGGGCCTCGGCGTCTACGAGGACGTGCAGAAGAAGGCGACGGCGCGCGCCGCGCAGGCGGAGGCCCGGCTGGAGGCGGTCGACCAGGTGCTCGCCGGGTTGACAGGCGTGGACGACGAGGCGTTGGCCGAGGCCGACGCCCGGGTGGACCGGATGGCCGAGCTGGCCTCCGCGGTGGCCGAGGCGGTGCCGGAGCTGGCGGCGGCCCGGGTCACCGCACGGGAGGCCGCGGCGGCGCTGACGGCGCTGGACGACGAGCTGACCGTTCTGACCGGGGTGCGCGCGCCGGCTGGGGTGGCCGCTGTCGCTCGCGCGGTCGCCGCGGCGCGGGCCGACGCCGAGGCGGCGGCGACCGCGGTGTCGCTGGCCGAGGAGCGGGAGGACAAGCTGCGCGGCGAGCTGGCCGCCGCCGGTGACGAGAGCGCGCTGCGACTGCAACTGCGGGCGTACGACGATCGAGATCGGTTGTCCGGCGAGGCCGACACGGTCCGGGCGACGGTGCGCGCGGCGAACGACGAGCACGCCGCGGCGGTGGCGGCCCTGGCCGCCGCACGCGTGGTCGCCGAGCGGGCCGACGCCGAGTTGGAGGCGGCCTTCCGGGCGCACGAGGAGGCGAAGGCCGCCGACCTGGCGGTGAGCCTGCGGGTGCACCTGCACGCCGGTGCGGCGTGCCCGGTGTGCGAGCAGCCGGTGGCCGAGGTGCCGGCGGTGCCTGCCGATTCGGCGGTGGCCGCCGCGACGGCGGCGGGCAAGGCCGCGCGGGCCGCGACCAAGGCCGCGCAGACGACAGTGCAGGAGCGGGACACGGCGGCGCGGGAGCTGGAGCGGCTGCTGGTGCAGGGGCGAGCCCGGCAGGAGCAGGTGGAGGCCCGGCTGGCCGAGCTGGACGGGCAGCTCTCCGGCGCGGCCGAGCCTGCCGTGCTGCGCCGGGAGTTGGCCGAGCACGCCCGGCTGCGGCGCGCGTTGGAGGAGGCGGCGACCGCGGTCCGGGCCGGCCGCGAGACCGCTCGGCAGACCCGGGCCGCTGTGGACGCCGCTGAGGAACGGCTGCGGGCGGCGTGGCGGGCCTTCGACACCGCCCGGGACGGGTTGGCCCGGTTCGGCCCACCGTCGACCGACCGGGACGACGTGGCTGCCGCGTGGGCGGCGCTGACCGACTGGGCGACCACCGAGGCGGACCGCCGCCGCGCCGATCGGGCCGGTCGGGCCGCCGCGGTGGCGGAGGCCGAGTCGGTGGCCGACGGGGTGCAGCGGGCCATCGCGGGCATCTTCGCCGCCGCCGACGTGCCGGTCGGGGACGACCCGGTGCACGCGGCGACCGTGGCGGTGGAGCGGGCCGACGCCGACCGACGGCGGCTGCACGAGCGTCGCGAGCAGGCCGGGACGTTGCGCGAGCAGCGGGCGGGGCACGAGCGGGAGGCGCAGGTGGCGCGCGCGCTCGCCGGGCACCTGCGGGCCAACAACTTCGAGCGGTGGTTGCTGGCCGAGGCGTTGGATCTGCTGGTCGACGGCGCGTCGGGGATCCTGCGGGAGTTGTCCTCCGGGCAGTACGAGCTGGTGCACGACAAGGGTGAGTTCGTGGTGGTCGACCACCACGACGCGGGGCTGCGTCGCGGCGTGCGGACCCTCTCCGGCGGTGAGACGTTCCAGGCGTCGCTGGCGTTGGCGTTGGCGCTCTCCGAGCAGTTGGCCGGGATGTCCACCACGGCGGCGAGCCTGGAGTCGATAGTCCTGGACGAGGGTTTCGGCACGCTCGACGCCGCCACCCTGGACACGGTGGCGGCGACCCTGGAAAACCTGGCGGCCCGGGGCGATCGGATGGTCGGCGTGGTCACCCACGTGCCGGCGTTGGCAGAGCGGATCCCGGTCCGCTTCGAGGTGCGCAAGGATGCCCGGTCCGCCCGCGTGGAGCGGACCGGCCGGTGAGCGCGAGGAGTGCAGCGCAGCGGAGCCCCGCAGTCGCGAACGAAAGGCCAGCCCGGTGAGCGCGAGGAGTGCAGCGCAGCGGAGCCCCGCAGTCGCGAACGAAAGGCCAGCCCGGTGAGCGCGAGGAGTGCAGCGCAGCGGAGCCCCGCAGTCGCGAACGAAAGGCCAGCTCGGTGAGCGACGCCGCGTTCTTCGTGGATTCGTGGGATCCGGCGTACGGGGCGTCGTTCGAGGCGTCCGCCGCCGGTCCGGCAGCGCAGAGCAGCGCCCAGGTCGACGCGGACGTGGAGTTGCCCGCCGTGGACTGGCGGGCCATCGGGGTACGCCCCGGGGTGCTGGCGCCCGACGTGGTGTTGCTGGTCGACGGGGTTCGGCGCATCGACGCGAGCATCTGGACGGCCGAGTCCGACGGCGTGTCGTTTCCCGGGTTGGCCGCCTCGTACGCGGCCGGCGTGGTCCGGTGCGACCTGGGCCGGGGTGCGGCGCAGTTGGCGGGTACCCGGGTTGGTCGGGGTCTGTTCACCGCGAGCCCGTCGGCGCAGGATGTGGTGGCGGGCGCGATCCGTTACCCGGTGCACCGGGTGGGTGGCACGGGTGAGCTGGCGAAGCTGCCGGCCGCCGTGCAGGGTCCACTGACCGCGTTGGAGGTGGCGGTGTCCGACGCCGCCCGGGTCGACGGTGACCTGTTGGTGGTGGACGGCCCGTTGCGCAGTCGCCGGCAGTTGCCGCGCACCCTGGGTTACATCAAGACGCAGCACAGTCAGTACCTGGATGCCCGGTTGACCGCCGTGGTGACCGGCATGGGGTCGGGTGAGCGGTCCCCGGTGTTCCGGCTGGGCACCGCCTGGGGTGGTTGGTCGTGGTATTTGCGGCTGCCGGTGGCGATCGGCGCGCCGTGGGCGGGCATCGTCCGGGTCGAGTGCTCCGCCGACCTGCCCGTCGAGGCGGCGATCGAGTTGGCCGACCTGTCGTTGGTGACCCTGCCGCGCTTCGCGTCGACTCCGTACAAGGATCCGCGGGCCCCGCAGAACCTGATCCCGATCGCGGGCCTGGAGCGCCGGCTGCGGGCCCTGCTCGGCGATTCCCGGCTGCTGCACCGCGCGTTGACCGCTGCGGCCCGCGCCGCCCGTTGAACGCGGATACTGGTTCCGGTGGGGCGTAAACGGGCGGGTGACCGGGTTGTCGAGCAGGTGGACACCGGGCTGGCGGAGCTGGTGCCGGATCCGGACCGGGCCGGCTCGTGGACGCTGCTGCTGGACGGCGCGCCGCAGTCGCACGTCGACCTGACCGACCCCACCCACCTGGAGTTCGAGTACGTGCGGCGGTTGGCCGCCGCGGTGGATCTGATCGCTCCGGCCGGCGAACCGCTGCGGGTGCTGCATCTGGGTGGCGGCGCCCTGACCCTGCCCCGGTATGTCTCCGCCACCCGCCCCGGATCGACCCAGCGGGTGTCCGAGGTGGACGGCGCGCTCGTGGAGTTGGTCCGTCGGGCGTTGCCGTGGCCGTCCGACGCCCGGTTGCGGGTCCGGGTGGAGGACGCCCGGGCGGTGCTGACGTCGACCCGGGAGGCCAGCTACGACGTGGTGGTCGCCGACGTGTTCTCCGGTGCGCGTACCCCGGCGCACCTGACGTCGGTGGAGTACGCGGCCGAGGTGGCCCGGGTGTTGCGTCCCTCCGGTTGGTACCTGGCGAACCTGGCCGACGGCCCGCCGTTGCGGCACGCCCGTGGGCAGGTCGCCACGGTCCGTTCGGTGCTGCCGCGGGCCTGTCTGGTCGGGGACGCGGCGGTGCTGCGCGGGCGCCGGTACGGGAATCTGGTGCTGGTCGCCGGGCGGTCCACGCCGCCGGTGCCGGAGCTGACCAGACGCGCTGCCGGCGACTGGTTCCCCGGCCGGGTGGTGGCCGGCGACGAGCTGGATCGCTTCGCCGGCGGCGCGCAGATCGTCCGTGATGCCGACGCGACGGGCTCCGATCCGCCACCGCCTGGCCTGTTCTCGGTCCGCCGCTGACCGTCCACTCATCAGCGGCGCAGAACTTTTTTTCGCCGTTTGTTGATCCGTTGGGGCCGGTGCTGCGTACCACCGGGCGGCCCACCTTGTGGGCCGGCGTTGGTCACGGACAATCCCGGAGGTCTGCATGCACGCGGTGGCGGCCGGTTGGCATGGCGACGCGGTACGCGCTGACTGGTTGTCGGCGCGACCGTCGTCACGGTCAACCTCGTCTGCCCGGGGGGTCGACGCGCGGGCGACGCCTCGCCAGAATGGTCCGGTGACGCCGCGACCGGCGCCCGGGCGCCATCAGGCGACGTCAACCGAGGCCAGCCACTCCGACCAATTGATCCGTCAGCTCTATGCCGAGCACGCGGGTCCGTTGCTGATGTTCGTCATGCGCCTCACCGGGGGGGACCGGCAGCGCGCGGAGGACATCGTCCAGGAGACGCTGCTGCGGGCCTGGCGCAACGCGCACCGCCTGGGCACCCAGGGGCAGGGGTCGTTGCGGCCGTGGTTGGTCACGGTGGCCCGCCGCATCGCCATCGACGAGCACCGCAGCCAGGAGGCCCGGCCGCCGGAGACGTACGACCGGGACCTCACCGCGTTCGCCGAGGCGGACAGCACCGACCGGGTGCTGCGGACCATGACGGTGGCGGACGCGCTGCGTACGCTCAGTCAGTCGCACCGGGAGATCCTGATCTCGACGTACTTCCGGGGGCGGACGGTGCCGGAGGCCGCCGAGGAGTTGGGCCTGCCGCTGGGCACCGCCAAGTCGAGGGTCTACTACGCGCTGCGCGCGCTGCGCACGGCTCTGCAGGAGCGGGGGGTGACAGAATGAGCCGGCCGGACCACATGGACGTCGCGGCGTACGCGCTCGGTGTGCTTGACGAGCAGGACACTGAGCGGTTCGAGGAGCATCTCGCCACCTGCTGGGCGTGCGCGGCCGAGTTGGAGACGATGGTGCCGGTGGTGGGGCTGCTCTCCGACATCGACGGCGAGACGATGATGGCGCTGGAGCAGACGGCGACCGACCCGGCCCTACTGGACCGGACGCTCGGCGCGGTCCGGGCCCACCGGCGGCGTACCCGGTTTCGTCAGATGCTCGCGACGGCCGCCGCTGTGGTGGTCTTCGGCGGTCTGAGCGGGTACGGCTTCGTCAGCGTGACCGGTAACGAGCAGTCGCCGGGGGTGCTCGCCGAGTCGACGCCGAGCGCACCGAACGACCCGCCGACGAGCGTGCCGACGGCCGCACCGAGCGGCCCGGGTGTGGGCGGCACCGAGGTGGAGGGCGACCAGGTCGAGGCGACCGACCCGACCACCGGTGTGCAGACCACCATGTTCCTGGTGACCAAGGATTACGGCACCCGGATCAATTTCAGTCTGCGGAAGCTGCCCGGCCCACGCGTCTGCAGGCTGGTGGTGGTACGCAAGAACGGCAGCACCGAGGTCATCTCGAGCTGGTCGGTGCCGGATGGCGGTTATGGCACCAGCACCCGACCGCAGGGTCTCGAACTGAGCGCCTCGACGTCGGCTCTGCCGAAGGACATCAAGCAGCTCCAGGTGCAGTCGGTGGATGCCAACGGGGTGGCGAGTCCGCTGGTGACCGTACCCATGTAAGCGTGCTTACCGCATCGGCGCCGGTCATTGTGACAATGACCGGCGCCGATCTGTCGTTGCGTGAGGAACCCCTCGCTGGGGCGTACGCAGCGCGGCCGGAAACGGTTCAATCGAATTACGTGAAATTGACCACTGTTACTACTTCAACCTTGACAGCCCGCCCGCCGTACCTATGGGTGAACTGTCAAGAATGAGGAGGGCACGTGGCACAGATGAAGCGGACCGTCATCGTCGCGAGCGCGATGGTCGCACTAACGGCCTGCGCTCCCGCGGGTTACGACGGGGCGAACTCGAGCGCGGCCGAGCCGGTCGCCGTCGCCGCGGCCGAGCCCACCGCGACGGTTGAACCTGAGGCCTCGGCGTCCGCGGAGGCGCCGGCCGCCGACGCCCCGCCCGCGGACGTCGACCTGACGGAGAAGTTGGTCGGTAAGAGTGTCGCCCGGATGGGCAAGGTGGTCATCGACCAGGACGGCTGGATCCTGTACCGCTTCGACAAGGACACCGCCGACCCGCCGTCGTCGAACTGCGTCGACAAGTGCGCCGAGGTGTGGCCCCCGGCCCTGACCGACGGCAACCCGCAGCTCACCGGCGTCTCCGACGACAAGGTCGGCAGCGTGACCCGGCAGGACGGCACCCGTCAGCTCACCGTCGGCGGCTGGCCGGTCTACCGCTACATCGGTGACAAGAAGCCCGGTCAGTGGAAGGGCCAGGCTGTCGGTGGCACCTGGTTCGTGGTCCAGCCGGACGGCAAGAAGAACCTGAGCTGCCTGCCCAAGGGCACGCCGAAGGCGGTCGCACCGCCGGCGGACAGCGGCTCGAACGACGCTGGTGGCTCGGGCTACTCGTACTGAGCCCGATCGCCCGTGAGGGCACGGTGGTCGGTCGTCGCCGGGGAGGGCGCGGCCGGCCACCGTCGTGTCCGGGGTGGGTTCAGGCGCGTTCCCACGGGCTCGGCACCGGGAAGTACGTCTCCAGGAACGGGATGAGCAGCGCCATCTGCCGGTCGAGGTCCTCCTCGACGGAGAACGCGTCGTTCAGGCAGAACACCTGCCGATCCCGACGGGCGAGCAGGTGAGCCAACCGGGCGGGTGTGTCCGGGTTGGACAGCTCGGCGATGGTGTACCGCAGGTTTCCCGGCGCCGCGCGACCGGTATGGAACGCGTAGTAGTGGTGCAGCGACGAGGCGACCGACAGGTCGTCCATGCTGCGGAACTGACTCGCCGCGGTCCGCCGGTACTGCTCCGGGAACGTCTGCTCGATCTCTTGCAGCACGCTCCGCCGCAGCGCGTGCGGCATGTGCTTCATCTTCTGCGTCAGCACGGTGCCGAACCGATCCGCGATCAACGCCCGGTTGTTCTTCCCGGCCGCCGACGACGGGATGTCCCCGGCGGCGGGTGGGCCCGGCGGCACCAGCGCCGGCGAGGGGAAGAACCGGGAGATGCCGTTGGCCAGGAAGAAGTCCTGGGGCAGCACCTCGGTGCCGAGGAAGACGTCGTCGTTGAAGTACAGGAAGTGCTCGGAGAGCCCGTCGATGTGGTGCAGTTGACTTTCGATGGCGTGCGAGTTGTACGTCGGCAGCACCGTCGGGTCGGTGAAGATCTCCCGGTGGCTGACCACCCGCAGCCCGGTGGCGGACGGGTCCAGCCAGGTCGGCACCTGGTCGTCGGTCACCAGGTAGACATGGCGTACCCAGGGTGCGAACAGGTGCAGCGACCGCAGCGAGTAGCGCAGCTCGTCGCGGCTGAGGAAGCGGGCCGCGCTGGCCGCCTCCGCGTGGTACGGCACGCCGGCCACCTCGGCCCGCCGGCGTAGCCAGGCCGGGTCGGCGCCGTCGACCCAGGTGTAGACCACGTCGACCGGGAACGGCACGTCGTCGGGGCGCGGCGCGGCGAACTCCGGACGGGTCCAGGCGGTCGCGGGCGCGGAGGTGGGCGCCAGGCCGGTGAACCGCGACTCCGGTACGAGGACCAGCGGCGCCGCCACCGTCACCTGTTCGGCGACGATGTTGGGCCGCGGCGCGACGAGCGTGTCACCCTCCCGGGTCCAGAACTCGACGTCGCACCCGTACGCCTGCCCCAGCACCAGCCGCCGCTGGGGGTCCGTCCAGTACCAGGTCAGCCGCAACACCGGGGCGTCCGCCAGCCGGTCCCAGGTCTTCGGTTCGAACCCGGCGGCCGGCTGCCCGGTGTCGTCCGGCACGGAGACGTAGCCGGGGACCCGACCGCAGGCGGCGGCGAGCGCGGCGTACGACCGCGCGCGGTGCTCGGCGTCGACGGCCACCACCGACGATCGGGAGCTTTCGCCGCGTACCCGGAAGTGGGGTACCCCGGCCTCGTCGAGCGCCGCCGTCACCGCGGTGAGATTGTCCAGTCGTGCCATCAGGGGTGTCACCGACGCCCCGATCCGGGCCACCCGGGGTCCCCGATCGGCGGTGACGACCACCCGGTCCGCGCCGGCCAGCAACTCCGGCTGGCGGCGGGCCAACCGTTCGCCCCGGCGCTCGGAGAGGTTGCCGTCCCGCGCAGCCCGGGCGACCCACTGCTTCAGCTGGTGTCGGGCCCGGGGGCTCACCTTCGTCGCGATGGCACGCCGGGTCTGCGGGCTCAGCACCCGGCGGTACACCTCCACGAACCCGGTGGGTTCGGCCAGCGCGCGGGGTGCTTCTCCCTGCGTGGGCTTCGACTCGGTCACCGCTCGTTTCTCCTCGTGTCCGTACTCATGGGCGGTCGACGACGACGATCGACAGTTCGCTGTCGCGGGTGTAGTACGGGCGGACCCGCAGCAGTGGCGCCGGGTCCTCCTCGACAAGATCCAGCCCCGGATCGTCCACCAGGTAGATCTCCGGGTAGTTGTAGACGAGCTTCTTGTCGACGACGTCGTCGACGAGCAGACCCAACCGGACCTCACGGTCCGTGCCGGCCTGCCGCAGCCACAAATCCCAGTCCTCGTATCGGCCCAGTCGATGTGCGGCCAACTCGTCGACAGCCACGTCGATACGCAGGTGGCCGCCGCGGGTTCGTACCACCGGCACAGACACCGCGCACTCGTGGTGACCCCGTCGGTGGAGCACGGCCTGCTCGGGAATGCCGGATCCGCACCAGACGGCCTCGATCGACACCCGCTCACCGCTGAGCGCGATCCGCCGCACCTCGGCGTGCTCTGCCCGGACCCAGCTGCGCACCGCCAGGAAGCCGTCCGCCGTGCGGTACGGCAGGTGCGAACGGACCGCGTACCCGACGGCCGGATCATCCGCCGGTCGGTGACCGCCGGCGAGTACCCGCGTGTCGATCCGGTCCGGGCACAGCCGGAGGCGCGCCCCCGTCAGCGGCTGAAGATACGCGTTCCAGCGGCCCTCCGGCAACGCGTCGACGGGCAGCACCGCCACCTGGCGTGCCCCGTCGTCTTGTGGTTCCAGTGGCACCCGCACCTTGTGCCCGGTGTCCCGGTCGCCTAGCAACAGCTGCCCGCCCACGGCGAGACCCGCGGCGTCGATACTCAGGCTGAGGCCATGGTCCGGCAATACCTGACAGTCCACCTTCGGTCCGGCGGCCGGTGCGGCGGCCCTCCGCCGGATCGCCTTCTGCAACCGGGCAGACGTGGCCCGGGCCTGCCGAATGCGGGAGAGGCGAACCAGTGCACCCATGCTCGCCCGACGGACGAGGTCACTGCCCGCGATCCCGCGCAGGACCGGGTCGCCCAACAGCCGGACCAGATCGGGTTCCCGAACCAGTTCACCGCCACGAGCCAGCACCGAACGGCCGGCTCGCGGCCCCTTGCCCGCCCGGGCGACCCGCGCAGGCCGCCCGGGCGTCGCGCCCCGCTCGACCAGCACGGCGTCGCACTGCTGGGCGAAGGAGTCGGCAAGCGTGTCCGGGTCGAACCGCGCCGCGTTCACCAACGCCTGCTGGGCCAGCCGGGCCCGGAGATCGTCGTCGTGCATCAGCGTTCGCAACGCCGAGGTGTACGCGTCGGTGTCGTCCATCGGGACCAGCAGACCATCAACTCCGTGCTGAATGATCTCGCGGGGTCCGACCGGGCAGTCGGTGCTGACCACCGGCAGGCCGAGCCGCATCGCCTCCACGATGGTCATGCCGAACGATTCTCGCTCGGAGGAGACCGCCGCGATCGAGCCCTTGACCCACTCCGTGGACATGTCCTCGCGCCGGCCCATCAGTTGAACCTGGTCGGACATACCCAACTCGCGGACCTGTGCGACCAGCGCGGGGCGTTGTGGTCCATCGCCGTAGATCCGCAGTTTCCAGTCCGGATGATCGCCAGCGACCCGCGCGAAGGCGGCGATGAGCCGGTCGTACCTCTTGATCGGGTCGAGCCGCCCCGCACTGACCACGATCCGGTTTGTTCCGTCGGCCGGCGACACGGTGGGCTGGGGAACGCTGTTCGGTAGTGCCACGACGCGGGTGTGTGGCACCGGGTTGCCCGATCGGAACGCAGCGGCGTCGGCCTCGGTCACCGTGAAGGCCAGGTCGATCCGGTCGTACGAGAGCCGGATCTCCTCCTTCAGCACGTCGTCGATCAGATCCTGCGTCATGTGCTCCTGCGCCACGCGGACCGCGTGGTCGGGGCCGTGCCGCGCCACCACCACGTTGATTCCCGGACGGGTACCCACAATCACGTCGGCCGCCGTCGAGCGCAGGTAGTCGATCATCCGCTCGTCCGTCAGCCGGCTGTACTGGGTGTGGAACTCCTCGCTCTTCGGCACCAGCAGGGACGGCTCCCGGAGCCGGGGATCGGCCCGGTCGGGACGCCTCGGTCGGGTGTCGAGGAGCGGGACGAGCGCGATCCGGTCGTCGATGGCGAACATCGGCTCGTCGGTGCGGCGGAACACCGAGACGATCTCCACGCCGTGCCCGCGACCGACCAGTGCGGTGGCCAGGTTCAGCACGGCCCGGTTGGTGCCACCGACGCCGTACATGTTGTGGATCAGGAAGGCGAACTTCACCCGGAGATCCTCAGCTCGTAGGGGCTCGCAACCGGGAAGTACGCCTCCATGAACGGCTCGAGGATGGTCATCTGGTGTTGCAGCTGGGCGAACGTCGAAAAGGCGTCGTTGATGCAGAAGGTGTCCCAGTCCCGCCGCGTCTCCGCTCGCCGCAGCCGCGCTTCGAGGTCGGGTACCGCGAGCTGGACGTAGCCGTAGTTGACGCGTCCGGGCAGCGCGCGGCCGGTAAGGAACGCGTAGTAGTGGTGCAGCGAGTACGTGATGGTCAGGTCGTCGGCACTGCGGAACCGACTGCGCATGGTGGCCTCATGCTCGACCGGGAACTCCCGCTCGATCTCCGCGAGGATGCTGCGCCGCAACGGATAGGGCACGTGCTGGGAGCCCTGGGTGAGAGTACGGCCGAACCGCTTCTCGATCAGCGCCCGATTGTTCTTGATCATCGCGTCCACCGGGCTGTCCAGATCGGTGATCTCGCCGAGCGGGATCCGGTTCTGCGACAGGAAGAACTTGGTGTTGCCGTTGGCCAAGAAGAACGTCTGGGGTGCCAGGGGTCGGCCGAAGAACATGTCATCGTTGAGGTACAGGAAGTGCTCGGCGAGTCCATCGATGCGGTGCAGCTGACTTTCGATGGCGCACGAGTTGAAGGTCGGCAGGGCATCCGGGGCCGCGAAGATCTCGTCATGGTTGACCAGGAAGATGTTGCCAGCGCTGAGGTCCAGCCAGGCCGGACGCTGGTGGTCGGTCACGATGTAGATGTTGCGGACCCACGGGGCGTTCAGGTGTAGAGATCGCAACGAGAACTTCAACTCGTCACGGTTGATGTACCGCGACTCACTCGCCGCCTCGGCGTGCAGCGACTCGCCACGGACGCCCGCGCGGCGTTGCTGCCACTGTGGATCCGCGCCGTCCACCCAGGTGTAGACCACGTCGATGGGAAAGTCGATGTCGTCCGGGAGCAGGCGGTCGAACTCCGGGCGGCTACGCCGGGGCGGGTGCCATTTCGCAGGCGAGGCGAGGCGGGTCAGCCGATGCTCGTCCACCTGCACCGGCGTGCCCTCCAGCGCCACCGCCCGCATCATTCGGTTCGGGCGGGGCGAGCGGAGCACGTCGGCCGTCCGGTCGGGTTTCCAGAACTCGATCTCGCAGCCGTACGCCGGTCCCAGGATCAGCTTGAGGGTCGGGTCCGCGCGGAACCAGGTCAGCTTGATCGCCTGCGCGGCGTACAGCTCGGTCCAGGCCGGCGCCTCCGACGCGTCCCGGAGGCCGCCGATGATCGGCGGTCGGGGCAGAACCTGGCTCACGTAGCAGGTCTCGGCACCGCCCAGCTTCTCCAGCGCGCTCAGCGCGGCCAGTCGATCAACCTCACTGACGCCGATCACCGGGGTCCGATCGTCCATCCCGCGGATGAGGAAGTAGTCCACCCCGTGCTCGTCCAGCGCGCCACTCACCGCGTCGACGTTCAGCTGACGTCCCAGCATCGGAGTCAGGTCGGCATGCACGTGCGCGGTACGACGTCCACCGTCGACCAGGACCTCGCGAAGCGCGGGAAGGTCTCGCCCAGCGCTCCCCACCGGCACGGACCTGGCGGCCTCGACAGCCCGGGATTGCGCGCCCGGGCGCTGCGGTACCACCGGCGTGTTGTTCACGGCACTTCCTTCATCGGGTTCAAGGACGATCCGAACTGGTCCGGTCGCCAGGCGAGGAGCCCGCCCGCTGTCGACACGGCCAGGAGAACGGGCCGGCCGGCCTCGTCGACCTGCACCGCGTGACCACCAGCGATCGGCGGCGAGTCGCGGAGCCAGCGGCAGGGTGTCGACCCGGCCGGGTCCAGCCAGGCGACGCTGGAGCCGGACGCGTCGTCTCGGACCGCCAGCAGGACCGCGCCCGCGTCGGGCACGAACCGAGCGGTCAGTGGGCCGGGACCACCGTGACCACCGAGGTCAGCGGCCGTTGACAGGTCCCACTCCCGGCCGGCGCCGCGCGTACGGTACGACAACACGGATGCCGAGTCCCGTCGCCGGAACAGGAGTAGTCGCTCGCCGTCGGGCAGCCGCGTCACGGCGGGCGGGCCGGCCGGCGCCTCCGTCTCCAGTTGGGCGTACCCGGCGATGAGTTCTGGCACGGAGACCAGCCAACGTCCGGTTCCAGTGCGCCCGGCGGCCAGCACCTCCACGTGGTGGTCGTCCACCGTGACCGCGGTCAGGCCGTCCTGGATGTCCCGGCCACCGAGGTCCTGCCACTGCGTCCAGGACGTCCCGTCGTGCAGCCGGGCACTCAGTCCCTTGCCGGCGTTCCGTGCCAGCAACAGGACACCCCCGTCGGGCAGGGAGACAGCGTGCGGCATGCCGATGTTCCGTCGGTCCGACGGGGCGTTTCGCCCGGCGGGGTTGCCCAGCGACTCCCAGCGAACGGTGGCGTCGCCGGCGGCGGGCAACACGGTTGTCCAGATGTCGCGGACGTGCCGATCGGGCTCTGCCGTGAGTTCTTGCCGCACCGCGAAGAGCCGCCAGTCGCCGTTCGGGGTGGCCAACGCGGCGACGTGCGGAAGGAGCCCGCCGCCGGGAACCACCTGGCTCGGGGCAAACGGGCCCGAGCCAGCCTGCTGCCAGCGAACCACCTGGCCACCCCGTACGGCGAAGGCCGTCAACTCGCCGTTCGGGCCCGCCGCCGCCCAGGTCCGCGAGCCGGGATAGCGCAACGTGGTTCCGGCTGCGTTCCCAGTGCCGATCGCATCGCCACCGACCTTGCGGTCACCGCGGCCCACGGGACCGTCGGTAGGGCGACCGTCAGCCCACCCGTAGATGTCCTTGTACCGCTGCTTGAGTGCCCGCGCCTCGGGGCTGAGGTTGGACGGCCACCGTCGGACGTAGTAGCCACGGAACGCCTCGACGGTCGTGGCGCTGCCACCGCCCTCGGCGAACCATCGTTGGGCCGCCTCGTGTGTGAACAGCCCGGTCATGGTGTGGGAGATGTGATCGGAGTAGTCGCCGGTGTCGGCGTGCTGTGGGTTTGCCTTGTCGTGCAGTTGACGATCGGGATCCGGGTCCATCGTCCACAACAGCGTCGGCTCGACGTCGCGCAGCAGGTGCAGCAGCGCCTCGATCAGGTTCTCCCGGGAGTAGGCGAACGTTTCGGAAACCGGCGAACCCAGCGGAACCATGGTGGGCGTGACAGTGGCTTCGCCGGTCCACAACTGCGGAAGCGACCCGGCTCCGACGGGTGATCCGGGGGGCGGCGCAGACCAGAGGTTCAGCGACACCAACCGGATCCACGGCGCGTCGACAAGCGTCGAAACGTCCGCCTCGGCAGTCGAGCCCACGGTGACCGCCGCACGGTGCCACTTGGCGTCCCGATTGCCGAGAACCATCTCCCCGTACGCCGAACGAAGCCCGTTGAAGCGGGCAGCGGCGAAGCCCTCGAAGTCCACCGGTAGCGCGGCGTGTGCCACCGACCCACCGGGGGCGTTACGTCCATCCGCCTCACCAGCGGTCAGGCAGACCGTCAGGTGTGTCGCACTGTGTCGCAGCTGGCTGACGAGCAGCGGGTTCAGGAAGTAGAGATCGTCGTCCTGGTGGGCCATGACCGCCATCGACCGAGGACGGCGCTCAGACGTCATGGCGCTCCCCGGATGGATCCCGTCGTCGCCGATCGGGCTGCTCTCTCAAGTCGAGGACGGCCTTGAAGTCGGTGACCGTGTTGAGCATGTTGTTCGGCATGGTGGGCGCGTCGACCGGGGCGCGCCGGCGGGCGTCCTGCACCGGGCGGTACGAACGCCGCCACAGCTCTCCGGCGCCGACGTTCCGCCGCTCCGCCACCACGTCGTCCGGCAGCTCGAACGGGGCGGGGAAGGGCAGGTAGCGCGGCAGGAAGTCGGCCAACATCCTCTCCTGCTCGGCGAACGACCGAGGGTCGGAGTCGGTGTCGTTGAGGCAGAACACGTCGCGGTGCCGGCGGGCCAGCAGCTCGGCCAGCCGGGCGGGGGTCGAGGGGTGGCCCAGGTCGGCGTACTCGTACTCGATGTCGCCGGGGACTGCCTGCGCGGTCAGGAACGCCCAGTACTGGTGCAGCGACGACGGGATGGACAGGTCGCCGTGGTGCCGGAACCGGTGCCGCGCGGTGGCCATCACCTCGTCCGGCAGCTTGCCCTCGATCTGCTGCATGATGCTGCGGCGCAGCGCGAACGGGGTGTGCTTCATCTTCTGCGTGATGGTCACGCCGAACTGCCGCTGGATGTGCCGACGGTTGTTCTTCCCGGCGGCTTTCACCGGCGGGTCCTCCGGCTTCGCCTCCCCCAGGCCGAACTGGGCCGGCGAGGGGAAGAACTTCGCGATCCCGTTCGCGTGGAAGAAGTGGTTCGGCAGCAGCGGACGACCGAGGAACACGTCGTCGTTGAGGTAGAGGAAGTGCTCGGCCAGGCCGTCGATGCGATGCAGCCGGGACTCGATGGCGTGCGAGTTGTACGACGAGCGGCCACCGAGGTCGGCGAAGAGTTCGGTGTGCGAGATGACCGTGATCATCGGGTGGCTCGGGTCGAGCCAGCTCGGCAGTTGGCTGTCGGTGATCAGGAAGATCCGCCGCAGCCAGGGCGCGAAGCTGTGCAGCGACCGCAACGAATACCGCAGCTCGTCGCGGTTGTGGTAGCGCGAGGAGTTCGCGGCGATCGCGTGCAGCGGGCCGTCGGGGGTGCCGAGCGCCAGCGACTTCCGCCGCAGCCACTGTGGGTCGGAGCCGTCCACCCAGGTGTAGACGGCGTCGATCGGGAAGCCGACCCGGTCCGGCGCCCGGACGGTCAGGTCCCTGCGGGTGCCGTAGGTGTGGTCGTCGGCCTCGGGCACGAAGTGGCTCATCAGCGCCGCTGCCACCCGGACCGGCTGCGCCCGGGCGGGCGCCTCGTCGACGACCCCGTTGCGTCGAGGAGCGCGGACCATGTCTCCGTGCCGGCTCCAGAACTCGATCTCGCACGCGTACTGGGCGCCGAGGACCACACCCGCGCGGGCGTCGGTCACCGGGAAGCAGACCTGGATCACCTCGGTCGGGGCCATGTCCGGCTGGTCCCGACGGGGCTGCACCTGCACGACCCGGACGTCCGCGCCCGCCAGCGCCGGCGCGGAACGGATCAGGCGTTGCACCGCCGGCCGGTGGTCGTCGAGGACCGCGACGGTGCTGCGCAGGTGGTCGTCGTTACGGATGCAGTGGTATTCGATGCCGGCGGTGTGCAGCGCGGTGGTGACGGCGGTCAGGTTGCGGTGCCACTGCTCCAAGGGCGTCGCCATGGCGACGACCTCGGCCCGGGTTCGAACACCACCGTCGGTAACGGCCACCCGGGCGCCGAGGCGATGCACGGTGTCGCCGCCGCGCGGCCGGGAGAGCGTCTGCACCAGGCCCATCCGACGGTGCGCGGGCAGCAGACCCAGCAACCGTCGCCGTGCCGGCGACGGCAGGAGTCGATAAATCTTCAGGGCGATCACGCGCTGGGCCGTCCGCTCGGCACGGCCGCCTCGTCAGCGGGCACCCGTCAGCCCTGCGGACGGGTAGCGGGGTGAGATCCCACTCGCGATGATTCGACACACACTCGCGCAGCCATCACTGCATGCCTTTCCACAACCCCCGTTGGCACTGCGTGACGATCTGACGTCGACCAGGACCGCCTGGTGGCGGGCGTCGGTGGACACCGATCTCCGGGCCGGACCGCGTTCTTCCGCGAGTGGGAAGGATGCTGGCCGCCGCAGGTGGCCCGGGGCAGTGAGTTTACCTGCAGGCCATCAAACAACCACATGATCGATACCTGGCCCACAGCCAGAAATGGCATAAGGGCTCTATGCACCTATTCGCGAAAATAATCATGGCCATTCGGGTGGTTCAAGGACACCGGGACGGTCGGCAGAACGTACCCTCGCGAAGCTCCTCAACTCCGCTCGCGACCGGTACGGGCGGTCGCCAGCCCTCGCCCTGACCTGGCAGAGTAGCGGGGTGACCGAGACCGAACCCGCCGCGACCAGGGTGCTGCGCCCACCGGTCGGCTACCGGCTTGCCGCTTCGGTCCGCGCGCTCACCTTCAGCCCGTACGACCCGTGCGCCCGGGTGGCGGCCGGCACCTTCTGGTGGGCCAGCCGCACCCCGGACGGTCCGGCCACACTCGCGCTGCGACCGGCCGGCGGCGAGTTGCTCGCCGAGGGGTACGGGCCCGGCGCCGAGCACGTCCTCGCCCGCGCCGACGCGATCGCGGGGCTGCGCGACGACCTGACCGGCTTCACCGAGCTGGCCACGGCGCACCCGCTGGTCGCCCGGCTGGCCCGGGAGCACCGAGGGCTCCGGATGCCCGCCACCGGGCAGGTCTTCCCCCGGCTGCTACGCGCGGTCTTCGAGCAGAAGGTCACCGGCAAGGAGGCCTACCGGGCGTACGCGGCGACGGTGCGCCACTTCCGGGAGCCGGCTCCCGGCCCGCTACAGCCGTTGCTCCTGCCGCCCGAGGCAGCCGCGGTGGCCGCGACCCCGTACTGGGTGTTCCACCCGTTCGGGGTGGAGCAGCGCCGAGCCGACACGCTACGTCGCGCCGCGGCGCTCGCCGACCGCCTGGAACGCAGCACCGACACCACCGACGCCACCCGCCGGCTGACCGCGATCCCCGGCATCGGGCCGTGGACGGCCGCCGAAGTGGTCCGGATCGCGTACGGGGACCCGGACGCGGTCAGCGTCGGCGACTACCACATTCCGAACACGGTGGCCTGGGCGCTGGCCGGCGAACCGAGGGGCGACGACGCCCGGATGGTGGCCCTGCTGGAGCCGTTCCGAGGTCACCGGGGCCGGGTGTGCCTGCTGCTGGAGGCCGCCGGCATCCGGGCGCCGAAGTACGGCCCGCGCGCCCCGATCCGCTCGTTCGCCCGGTTCTGAGCCTCTCCGGCCGGACAGCGGTCAGCGACCCGCGCCGGGGCTGTCGGGTCGCCGTCAGGCCCGCTCGCAGCGACGCCTGAGCCCGTCGGCCTCCATCCGCACGTAGCGGCGGAACAGCGCGCCGTACAGCCAGCCGATCAGGCCGGCCAGCGGACCAGACTGGTTGATGACCAGTTCGACGCGGGTACGCCCGTCGGGCGTCGGCAGCAGCCGGTGCTCCCCCGTGGTCCGCACCCCCGGCGCTTGCGAGACCCAGACGAACTCCCGCCGCTCGGTCAGCTCGGTGACACGCCACACCGCCGGCCGCAGCTTCGGCTGGGTCAGTCGGGCGGTCGCGCCAACGGCGAGCGGCTCCGACTCTCCCCGCTCGGCCTGGGTCACCGAGGCCGTCCACTCGGGCCAGCGCGGCACGTCGACAAGCACCGCCCAGACCTCTTCGGCGTCCGCGGCGATCTCGGTATCGGCTACGAACCGCATGGCGTCCCCTCCCCCGGCGGCGCCGCTCGGCACCGCCACGGGTGCAGACGAGGCCGCCGAAAGCATTGTGACACCGGCGCCCAATCTCGTCCGTCCCTCCTCAGTGGAGGCGGACCGAGCGCGGATCAGGCGGCCTCGTGCAGGTCGGCCAGGGTGAGCGGGGTACGCCGACGCAACAGCTCCTCCAGCTCCGGCACCGAGCCGACCTCGCCGAGCACGTTCCGGCCGCCGCCGAACTGCTCCGGGTAGCGGCGGGTCAGCCGGAAGCGGTGGCGGCCCCGGATCAGCTCGACGCTCACCCGCCACCGCCCGCAGCAGTCACAAACCCACTCGGACACCTGGCGAAAGTAGCTCTGACCTGGGGTTATTCGATTCGCCCGGCCGGGACGAGCGACGCGTAGGAGGACACGCCGCCCCGGCGCTCACGGTGATCTGCCTCACGACTGTCGGCACCGTCTGATTGACTGGTCGGCGTGGACCTGCCGATCAACCCGCCGGTCGAGCCGATGCTGGCCAAGAGCGTTCCCAAGCTGCCCACCACGCCCGGGGTGACCTACGAACCCAAATGGGACGGGTTCCGGTGCATCGTGTTCCGCGACGGCGACGAGGTCGAGTTGGCCAGCCGGGGCGGCAAATCGATGACCCGCTACTTCCCCGAGGTGGTCGAGCAGGCACGCCGGCAGCTGCCGGAGCGCTGCGCGGTCGACGGGGAGTTGATCGTGATTCGGCGCGACGGGCCGACCGGCCAGCCCCGGCTGGATTTCGAGCTGCTGGCCCAGCGCGTCCACCCGGCCGCGTCCCGGGTGAAGATGCTGGCCGAGACCACCCCTGCCGACTTCGTCGCGTTCGACCTGTTGGCGATCGGTGACGAGGCCCTGCTCGACCAGCCCTACCCACGCCGTCGGGAGCGGCTGGTCGAGGCGCTGGCCGGGGTGCGCCCGCCGGTGCACGTCACCCAGGTCACCACCGATCCGGACACCGCGCGTCGCTGGTTCGAGGTGTTCGAGGGCGCCGGGCTGGACGGTTTGATCGTCAAGCCGGCCGACCTGCCGTACGAGCCGGGCAAGCGACTGATGTTCAAGGTCAAGCACGCCCGCACCGCGGACGCGGTGGTGGCCGGCTTCCGCTGGCACAAGTCCGGCCCGGTGGTGGGCTCGCTGCTGCTCGGCCTGTACGACGACGCCGGGGTCCTGCACCACGTGGGCGTGAGCGCGTCGTTCAGCATGGCCCGCCGTGCCGAGTTGCTCGACGAGCTGGCGCCCTATCGGGACATTGGCGGCGAGCACCCGTGGGTGCACGGCGACCACGAGCGCGGCCAACGCATCCCGGGTGGGGTCAGCCGCTGGACCGGCACGAAGAACCTGGAGTGGGAGCCGGTGCGCCCCGAGTTGGTGGTCGAGGTGGGCTACGACGCCATGGAGGGCGAACGATTCCGGCACACCGCCCAGTTCGTTCGGTGGCGCCCGGACCGCGACCCCCGATCCTGCCGTTACGACCAGCTCGACCGGCCGATCCGCTTCGACGTCGACCAGGTGCTGCGCGGCGACCCGACGGCCACCGTGGACCGAGCCGCCACCGGCTCGGCGTAGCCTGGCCGTCGACCCGATCCCGGAGGACCACGTGACCCGCACCGCCGACCAGCCTCGGATGGCGACCAGCCGCCGGGTCCGCCGCACTCTGGCCGCCTTCGTCGTCGCCGCGCTGCTCACCGCCGGTTGCACGCTGCCGGCGTTCGCGCCGCGCACCGAGGTGGAGGGCGCGGCCGCCCCGACCGGCAGCGCACCGAACTGGCGGCCCTGCCCGGAAGTGGCCGACGAGTTGGTCGGGCGGGGCGCCCCGAACATGCGCTACGAGTGCACCCGGATCGCTGTGCCCCGTGACTGGGGCACCGGCGGCGGGGCGAGCGCCGGTCCGGGCGCCGGGCAGACCTTCGAGATCGCCCTGCTGCGCGCCCGGTCCACCAAGCAGCGCGACCGGGTGGGCTCCTTGGTGATCAACCCGGGCGGCCCGGGTGGTTCCGGTGTCGACACCGCCGTCTACCTCTCCTTCGGCCCCCAGTTCGGCGGGCTGCCCGCCTCGATCACCGAGCGCTTCGACATCGTCGGCTTCGACCCGCGCGGGGTCTCCCGGTCCAGCCCGGTGAAGTGCATCTCCGACGCCGACCTGGACGCCAGCTTCGGCTTCGACCCGGACCCGGCGAGCCAGTCGGCATTCGACGGCTTCGTCGGCCTGAGCCAGCGGATCGGGCGCGGCTGCGGTGATCGTTACGGCGACCAGTTGCCGCTGTACGGCACCGAGCAGGCCGCCCGCGACATGGACGCGGTACGCGCCGCCGTTGGCGACGACAAGCTCACCTACCTGGGCTACTCGTACGGCACCCTGCTCGGTGCCACGTACGCCCAGCTCTACCCGCACCGGGTGCGGGCGCTGGTGCTCGACGGCGCGGTCGACCCGCAGCAGCGGCTGGTCGAGGGCTCGGAGAGCCAGGCCCGCGGCTTCGAACGGGCCTTCACCAACTTCACCCGCTGGTGCGCGGCGAACGCCGGCCGGTGCCCGATCGCCCCGGACGCCCGCGCCGCGGTCGACTCGGCCATCGACAAGGCAAAGGTCTCCCCGGTACGCGGCGCGGACGGGCGGGAGGCCACCGCCGGCTGGGTGTTCTACGCCGTCATCTCCTCGCTCTACACCGAATCCGGCTGGCAGGAGCTGGCCCAGGCGATCGACAAGCTGGCCGAGGGCGACCCGAAGGACGTGTTCCGGCTGGCCGACGCGTACGCCGGCCGGGAGGACGACGGGCACTACTCGAACCTGTTCGACGCCAACCTGGCCATCAACTGCGCCGACGAGACGGAGAAGCCGAGCCGGGCGCAGATCCGGCAGTTGCAGTCCGAGTGGCGCGGGAAATACCCGCTGTTCGGGCCGGCGTTGGCGGTCGGCATGCTGAGCTGCGTGGAGTGGCCGGGCGGGCGTGACCCCTACCCGACCGGGAAGGCGAACGGCGCGCCGCCGATCGTGGTGGTCGGCACCACCGGCGACCCGGCGACGCCGTACGAGCAGACCCCGCGGCTCGCGTCGATGCTGGGCGTCGGTCGGGTGCTGACCTGGGAGGGCGAGGGGCACACCGCCTACCCGCAGACGTCCTGCATCACCAACGCGGTCGACGCGTACCTGCTCGACCTGACGGTCCCGCGCGAGGGCCTGCGCTGCCCGCCCCGGTGACCGGTTCGTCGGCAGCGGCGAGTACTACGTGATCGAGGTGCACGTCGTGTTCGCCGCGAGCCACACCAACGCTCAATGGATCCAGCGGAACGGCAGCAGCAAGACCTCCATGCCGCCCATGCATCAGGGGAGAGTAGGAACGCCTGCTCGGCTACCGTGTGCTTGTGGACATGGCCGACTGGTTTTGGTATGACGAGCCGCTGGCTCCGCATCTCGCCGCATTTGTCGCGATATTGCGTCGCCGCGCGACGTTATGGCCCGGGGATCCCGGCGATACGTATCTCCGGGTGCCTGACGCGAACGACGTTGCTGAGGTGGCCGCGTGGGATGCAGATGGCCATGAACTACTGGCCTGGATGGACATTGTCGATGATGCCGAGGGCCGCGTTCTGTTGAGCCTAGGGGCGTACCTGGGTGGCGAACGCGTACGCGGAGACGAAATCCACAACCAGACCCTGGATCTACCGAAGAAGCCGACAGAACTAGCGTTCGAGGCTGCAGGAACTGTTGAGGAGTGCGCAGAGGCAACAGCGTCGTGGATTGAGACGCAACTCCGCCGGCCTATCGTGCGTCAGGAGTGGCTCCGCGATGGCATCGTTCAGGCACGGCGATGGCGGTACGCAGACACCGGCATCGAGTTGAGTCGGTTGGGTTTTCGGACCGGCGACGAGCCACCGGATCGCACAATTCACGTTCGGGGCGACTGAGGGCCCCTGCCACCAGTACTCCAATCCGCGTTCACTACCGGACGGCCGCCGACGAGGCTTACGGCGCTCATCCGCGCTGGCTGCCCAACTAGGTCAATGCGACCGGGCTACCTCTTGGCCGTGGCCTCAGCTCGTCGGGTGATCGCCGGCCTTGGCTTCACCGCCCGACCTACTGGCCGCTGTTCTTCTGGCCATTGCCAGCGAGCGAGTGTCCGTGGGTCGAGGCGCGAAGGGACACCGCTACTACGACTGACCATTCACCGTACTAGCACAACGCGCCGACGTTCATGGCGGTCACCGCTGGCTGCCGATCCTCCGCAACCGAAGTATCGGTGACCTGACACTATCCCACTGCTCTGCAACCGAACCCGTTCCTACTCACCCTCGCCCGGTGGCCGGCCGACGCTGAACGTCCTGGCACGACCGGACCACCCCGTCACCAATCACCAATCACCAATCACGAGCCATAACCAATTGCTACGCCCGGCAAACCACACGGAGCCGTGATCGTAATCCCGGCCGACGTACTAGATACCGCCTCGTCCCCACGAGCCCGGGTCAAAGCCGATTGTTGGCGGATAGTTCTTCGGGCGGGACCATTGCTGACAGTACCTACAGACAGGAATAGGCTTCTTGTTTACGGGCCTAAGCGCAATGCTGTACCTGATATCCTTGGGCCTTGCACCTCTTTTGACCAGCAGCACCATGGTCGAGATGAGCAGCGCGGCCAGTGTGCGGCCCGCCCAGGTCGTCGGCGAGATGTCCCCGTACCCGACGGTGGACGCGGTCACCACCGCCCACCAGACGGCGTAGGCCGGGGGCTGCGCTGCTCGACCTCCCCGTAGATGACCCGGGCCACCACGATCATCAGCAGGTACGAGGTGATCAGCGTGCGGGGCGAGTTGGCGAACCACACCAAAGACTGGTGTATCCACCGGAACGGCAGTAGCAGGAGCTCCATGCCGCCCTATGCTGCCCGTCGCCAGCAAGTTGCGCCGGCCCACCTTCCGCAAACTACCGACACCTGGCTTCTTTCAACCGTTTCATCATCCCCTTTTTGCGATGCCGGCATAGAACGCCGCCGCCATTGCCGAAAATTCGTTCGAATACGCCGCCATACGTCGACGACCTTCCGTCGACCGCAACCAGGAAATGAGCCCGTCCAAGTATCCCTCGATCGACCCCTCCCAGTCCGTAAAGTGATCATCTCGCAGGAGCGCCTCCAAGAATGCGAGAAAATCGGCCTCGGACGCCACCGTCTCGCTCAGCCGATCGAACTCGTCATCAGCTTGGCCGGTCGACCCGCGGAAGTGGTCGATCTCTAAATTTCGCGAATCAGCGCTCAAGGCCCTGATCACCTCCGTTCGCTGCTACTCGTAGTTCCGTCCGACCCACAGCCAGCCAGCCGTGTCTGCCCAACGATCGGGATCTTCATATTCATCTCCTACCATGTCTTGGAAAGCTCTCGCGATGGATCCGAGATAGTCCCCTACATTCCCGTTCTCCCATTTGTCGCGCCGTTCCACCAGATCGCTCCGTAACGCCACCAGGAACTGGATCAGATCGTCGTGCGAGCGCACAGTCTCATCCAGGCCCACGTGCTTGCCCGACGGGTCGACGAAAAAGCGTTCCACATCATTCATCCCAGCCCGATTTCTTGTGCCATTTCCGCTGCCACTCCGGATTTCTGGTCGAGAATAGGAGGATGATCCGGTTACCACCATCGACCTCCTGCTCTTTTCTTCTTCCTACTCGGATTAAATCGCTCGCTGAAGACCTCACCACGGGGATCGCTGAACCGGTTTGAGGCCGCGTCCTGGGTGAACCGGATATCCCTCGCGTCCAGCTCACAGATCTCATCCGGACCGGTTCAGGTGCTCCGCCCGCAGCCACTCCTGCTGGTTGTCGACCCAGAACGGGTGGCCGTCGGTGGCGGTCACCGTGCCGTCGGCCACGCCGTCGCTGTCGGAGTCGATGCTGATGTCGACGACCGCACACGAATCCGCCTGCTCCGCGGCGGCGCTATCGGGCGGCCAGACCACTTGAAGCACGGGCGCCAGCAGGGCACTGGCCACAGTAGACGCTAGCCAAACAGAAAGTCGACGGCACTGCCAAACCACCGTGCGGCAAGGTGATCAACGAATGTGCGGCACACGCTACAGAGGGTTCGACCACGACGCCAGGGGCCAGAACGAACAATACGTTCCATCAATGGGCTTCACCGTAGGGCCGTCAGGGTGCGTCGCAAGACACCCCACAACGGTGAAATACGTGCGATGCGGTGGATCGAAGGATGGCGAATCGACATAAATTGAGCGGCACCTACAGGCCCATTCGCATTCCCGTCACTGTGAGATTCTCACCGGCATGAGCGACGTGATCTACCGGGAGGCGGTCCGGGCTGACCTGCCCACCGTCATCGCCCTGCTCGCCGACGACGTCCTGGGCAAGGCCCGCGACTTCACCGAGGTCGACGAGGCGTACGAGAAGGCGTTCGCGGCCATCGACGCGGACCGGCGCAACCAGTTGATCGTGGCCGAGCAGGATGGCGAACTGGTCGGCTGCCTGCAAATCACCTACATCCCGGGTCTGGGTCGGCACGGAAGCGAGCGGTCGCTGATCGAGTCGGTCCGGGTCCGCTCCGACCGGCGTGGCCAGGGGCTGGGCCGGGACCTGATGACCTGGGCGGTCGACCAGGCCCGGCAGCGCGGTTGCGCGCTGGTGCAGCTCACCACCGACAAGACCCGCGACGACGCGCACCGCTTCTACCTCAGCCTCGGCTTCGTGGCCAGCCACGAGGGCATGAAGCTCGCGCTCTGACCCGGCGTCACGCCCACCCGGCGGGGGCGGCGGGAGTCGCGCCGACCGGGTTACGTTCGCTGCCATGAGCAGACCGACGATGCCCGGCGCCGCACCGTCGCACCCGCCTCGACGGCAGACCGGCTCGGCGCTCTTGGCGGTCGGCGTCCTCCTGGTCATCGTCGCGTTCTGGCTGCCCGCCTGGCGCAGTGTCTACCTGGACCGGACGGATATCACTCCGGGTTCGAAGGTGCTCGGCTGGGCGCTTCCGTTCGCGGTCATCGCCGCCGTGTTCGCGGTGCTGTCGCTCGCCAACACCGGCGCGGCCGGCTGGGTCTGGCGGCAGGCCAGCGAGTTGATCTCCACCGGGCCGGGCGCCGGTCTTCTTCTCACACTGCTGGGCTGCCTGCTGATCCCGCTCGCCGGGTCCCTTCCTGACGGCCAGAAGCGCACCGGCCAACCCGAAGACGACCGGCCCGGCCAGACGCCATAGGAACTCCCTCGCCCTACCGCCGTAGAACGCTGTGGAGCTGATGTCGTAGACGAGTCACCGTCCAGCGATTCGTTCACGACATCAGCTCCACAGCGAGCGCGGACCACCATCCGCTGCCCAACCACCCGTCGACCGACCGCGCCGCACCGCGAGAGGCGTCGGGCTCGTCGGGTAGCAGGTCGCCCGTGGTCAGCCGTCGACCAGGCGACCGTCGCGCAGGACGAGCACCCGGTCGGCGAGGTCGATCAGGGCCGGGTCGTGCGTGGCCACCAGAGCGGTCATGCCGCGGGCGTGCACCACAGCACGCAGCAGGTCCATGATGGACCGACCGGTCTCCGAGTCGAGCTGACCGGTGGGCTCGTCGGCGATGAGCAGGTCCGGCTCGTTGGCCAACGCACGGGCCACCGCGACCCGCTGCTGCTGGCCGCCGGAGAGCTCGTACGGCCGCTGCGCGGCGTGCCCGCCCAGGCCGACCAGTTCCAACAGCACCGCGACGCGCTCTTCCCGCTCCGCCGCCGGCACCTGCGCCAACCGCAACGGCACGCCCACGTTCTCGGCCGCGGAGAGGATCGGCACCAGCCCGAAGGTCTGGAACACGAACCCGACGGTGCCCCGGCGCAGCCGCAGCAGCTCCGCCTCCCCGGCGGAGGTCACCTCGTGCCCGGCCACCACCACCTGACCGCTGTCCGGCCGGTCCAGCCCGCCGATCAGGTTCAGCAACGTGGTCTTGCCGGCCCCGGACCGACCTCGGATGGCGACCAACTCGCCCCGGTTCGCCGTGAACGACACGTCCCGCACCGCGTGCACGGCGTGCTCACCGCGGCCGAAGGTCCGGCTGACCCCACTGACCCGGACCACCTCCTCGGGATGCGCCGCGGGCGCGCCGCCGAACCCGGCCCCGCCGGTCACCACCATGTCCTGCCGGCTCATGCCCGCGCTCCCCGCTCGTCCGAGGCCCGCTCGCCGGGCCGTACCTGCACATGGTCCGGCTCCAGATCGAGCCGGACCCGCTCCTTCAGCGAGAGCGCGTCGACGAACGCCGCCGGCAGCTGCATCCGACCGTTGCGGTCCAGCACCGCGTACTCCTCGCTGACCAACTCGGTGTTGCCGTCCGCGTCGGTCCGCGCGGTCCGGCGTACCTCGGAGGCGGTCCGGCCGTCGCGGATCGCGACGGTCCGGCGGACCTGAGTGGCCACGGCGTGGTCGTGGGTGACGACCACGATGGTCACGCCCAGTTCCGCGTTGATGGTGCGCAACGCCGCGAAGACGTCCGCGCCGGTCGCCTCGTCCAGCTCACCGGTCGGCTCGTCGGCGAAGAGCACCTCCGGGTCGTTGGCCACCGCCACCGCCACCGCGACCCGCTGCTGCTCGCCGCCGCTGAGCTGACCCGGCCGCCGGTCGGCGCAGTAGCCCACGCCGACCAGGTCGAGCAGTTCCCTGGCCCGCTCGCGGCGCGCCTTGCTGCTGCGTTTGCCGGCCAACTGCATCGGCAGCTCGACGTTCTCCAGCGCGCTGAGGTACGGCAGCAGGTTGCGGCCGGTCTGCTGCCACACGAACCCGACCAGCTGCCGGCGGTAGCTCAGCCGTCGTTTGGCGGATAGCGAGAGCAGGTCGTAGTCGGCCACCCGGGCGATACCGGCGGTCGGGGTGTCCAGGCCGGAGAGGATGTTGAGCAGGGTCGACTTGCCCGAACCGGAGGCGCCGACGATCGCCACCAGCTCACCCCGGTCGATGACCAGGTCAAGCCCCTGCAGGGCGACCACCTCCACCCCCTCGGTCTTGAAGATGCGCACCAAGCCGTCGCAGACGATGTGCCCGCGTAGGCGGTCCTGCCCGCCGGCCCGCTCGGCGGCGCGTTGCGCTGCCCGCTGTTGCAGGGCGGCCAGGTCAGGCACCAGTGGAGTCTGGGCGGTAGCGGTCATCTCAGCTCTCCTCTCCGAGCCGAAGCACCTCTCCGAGGCGCAACCGGCGGTTGTTCAGGGCCTCGACGGCGACCGCGAAGCCGAGGGCGACCGCCCCGAGCGCGAGCACGGCGGCGACCAGGCTGGGCTCGAAAGCAACCCGGACCGGCACACCACTGGTGAACGCGGACAGGCCGAGCACCGGGTTGAGCAGCAGGGGCAGGACCGCGCCGACGATCGCGCCGGTCAGCACCGACACCGCGACGAGCGGGGTCAACTCGACAAGCAGCAGCCCGCGCCACTGCCGACGGGACAGGCCGAGGGTGCGCAGCCGGGACAGCACCTGGCCTCGGGCGCGCGCGCCCGCCAACACGGTGAACGCGATGGCCAACAGCCCGAGCACTGTGCCGCCGGCGGCGCCGGCCACGAACCCGAAGGCCAGCACCCCGTTCGCCCCGCCCTCGCCAAGATCCCGGCGGACGTCCGCCCGGGTGTCGACGGTGACCCCGATCATCCGTTCCCGACCGGTGACAGTGCCGTCGCGCTGGTAGCGCTCCTGCCCCTGGTCGCCGGCGACGCGCAGCGCCTCGGCGTCCAGCGGGTCCCCGGCGATCAGCAGGCTGGTCGGCACGGGTGTGGTGGTACGCGTCGGCAGGGCCTGCCAGGGCAGGATCACGAACCGCCTGGCGTTCGCCGCCAGCAGCGGGAAACCGTCAGCGGTGCCGGCCACCCGGAACTCGTACCGCTGGCCCTGCACCGAGATGAAGGCGGAGTCGTCCAGACCGGCCTTGGCCAGGTCGGCGGCGACCGCCGGTGAGACGATCGCCGGCAGCGCACCCGGGCCGGGCGCGGCGGTGCGCAGCGCGGCCGGAACCGACAGGTCCACCTGGGAGTCGCGGGCCACCTTGTCCAATCCCGAGCCGTCGACCAGCAGCACGTCCGTCTGCCCGATGGAGGCGTCGGTGCCGACCTCGTCGGACGCGAACCGCTCATCGTCCTCGTACAACACCCGGGTGACGGCCCGGACCCCCGGCAGGCGGCCCAGCTCGTCGATGGTGTCGGGTGCGAAGCGCTCTCCACGGATCACCGCGTCGGCGGGCACGATCTGCGCGGCGGCCCGTTCCCGGCTCGCGTCGACGCCGGCGGCCACGACCGCGCAGAACGCCGCGGTGCCGATCGCCAGCACCACCACAACCAGCGGGGCGGCGACCGCCGCGCGGCCGGCGCGGGCCGTGCCGAGGAAGGCCACGCTGCCCCGGGTCCGCGCGGCCAGCCGGCTGACCAGCAACAACGGCCAGGGGTACACCCGCAGCGCCAGCACCGCCGCCGCGACCGCGAGGAGCACCGGCACCGACACGAGCAGTGGGTCCACCTCGCCGAGGGTCAGGCCCCGTCGACGCAGCAGCACCGCGGCGAGCCCGGCCAGGATCAGCAGGGAGACCTCGACGGTGAGCCGACGGGCCGACGGGCGCACCCGGATCAGGTCCCGGCGCACCGCCCCGCCGGCCGGTACGGCCAGCGTCGCCAACGGCAGTGCCAGCGTGACCAGCACGGTCACCGCGATGACGTACGGCGTGGTCGGATCCGGGGCCCCGGGGAACAGGGTGCCCAGCCACCAGCCCAGCACGGCGGCGATCGGCACCACCAGCACCGCCTCGGCGAGGCTACGCCGGGCGCCGGCGGTGGCCCCGCCCCCGCGGGCGCGCAGCAGCGCGAACTCCGAGCGACGCCGTCGGGTGGCGAGACTGGCCGCGAGCACGATGAGCCCCGCCAGGGTGGCCAGTACACCGGCCGCGATCACCGCGAGCAGGGTCCGGACGGCATCGATCTGGGCGGCGAACGCGCGCAACGGAACGTCGACGCCCTGGGTCAACGTGAGCTCCGGCGGCTGGTTGCGCTGCATCACCTGCAGACCGTCGATCAGCTGGTTCAGCTCGCGTGCGTCGATCCGGTCGACACCCAGTCGGTACCGCCAGTTGGTCTGGATCGGCCAGCCCGCCGCGGCCCGCTTGTTGAAGGGCGACTGCGCGACGACGCCGACGATGACGAACGGCTGGCCATCACCCTGCGGTTCGATGATCTGCAGCAGCTGCGGCAGCCCGTCCCAGATGCCGTTGGCGCGGTCGAGGGGGCGGAACAGCCCGGTCACCACCAGCGGAACACCGTTGATGAGTCGGCCTTTGTCATCGGTGTTGCCGATGCGCAGTTGGCTGCCGGCGCGCAGGTTGAGCTTGCGGGCCACGTCGACGTCGAGGGCCACCTCGATCGGCCGGTCGGGAACGTACGTCTCGCTCGGCCACGTCCCCTCGACGAGCGTGCTCGCGCCCTGTATGTCGGGCATGGCCCGGAGGCCCATGTCGACAAGCAGGTTGCGGGCCGCCAGGTCCGGCCCGACCACGCGGGCCTCCGCGGTCTCGACGCTGTACCACCGCTCGGTCACCGCCGAGCGCACCTGCGGCGGCATGTCCGCAGCCAGGGCGTCGAACCGTTCGGCGGCGTCGCCCATCGCCGTCCGCCGCGACGTCGCCGGCTCCACCCTGGTGGTGTACGCGAGGTCCCGGCGGGCGGCCGGCTCGCTGTTGAGTTGCGCTCGCAGCCCCTGTTCGGCGAGCCGGTTGACCAGCCGGGGCACTCCGCTGATCAGCAGCGTGACCACCAGGGTCAGCACCGCCAGCAGCAGGAACTGCCCCCCGTACGCCCGGACCCGCCGGACGGCCGCCCCGACGCTCATCGCTCTCCCCCGATTCGCAGCTGCACCGCCGCCACCCGCTGACGGATGCCGGTGGCGATGAACGCGCTGAAGGCGAGGGCCGCCAGCAGCAGACCGACCGCGGTCAGCCCGATTGGCACCCAGGGCAGCGCGAACGCCGCCGGGGGTGTCGGTCGGCCGGCGGCCGGGGTGAGGATGACCAGTGGGGCCATCGTCGCGCCGACCGCGGTGCCGAGTAACAACCCGACTCCCACGCCGATGCCGGCGAGGAACGTCTGTTCGGCCAGCAGCGCGCGGGCCATCAGCCGGGGCGTGGCGCCGAGGGTGTGCAGGACCGCGAACTCGCCGAGCCGACGCCGGGCGGTGGCCCACACGTCCACCATCAGGCCGACGAGGGCGAGCAGCACCGCGCCGAGCGCGGCGGCGAGCATTCCGGTACGCGACCCGCGCCAGTACGGGTCGTCGGCGGCTGCCTCGATCACCGCCTCCCGGTTGAGCACTGTGACGCCCGGGAGTTCGCTGGCAGCCTGGGCGGCGGCCGTCGCGTCGGCGGCACCGAGCCACCATTCCGGTACGGGCCGTACCGTCCCGTCGGATCGGATCAGCGCGTCGACGGCCGCGGGCAGGTCCAGCAGCACGCCTGCCGCGGTGGTGGTCGTCGGCACGGCACTCAACTCGCCGACCAGGTGCACCGTCACCGTCACCCCGGAGAGCGTGAGGTCGACGGTGTCGCCGACGTTCAGGCTCAGGGCCTCGCGTACCTGGGGGGTCATCAGCACCGGCGCGGGCTTGCTCTCCCCGCCCGCCACGACGGAGAACCGGGTGGGCGGCTGGTACTCGAACTGCCCACCGGGAATCACCTCCACGGCGTGGACCGCTGCGAACCCGGCCCCGGTGGTCTGCACCGGCGTGGACTTCACGCCGGGGGCCGTCATAACCCAGTCGCCGCTCAGCTCGGCGGGTCGCGTCGTGCCGTCGGCGTTGACCACCGCCAACCCGTCCAACTGGAGTCGGTAGGCGTTGCCGGCCGCCAGCCCACCGTCGGCTTCGAACCCGGCCAGCCGCAGCCGCGCCCCGCCCACGTCGGGCAGTTGCACGGAGAACCGGGTGGCCCGGCCGTCACCGTCGGCGTTGGCCGCCGGCAGCCGCAGGGCGAGCCCGTCGGAGCTGGTGACCAGCAGCGTCACCGCGATCTTCAGCGATCGGGCGGCGCTACTCACCGGGGTACGGACCGTGCCGGTGATGGCCCGCGCCCCGGCGGGCAGTTCGACACCCGCAGGAGCCCCGCGCTCATCGATCATGCGCTGGTACTGCTCCGACGCCGATCCGTCGCCGAGGCGGTCGGCGAGCCGGACGACGCCAGGGGCGCCGGCCGGGTCGACACCGATCACGGTCGCCGGCAGGTTCTGCCGCCCGACCCGCACCTCGTCCCGCCACGCCGGCAGCACCCGGTCCACGCTCGGCAGCGCGGCGAGCTGACCGACCCGGTTGGACGGGGCGGCGCCGGCCCGTTCGGTGACGCGGACGTCGGCACCGACCGTGTGGCCGGCCTGCTCGACCTGGGACCGCTCCCCGGTGCTGATCAGAGACCAGGCCAGCGTGCTGCCACCGACGGCGAGGGCGAGCAGCAGGACCGGGCCGGCGTGGGGACGCCGGCCGGCCTGCCACATGCCGAACATGGTGGCGGTCCAGGGACGTCTGTCGACGAACCGCTCCGCGAACCGGGTGAGCGGCGGGAGCACACGCAGCGCCAGCACGGCACCGGCCAGCACGCCGAGCGTCGGTGCGGCGACCAACAGCGGGTCGAGCCCGAGCTGACCGCCCGACCCGGCCAGCGGGGAGGCGTACCGGCGTAGCTGCACCCAGGCGAGCACGGCGAGCGCCACCAGCACCAGGTCGACGCTGGCACGTTGGACGCTCGCCGCCCGGTTCGGCCGGGATCGGGCCGCCATGTCGGCGACGTACGTCCCGGCGCCGCGCAGCGTCGGAAGGACCATGGCGACGAGGCAGCCGGCCGCGGTGGCCGCTGCCGCCGCCCAGACCAGTGTGGTGTTGCCGCCGGCGGTGGAGAGGTCACCCGACCCGCCGGGCCGGATGTACCGCAGGGCCTCACCGGCGATCAGCGGACCGAGCACGGCGGCCGGGGCGACAACAAGAGTCGCCTCACGGGCGGCCAGGCCGGCCAACTGCCGCCGGGCGGCGCCGCGGGCACGCAGCAGCGCGGTCTGCGGACGGCGGTCCTCGTGCAGCAGCGCGGCGACCAGCACCAACGCGTACCCACCGAGCACCAGGATGAGCAGCAGCGGCGTGGCCAGCGACGAGCGACCCACCAGGTCCGCGCGGGCGACCCGGTCCAGCAGCTGCGGCATCTTCGTCACCACCTGCCCGGAGCTGCCCAGTTGGGCGGCCTCGGGTACAGCGGAGACCGCCTCGGTGAGGGCTTTCCGAACGGCGGGCAGGTCTGCGGTGTCGACGCCACCGAGGTCCGGTTGAGCCAGCCAGGACGCCGACACCGAGCCCGGGAAGGCGGCCGCGAAGTCGGCCGGGTCGAGCGTGAACGGCCCGTACGAGGTGCCGGAACCGGCACTGCCCGCCCCCACGCCGGGTGCCAGCAACCAGTACGCGTCCGCAGGGTCGCGGGGCCGCCAGATGCCGGCGAGCACCAACTCTCCCCGTCGTTCGGTGGCCCGGTCACGCACCGGTACGCGTTCGCCGACGGTCAGGCCGAGGGCGCCGGCGACCCGCTCGGGCAGGCTCACCTGGACGGGGTTCGCTCCGGGGCTGGGCCAGGCTCCGCTGGTCAGCTCCGCGTGGCTGGCGAGGTCGGCGAGTGTGGCCAGGCTCGCGAAGACCGGTTCGTCGGCCGTACGCGGGATCTGCCCGAGGTCGCCGGTCAGCTCCCGGCCGGTGCCGTAGCGGGCGGCGGTGACACTGACCGGGGCGCCGCCGAACCCGGTGGCGAACTCGGCTCGGACCGCCTTGTCCCGCGTTGCGAACTCGGCCGCGTCCCGCCCACCCGAGCCACTGACCAGCAGGCCGCGCTCCTCGGCGGGCGAGGCGGCGACCAGGGCTCGCTGCCCGGCGTCCACCGCCCGACGGTTGTAGTCGGACAGCCCGGTGACCAACGCGACGGCGACGAGGGCAGCGATCACCGCCGCGACCAGCAACCCTCGCGCCTCGCGGGCCCGCCTCCACACCAGCTTCATCCGACGCCTCCCCTGGCCCTGGTGGGCCGACGACCATCAAGACAGGCCACCCACCGGGAAAGGTTCGCGCCCGTTACATGATCGTTATTACGAGAACCGCGCCGAGCACGGTCAGGATGTACTTCACGGGGTTTCCTCCTCGACCCACTCCAGCAGGTCTCCGGGCTGGCAGTCGAGCACTCGGCACATCGCTTCGAGGGTGCTGAAACGGACCGCCTTGGCGCGGCCGTTCTTCAACACCGCCACGTTGGCGGGGGTGAGCCCGACGCGCTCGGCGAACTCACCGACGCTCATCTTGCGCTTGGCCAACTCCACGTCGATGCGGACGACGATGGGCATCAGATCACCGCTTCCATGTCGGTGCGCAGCGTGGTGGCCTGCCGCAACAGCGCCCGCATGACCACCATGAGGAGCCCCAGCACCGTGACGCCCATCGTCAACAGGAACAGCAGGATCGGAGCGCCCGGGTCGTCCGCGTTGAAGCCGACGTAGAGGAAGACGCCCACGAGCACGAGCCACCCCGCGCCGATGGCCCACACGATGAGGTCGACCCATTTCAGGGAGGCTTCGGTGAAGATGCGGTCGTTCTTGACCTTGTTGAGCAACTGCCACGTCGACACGATCACCACCTGGACGCACAGCACCCAGAACACCGTCACGGCGGTCAACGGCCACCGGAGGTAGGCGTGCTCCGGTGACTCCTGGGCCATGTGCGCGAACTGCCCCGGCAGCGAGAACGTCTGGAACCCGATCAGGACCACGAACAGGACCCCGAGTACGACTCTGAGAGCGGCTACCGCTCGATGCTCCGTAACCATGCATCGAGTTTCGCTCGTTACCTATCGAAAGTCAATCGGTTGCTCGGAACGTCGACTTCCGCTCACGGCAGCGTCGGCCCCAACTCCGGCCTCGCCTTCTGGGGATAGAACGTCTCGTGACGCGCCAGCATGGCGACGAATTCGCCGATCTTGCGCTCGCGGGTCTCCGCCCGCTTGACGGCATTGAGGCGGTGGATGAGGGCGAACCTGTTGGCCTTGGTGAGCACGTCGAGCATGGCCTGAGCGGCGGGCTCGGCGGCGATGGCGGCGAGCAGGTCGGCCGGCACCTCCGCCTCCGATGGCGGGGCGTAGGCGGCCGCCCACCGCCCGTCCGCCTTCGCGGCGTCCACAGCGGCCCGGCCCGCCGGCAACATCCGCCCCTGCTCCTCCAGCCGGGCCACGTGCCCGACGTTGCGCTGGGACCAGGAACTGCGGGGCCGACGCGGGGTGAACCGGATCCAGGACGACTCCTCATCCCGCTTGCGCGCCTGCCCGTCGATCCAGCCGACGCACAGGGCCTCGTCGACCGCCTGCTGCCAGGTCAACGTCGTGACCGTGCCGCCCTTCTTGGTGAGGGCGAGCCAGACGCCCGGCGACGTGCCGTGGTTGGCCGCCAACCACACGCGCAACGCGTCGGCGTCCGTGACGACCAACTCATCCAACTCGGCACTCGTCATGCCGGCAGGCTATTCCCCGGGTCCGACAGCCGGTGACCGCCGTGGGAGGCGATCAATGCGTCCACGACCGCCGCGGCGTCCGCGTCGGCCACGTCCGCTGGATACTCCGGCAGCAGGTCGTCCCAGATGACCAGCCACGACCCGTACAACTGAGCCTGCCCCTCGGGCCGAGCGAAGAACCAGACGTGCAGGTGAGCGCCGCCATCTCCGACGCGGTAGAGGTGAGCTCGCGAGATGTGCGGCAGCGCCTGCATGTGGCGGACGATCCGGGTGCTCAACAGCCCAAGCTCGGCAGCCAGTTCGTCGGGAAGATCCGCCATGTCGTAGTGGTCGCGCGGCAACAGCATGAGCACCAGCGGGACACCCACGCGCGGGACCCGGATCAACCGCCAACGCTCGTTGAACCAGATCCCTTCGTCCCGACCGCGGCAGGTGTCGCAGTCGGACGGATCCTCACCGTGCCGCGCCGGCTCCGGGAGCACCGGCGGCCGCAGCGGCGCCACTCGAAGCCCGTCCGGGTCGAACGGGCTGATCTCCCATCCGGTCATGCGCGCCAGGGGAAGGCGGCGCTCCTCGTCCGCGGCGGCGACCGCGTGGTCGTAGAACTCGTCCGGTCGCAAGGCCATGTGGCAGAGACTAGTACGACAAGATCCACATTGGCACGACGGGATTCACACCGCGTTCGTCGGTCGTAACCGAGCGACCCACGTCTGTCGGTGGTAGCCGAGCGGCCTACATCCGTCGGTGGTAGTGGTTGCGACGCGGGACCTGCTCGGGATCGAGCCAGGCCGGCGGCACGAACTCTGGATGGCCGTCGTCGCCCAGCCGGACCACCCACTCGGTCTGGTGGATGTGCCGGTGATGGTGGCCACAGAGCAGCACCGCGTTGTCGAGGCTGGTCGGGCCTCCGTCGGCCCAGTGCCGGATGTGGTGTGCGGCGCACCAGCGCGGCGGCCGGTCGCAGCCGGGGAAGGCGCAGCCGGCGTCGCGCAGCACCAGCGCCCGACGCAGTGGGCCGCTAACGAGTCGGCGTTGTCGGCCCACGTCGAGCACCTGCCCGGCGCCGCCGAGCACGGCGGGCAGGATGGCCGCGTCGCAGGCGAGGCGGCGCACGGTGTCGGGGGTGAGCCGCAGGCCGACATCGAGGGTGCCGGAACCCAACTGCCGCGCCAGCCCGTCGTAGTCGACGGTGACGACGAGTTGGGCGGGCTCGCCGCCGGTCTCGGGCAGCTCGCCGCTGTGCAGCGCCAGTCGACACACGTCCGCGAGGGCATCGTGGCGGCGCTGCCCGGCACAGCGGGTGTCGTCCGGCCCGGAGGGCGCGCTCAGCGGGTCGATGACGGCACGCAACAGTGCCGCCGCCTCCGCGTCGAGGGTGCCGCTGAGCCGTAGCCGCCCGCCGGCCTGCTCGGAGATGGTGACGTGCCGGTCGCGGGTGGCTCGGGCGGCCTCGGCGGCCAGGGCCGCCGCAGCGGCGGCGTCGGCGAGATCGGGGGCGACGTGGTCGAGGATGCGGGTGCCGAGCTTGCGCAGCAGGGCGGGGTCGAACTGCCCGGCCCAATCGACCAACACACCAACCGCCTTGTCGGCCACCTCGACGCCCGCCGAAGCCGACACCGTGGCGGCTGTCTCGGCGATGACGCGGGCCTGCTCCAGGCTGACCGCCCCGCTCGCCAGGGCTTCGCGCACGGCGCACGGGACCACGTCGAGCGAGGCGGCGAGCCCGACCAGTCGGCGGGCGGCGTAAACATCGAGTCGCAGGCGGTGGCGCAACCACACCGCCGTCGAGGAGGCACCCTGCGCGAGCACTGTGCCCCGACCATCCAACTCGCGGATCGCGGCCAACTGCACGGCCGCCAGCCGCTGCTGCAACCGGTGCGTGGCATCGAGGACCGCGATCAGATCATGCTCGGAGAGGGCCCAGACCGGGGCGTCGGCGCAGGTCGCCACCGCACTGTCCGCCTGCGCCAACTCATCGATCACAGGCAAATTCCAGGACAGGTGTACGACAGAAATCCGCCGCCGCGTGGCGGTCCCCGCCAAATCAGTCGCCACCCAGCACCTCCAGCGGAGTGCGATCCGCTGGAAGACTTCGTCAGCTCTCGGCCAACTCGGGCCGGTACTCCCGAATCCGGGCCACCACGTCCGACCTCCGCCAGACCTTGCCCATCGCCAGCACGGCGACCGGCTCCGGGAAGTTCCGCTGATTGGCGATCACGGACGCGCGCCGCCGCGTCCATCAGCCGCTGAGCGGCCCGCATCCGGTGCATCAGCACCTGCCGCGCCGGCAGGTCGGTCAGGGGCTGTCCGGGGTGCGCTTGGCGCGGCTGGGCTGCACGCGTTTGGGTTCGCCGGGCATCTTCGGGTGGTCCGGCGGGTACGGCAGGTCGCCCTGGCCGGCGGCGGCGTCCCGGTCGGCCCACTCGAGCAGCGGGGTGATGTCCCACGGTGCGTCGTCGATGCCGGCGTGCGGGTCACCACGCTCGGCGAGCCGGGCCGGCACGGTGCGCAGGTCGAAGTCGTCCGGGTCGACGTCGGGCAGCTCGTCCCAGGTGACCGGGGTCGAGACGGTGGCCCGCGCGTTGGCCCGCAGCGAGTACGCGCAGGCGATCGTGCGGTCGCGTGCCATCTGGTTGAAGTCGACGAAGACGCGGGTGCCGCGCTCCTCCTTCCACCAGGCGGTGGTGACCAGGTCGGGGTTGCGGCGCTCCACCTCCCGGGCCAGCGCGATGGTGGCCCGGCGCACCTCGGTGAACGTCCAGCGGGGCTGGATGCGCAGGTAGACGTGCACGCCCCGGCCGCCGGAGGTCTTCGGCCAGCCGGTCGCGCCCAGCTCGTCGAGGAGCGCGCGGACCTCCCCGGCCGCCCGCGCCGCGTCGGCGAAGTCGGTGCCGGGCTGCGGATCCAGGTCGATGCGCAGCTCGTCGGGGCGATCGACGTCGGCGGCCCGCACCGGCCACGGGTGGAAGACGATGGTGCCCATCTGCGCCGCCCAGGCCACGTGCGCCAGATCGGCCGGGCACAGCTCCGCGGCGCTGCGACCGCTCGGGAAGGTGATCTGCGCGGTCGTCACCCAGGGCGGCACCCCGCGGGTGGGCACCCGCTTCTGGAAGAACGCCTCGCCCTCGACGCCCTCGGGGAAGCGTTGCAGGGTGGTCGGCCGGTCCCGCAGGGCGCGCATGATCCCCTCGCCGACCGCGAGGTAGTAGTGGAAGACGTCCGCCTTGGTGAACCCCCGCTGCGGGAAGATCACCCGATCCGGACTGCTCAGCCGGACGGTGTGCCCGGCTACCTCGACCTCGGCGGCCGCAGCCTTGGTGCCACCCATCCCGCGACCTTATGCCACGCCCCCGACGTTCGACGTACCGTTGAGGGGTGAGTCTTGACGACAACGAGCTGCCCCGTACCGACGAAGAGTGGCGGGTCCGACTGACCCCCGAGGAGTTCCACGTCCTGCGGGAGCACGGCACCGAACGCCCGTGGACCGGCGAGTACGTGGACACGAAGACCCAGGGGGTCTACCACTGTCGCGCCTGCGGGCTGGAGCTGTTCTCCAGCGACACCAAGTTCGACTCGCACTGCGGCTGGCCGAGCTTCGACGACGCCATCCCGGGCCGGGTCAAGGAAATCGAGGACCGCAGCCTCGGCATGGCCCGTACGGAGATCCGCTGCGCCCGCTGCGACAGTCACCTCGGGCACGTCTTCCACGGCGAGGGCTTCACGCCGAAGGACACCAGGCACTGCGTCAACTCGGTCTCCATCAAGCTGGAATCCCAGTGATACGGGCGTTCAGGGCGTAACCGCACTCAGGGCGTACCCCTGAGCAGCTCGACCTCGGCGGCCCGGGACTGCTCGATTCGCCGGGCCAGGTCGCGGACCCGCTCGTTGCGGCCGACGCCTACCTGGGATCGGGCCAGGTCGGCCGCCGATCGCTGGTGGTCGGCGAGCACCTCGCGCAACACCCGGTCGACGTCCGCGTCCGGCGCGGTCCGCAGGCGGTCGAGCGCGGCGTCGTCGCCGTGCCCGTCGTGGTGGTGTGCGGCCGCGCTGGCCGCAGGCCCGGCGGTGGGCAACCAGCCGCGCATCGCCGCCAGCTCGTCGGCCTCGGTCGCCTCGATGGCGGCGGCCAGGGTGCGCAGCGCCTCGTCGCGCACCCGGTCCCGAGCCAGCCGGACGATCTGCAGGGTGCGTTCACTGTGCCCGACCATGGTGCCCAGGAACACCACGTCGATCCCGCTCATCGCGTCCGCCTCGACCGAGGACGCGACGTCCGCGGAGCCGGCGCCCGCGGACCCGGCCGCCGCCGAGCCGGCCGGGGACGCGGGGGCCGGCTGCGGCAGCGCCGACGGGCTCGACGTGGGCGATCCGGCGCAGGCTCCGGTGAGCAGCAGAGCGGCAACGAGAGACGCCAGAGGGGTACGGCGGGGCATGCCTGTTGCTCCGTTCACGCGAGAGCGGCGACACGGGTGCGACCAGGGGCCGCACCCGTGCGGTCAGACCTGAAGCCAGAGCGCCGGTACGTTCGGCGGCTCCCAGCCCGGGATCGCGGTGTGCGCCTGCCGGCAGCGGTACGTGGCTCCGCCGTAGGTGACCTGGTCCCCGACCTGGTAGGCCCGACCCGTCGCCCAGGTGCCGCCCTGCGCGGGCGGATTGGTCGGCGTGGGGGTCGGGGTGGGCCGTGGGGTCGGGGTGGGTGAGGGGGTGGGGGTCGGGTTCGACCCGCCGCCGCCGATCTGCACGTCGATGCAGGAGTAGAAGGCGTTCGCCGTGTCGGAGATGTTCCACACCGCGAGGACCTTCTGCCGGCCGGTGAAGCCGCCGAGGTTGACGTTGTGCGAGACGGTGGCGCCCGGCTGCTGGTTGTTGCCGTTGACCACGCCGACCCGGGTGTTGCCGATCCAGTACTCCCAGTTGCTGGTGGCGTGCCGGGCGGTGTTGACCCAGGTGAAGGTCAGCGAGCTACCCACCGAGGTGGCGGGCCAGCCCCGGCTGTCGTCGTTGAGGACGGCGAACTGGGAGATTCCGGCATTGCAGCTGCGCAGGCCCTTTGGCCCTTCGACGCTCTGCGGCTCGTACTTGATCTGCCCGCAGTCGGGCACCCGGCCCTGCGCGCAGAGCGCCTGCCGGCTCGGTGGGGCGGAGACGTAGCCGTGCGCCTGCGCGGGGGCGGCGACGGTGAGGGTGGCGGCGACGGCGCCCGCCGCCACCAGCGGGACGGTGATTCTTCGACGCATGGGGGCAGCTCCTTCTCCAGGTCCGGTGAGGTGCCCCCAAGGTAATTTAAACATTGTTAACAGTAAAGACTCTCATCGATAAATCCATCGATGGCGGCAGTTTTCTTCTCAGAGCCGGAGCAGGCTGCCCCGTGCGTCGACCTGGTCGGCCGACTCGTCGTCCAACCAGACCCCGCCGGTGCCGAGGTAACGGAAGCGGTACTCCCCCGGCGGCAACTTCACGGTGACCGTCCTGGTGCCGTCGCGGCGGGCCACCAGCTCGTGCCGTCCCGGCTGCCAGCCGTTGAAGGAGCCGACGACGCTCACCGGGCCGGGCGGGACATCGCGGGGCAGACAGAAGGTGACCCGGGTCTGGTTGCCGAAGAGCTTGTTGCGCTTGATCACGATGATCCTCCGGGGGTTGCGGCGGTTCACCAGGCATAACGGGCAACACGCCAACGCCGACACGCCGCCGGCGGGGTGAGGCATCGACGTTCCGCCCCACGTCGGGGCAACCTGAGGGATTCTGTAGGCACTTGTTCACTTAACGGAGGTTTTCGGTGGCAACCTGCGAGGTCTGCGGCAACGACTACTGGATGGCGTTCGAGGTGCACACCGTCAGCGGCGACGTGCACACCTTCGACTCGTTCGAGTGCGCGATCCAGCGCATGGCACCGATCTGCGAGCACTGTCAGGTCAAGATCGTCGGGCACGGCGTCGAGGTCAACGGCCGCTTCTTCTGCTGCGCACACTGCGCCCGGGCCGTGGAGGGCGCGGTCGGGGCCGAGATCCGCGACGCCGTCGGCGCCCGCCCGGCCTGACCGGCGGACACCACGTCAACCCGCCCGACCTACCATCGGCGGATGCCCCAGCAGACCACCGAACTTCGGACGGCCTCCTTCGCCGACCTGAACGCCCGCACCTTCCACGACCTGCTCAAGCTGCGCATCGACGTGTTCGTGGTGGAGCAGAACTGCCCGTACCCGGAGCTCGACGGACGCGACGTCGAACCGGGCACCCGGCACCTCTGGCTCACCGACGGCGGCGCGCCGCTGGCGTACCTGCGGATTCTGGCCGACCCGGACGGGGTCGCAAGGATCGGTCGGGTGGTGGTGGCCCCGACGGCGCGCGGTGGTGGGCACGCCGGCCGGCTGATGACGGCGGCGCTGCAGGTGATCGGCAACCGACCCTGCGTGCTGGACGCGCAGTCGCACCTGGTCCCGCTCTACGGCCGGCACGGCTTCGCGGTCAACGGCCCGGAGTACGTCGAGGACGGCATCCCGCACACGCCGATGCGGCGCGACGTCATTGACGTCTGACTATTTGCCTGGCATGGTGCCGGGTAGAGCCATCGCGGGAGCCAGCGATTAGGCACGGGAGTGGGCAACTCCCGGCGATCCGGGTGTCGACGTCCGACCTCATCCCCCCGGGGGCTCCATGTCCACTCTCACCCGATCACGACGCGTGCTCTGGCTGTTCGCCATCGTGGCGACCACCACGCTCCTCTTGACGACCGCAGTGACCACCATGCGGGCCGAACCCGCCTCGGCGCACGGTTCGGTCGTCGACCCGGCCTCGCGTAACTACGGCTGCTGGCAACGTTGGGGCAGCGACTTCCAGAACCCGCGGATGGCCACCGAGGACCCGATGTGCTGGCAGGCCTGGCAGGCCGACCCCGCCGCCATGTGGAACTGGAACGGCCTGTACCGCGAGGGTGTGGGGGGCAACCACCAGGCTGCCGTTCCCGACGGCCAACTCTGCAGCGGCGGACGCACCCAGAGCCCGCGCTACAACGCGTTGGACACCATCGGCGCCTGGAAGACCACAGCGGTGTCGAACAACTTCCGGCTCCGCTTCGTCGACCAGGCCCGTCACGGCGCCGACTACATCCGGGTGTACGTGACCAAGCAGGGCTTCAACGCGGCCAGCCAACCACTCGGCTGGGGCAACCTGGAGTTGGCGGGCCAGATCGGCAACACGCCCGCCTCCCAGTGGAGCCCGGACCCCAGTGGCGTCTCGATCCAGATCCCGGTGAACGCGCAAGGCCGCACCGGACGGCACATCGTCTACACCGTCTGGCAGGCCAGCCACCTGGACCAGTCGTACTACCTGTGCAGCGACGTCGACTTCGGCGGTGGGTCGACCACCCCGCCACCGACCACTCCCCCGCCGACGACCCCGCCGCCCACCACTCCCCCGCCCACCACCCCGCCGCCGGCCGGTGCCTGCACGGCGACGTACCAGGTGACCGGTCAGTGGTCCGGCGGCTTCCAGGCCGACGTGAAGGTGACCGCCGGTGGTTCACCCACCCAGGGCTGGTCGGTGAGCTGGAACTACGGCAACGGCCAGCAGGTCACCTCGTCGTGGAACGCGACGGTCAGCACCAACGGCACGCTGGTCACCGCACGTAACACCAACAACAACGGCACCCTCGCCGCCGGCGCGAGCACCACGTTCGGATTCCTCGGCTCGTGGAACGGCAGCAACCCGGTTCCGCTGGTCTCCTGTACGACGACCAGTTGACCCCCGTCCGGCGCCGCACCCGGGCGGGGGTGCGGCGCCGGCCGGCGGGTGTCAGACCAGGCAGTTGACGATCTCGGCTACCGAGCGGCGACGGCCGGTGTAGAACGGGACCTCTTCGCGGACGTGCCGGCGGGCGCCGGAGGCGCGCAGGTCCCGCATCAGGTCGACGATCCGGTGCAGTTCGTCGGCCTCGAAGGCGAGCATCCACTCGTAGTCGCCGAGCGCGAACGAGGCGACCGTGTTGGCCCGCACGTCCGGGTAGCCCCGGGCCATCTTCCCGTGCTCGGCCAGCATCTCCCGTCGTTCGGCGTCGGGCAGCAGGTACCACTCGTAGGAGCGGACGAACGGGTACACGCAGATGTAGGGGCGGGCCTCCTCGCCGGCCAGGAACGCCGGGATGTGGCTCTTGTTGAACTCCGCCGGCCGGTGCAGCGCCATCTGCGACCACACCGGGGTCAGCGCCCGGCCCAGCGTGGTGCGGCGGAACCGCAGGTACGCGTCCTGGAGCGCGTCAGGGGACGCGGAGTGCCACCAGATCATCACGTCCGCGTCGGCGCGCAGCCCGGAGACGTCGTAGACGCCCCGGACCACGACGTCCTTGCCGGCCAGCTCGTCGAAGAGGGACACGACCTCGCTCGTGACGTTGTCCCGCAGCGACGGCAGCGGGGAGCTGGCCCGGAACACCGACCACATGGTGTAGCGGATGCTGTCGTTCAGCTCCCGCAACCGGGCCGCGTTGGTCTGCTCGGTCATCTCGCCGATCCTCCCAGTGCTGTGATGATCTCCTCGGCCGCCGTCTCGCCGGAGCGTACGCAGACCGGAATGCCGACGCCGTCGTAGCCGGCGCCGGCGAGAACCAGGGTGGGGTGCGTGGCCCGCAGCGCCGTCCGCGCGGCGGCGAGCCGGTCGGCGTGCCCCGGCGCGTACTGCGGCAGCGCACCGCCCCACCGTTGCACGTGCCCGTCGACCGGAGCGGGCAGCGGGGTGCCGAGCACCGCCGACAGCTCTCGGTGCACGGTGGCCGCCAGGTCCGCGTCGGGGCGCTGCAGGTGCGCCTCCTCGCCGTACCGGCCCACCGAGGCACGCACCAACGCCAACCCGTCCGGCCGGCGCAGGTGCCCCCACTTGGTGGTGAAGAAGGTCGCCGCCTTGATCAGCAGGCCCTCGGTGCTCGGCACCAGGAAACCGGACAGCTCGGGCAGTCGTGGCTGCGGCAACACCATGGTGACCAGCGCGACGCTCGCGTAGTCCAGCGCGCCGACACCCGCCGCCACCACCGGCGCGGGGCCGGCGAGCAGCCGCGCCGCCGGTCGCGCCGGCACCGCCAGCACCACGGCGTCCACGTCGATCAGCTCCGGCTCGCGGGTCGGGCCGACGGTGAGCCGCCAACCGGTGCCGGTAGCTGTCAACTCGCGCACGGCGGCGTCCCGCCGTACCGTCGCGCCGCTGGCCGTCACCGCCGCCTCGACCAGGGTGCTCAGCCCGCCGGCCAGGGTGCCGAAGACCGGGGCGCCGGGCGCACGCGGCGCGGCGGCCTGCGCGGCCCGGACCGCGCCGACCAGGGTGTGCTCCACCCGGGCCGCGCGGGCCAGCGCCGGCATCGTCGTGACCAGGGAGAGATCGTCGGCGCGGCCCGCGTACACGCCGCCCAGCATCGGGTCGACCAGTCGTTCCACCACCTCGTCCCCGAAGCGGGACCGGACCAGCGCACCCACCGAGACGTCCGCGTCGGGCCCGACCAGCGGCCGGCCGCCGTCGGTGTCGGCGTCCGCGGCCGGGCGGGCGACAGTGGTCACCCGATCCAGATCCCCGGGTACGCCCACCAGGGTGCCGCCCGGGATGGGGCGCAGCCCTCCGTCGACAACCAGCGCGGCCTGCCCCACCGTGGGGTGCACGATCTTCTCGGCCAGTCCGAGCCGGCGGGCCAACGCCACCGCCGCGCTCTCGGCGCCGGTCGGGTCGCGCATCAGGAACGACTCCGCGCCGAACTCCACCGGCTGGCCGGCCAGCTCCCCGGTGCGCAGCTTTCCGCCCAACGAGCCGGACTGCTCGTACACAGTGATCTCGGTGCCGGCCGGTGCGCGGTCGCGCAAGCGGACCGCGGCCGCCAGCCCGGCGATCCCGCCGCCGACCACCGCCACCCGCCAGGGCTGCCGCATCACCGGTCAGCCCTGGTCGGCCCGGCGGCTGGACAGCTCGTGCACCAGCGCGACCACCCGGGTCAGCACCTCCGGGTCGGTCTCCGGCAGCACCCCGTGCCCGAGGTTGAACACGTGCGCGGGGGCGGCCCGGCCCTGCTCCAGAATGCGGCGCACCTCGGCCTCCACGACCGGCCACGGCGCGAGCAGCACGCACGGGTCCAGGTTGCCCTGCACCGCCTTGTCCGCGCCGATCCGGCCGGTGGCCACGTCCAGCGGCGTACGCCAGTCGACGCCGACCACGTCGGCCCCGGCCTCGCCCATCGCGCCGAGCAGCTCGGCGGTGCCCACCCCGAAGTGGATCCGGGGCACCCCGGCGCCCACCAGCCCGCTCAGCACGGCTGTCGAGTGCGGCAACACGAAGCGGCGGTAGTCGGCCTCGGAGAGCGCGCCGGCCCACGAGTCGAACAGCTGCACGGCGGACACGCCGGCCTCGATCTGCACGCGCAGGAAGGCAAGCGTCACCTCGGCCAGCCGGGCGCAGAGCGCGTGCCACAGCTCGGGATCGCCGTACATCAGGGCCTTGGTCTTCGCGTGGGTGCGCGACGGCCCGCCCTCGACCAGGTAGCTGGCCAGCGTGAACGGCGCACCGGCGAAGCCGATCAGCGGGGTGTCGCCCAGCTCGACCACCAACTGCCGGACGGCCTCGTCGACGTACCAGACGTCGTCGCGGGTGATCCGGCGGATCCGCTCCACGTCGGCGGCGGTGCGGATGGGCTCGGCGACCACCGGGCCGGTGCCCGGCACGATGTCCAGGTCGATCCCGGCCGCGGCGACGGGCACCACGATGTCGCTGAACAGGATTGCCGCGTCCACGCCGTGCCGGCGCACCGGCTGGAGGGTGATCTCGGTGACCAGCTCCGGGCGGCGGCAGGACTCCAGCATCGGCACGCTCGCCCGGATCTCCCGGTACTCCGGAAGGGAGCGGCCGGCCTGGCGCATGAACCAGACCGGGGTGTGCGGGACGGGCCGACGTCGGCAGGCCCGAATGAAGGGCGAGTCGGCCGGTCCGCCGGGGCGGGAATCTCCGTCTCGGGCGACAGTGCCCGTGGTGTCCGTGGTCATCGCCGCAATCGTGCCACGCCCACCACCCCCAACCGGGTGGGGGTGAGAGGAAGGGCACCGTTCCTTACGCCCGGTGCCCTTCATGAGCGTCGGCGCGCCGTCGAAGCGGGCAACGAACGGCGGCATAGGCTGCCGACATGGCCCCCCCGATCGCGCTCCCGGAGACGTTCGCCCGCGCGGTCGCCGGGCTGCGGTCGGCCGCTCCCCGGCCGGAGATCACCCTGGAGGAGGTCGGTGCCCCCCAGCGGCTGGCCCCGTACGCGTTCGCGCTCGCCGCGACAGTGCTGCGCGACGACGACGAGGTGGCGACCGGCCGGCTGATCCTGCTGCACAACCCGGTCGGGCACGAGGCGTGGCAGGGCACGCTGCGGCTGGTCACCTACGTGACCGCCGAGTTGGAGGTCGACCTGGCCGCCGACCCGCTGCTGCCCGGGGTCGGCTGGACGTGGCTGACCGACGCGTTGGACGCCCAGGACGCCGGCCACCGGGCAATCGGCGGGACGGTGACGCAGACCATGTCGACCCGGTTCGGCGATCTCGCCGGGCCACCGACCATCGGTGACATCGAGATCCGCGCGTCCTGGACGCCGATCGACGACGACCTGACCCCACACCTGCTCGGCTGGTGCGCACTGCTCGCCTCCACCGCCGGCCTCCCCCCACCCGGCGTCACCGCCCTCGCCGACCGCCGCCCCGCCGGCGCGGCCTGACCCGTTTCTCGCCTCACCCCGTCTGCGTCGATCATGGGGTTGTGGTGGGCGAGATGCGACTCCGTGCGGCATTTGTGAAGCACCACAACTCCATGATCGACGGGGTGGGAGCGGGTGACCGAGGACATCTTGTGGACACCTGACCGTCACACGCCGGACCGGCTGCACCCGCCGGATCTCCGCGCGCACTAGGGTTGGCAGGTGACCGACGAACCACCCCTGCGCCGTCGGCCCACCGAAGAACTTCCGGGAAACGCACCCCAGCACCCGCCGTCGGCCCAGCCGCAGCCGGCGGGCGAGGGGGCCGACCCGGCCGACGGTGGGCCCGTTCCGCTGATCGCCCCGCGTGACGGCACCCCTGATCCGGTGGCCGCCCCGGCCGAGCTAGCCGAGGTCGTGGCCCGCTTCGCGGCGGGCACCGGCCCGGTCGCCCTGGACGCCGAACGCGCTTCCGGCTACCGCTACAGCCAGCGCGCGTACCTGGTGCAACTGCGCCGGGCCGGTGCGGGCACGGCGCTGATCGACCCGCTGCCCCTGCCCGACCTCAGCGCCCTGGACGCGGTGATCGGCGAGGCCGAGTGGGTCCTCCACGCGGCCAGCCAGGATCTGCCCTGCCTGGCCGAGGTGGGGCTGCGTCCGCGCCGACTGTTCGACACCGAGCTGGCGGCTCGGCTGGCCGGCTTCGAACGCGTCGGGCTGGCCGCGCTCACCGAGCAGCTACTCGGGTTCACCCTGGAGAAGCACCACTCGGCGGCCGACTGGTCGAGCCGACCGCTGCCCGAGTCGTGGTTGACGTACGCCGCCCTCGACGTGGAGCTGCTCACCGACCTGCGCGACGCGCTGGACGCCGAGTTGACCCGGCAGGGCAAGTCGGCCTGGGCCGCGGAGGAGTTCGCCGCGCTGGTCCGCACCGGCGCCCGCCCGCCCCGGGTCCGCGCGGAGCCGTGGCGGCGCACCTCGGGCATCCACCGGCTGCGGGGGGCTCGGGCCCAGGCCCGGGTCCGCTCCATGTGGTACGCCCGGGACCAGATCGCGGCCCGGCGGGACGCCGCTCCCGGTCGGGTGCTGCCCGACTCGGCGATCATCGCCGCGGCCGAGCTGGACCCGAAGGACGAGAAGACCCTGTTGACCCTGCCCGGTTTCGGTGGTCGGTCGGTCCGTCGGCTGGCCCGCACCTGGCTCGCCGCGCTCGACGACGCCCGGCAGCTGCCGGACGATTCCCTGCCGGTCTCGCCGGCCGTGGAGGGTCCGCCCCCGCCGCACCGGTGGGCGGAACGGGACCCGGTGGCGGCCGGTCGGCTGGCCCGCTCCCGGGAGGTCGTGATCCGCATCGCCGGTGAGCACAACCTTCCGCCGGAAAATCTGATCACTCCGGATTCGGTCCGCCGGCTGGCCTGGACCCCACCCGAGGAGATCACCGAGGAGTCGGTAGCGGAGACCCTGCGCGGCCTCAATGCCCGCGAGTGGCAGATCGCCCTCCTCAACCCCGACCTGACCGAGGCCCTAACCCCCACCCCCACAACCCTCCCCTAACCCACCCTGACCCACCCCACCACCCAGTTGATCATGAGGTTAACGGGCCTCCAGGAGATCCACAGACCCGTCAACCTCATGATCAACCGATGCGGCGGGTTGGTGGGGTGTGGGGTGGGCCACAGGCGGGGGTGGGGACGGGGTTGGTTACTGGCGAGTAGCATCCGAGTGGAACGTGCCCGTGTCGGCGACCCTTGTTCGGTCCTCCGTGCCGCCCGGCACGATGGCCGAATCACGGTCGAATAGGAGGCTCAAGTGCCCCGTGAAGTTCGCGACGTCGTCTTCGTCGACGGCGTCCGTACCCCGTTCGGCAAGGCGGGTGGCATGTACGCCAACACCCGCGCCGACGACCTGGTGATCCGCTGCATCCGGGAACTGCTGCGTCGCAACCCGCAGCTGCCCCCGGAGCGGGTCGAGGAGGTCGCCATCGCGGCCACCACCCAGATCGGCGACCAGGGCCTCACCATCGGCCGCACCGCCGCCCTGCTGGCCGGGCTGCCCAAGACCGTTCCCGGCTTCGCCATCGACCGGATGTGCGCGGGGGCGATGACCGCGGTCACCACAGTGGCCAGCGGCATCGCCATGGGCGCGTACGACATCGCCATCGCCGGTGGCGTCGAGCACATGGGCCGCCACCCGATGGGTGAGGGCGTCGACCCCAACCCGCGCATCATCGCGGAGAAGCTTGTCGACCCGTCCGCGCTGGTGATGGGCTCCACCGCGGAGAACCTGCACGACCTGGTCCCGCACATCACCAAGGCACGCACCGACGCGTTCGCGCTCGCCTCGCAGCAGAAGACCGCCAAGGCGTACGCCAACGGCAAGCTCCAGGACGACCTGGTGCCGATGTCCATCCGCGACGCGGAGGGCGGCTGGGGTCTGGCGACTGTGGACGAGGCCCCGCGGGACACGTCGCTGGAGAAGCTGGCCACCCTGAAGACCCCGTTCCGCCCGCACGGCAAGGTCACCGCGGGCAACGCGGCCGGCCTGAACGACGGCGCCACCGCCAGTCTGCTGGCCGACGAGGCCACCGCCCGCGAGCTGGGCCTGCCGGTCGCCATGCGGCTGGTGTCGTTCGGCTTCGTCGGAGTCGAGCCGGAGGTGATGGGCGTCGGCCCGATCCCGTCGACGGAGAAGGCGCTGCGGCTGGCCGGGCTCAGCATCGACGACATCGGCCTGTTCGAGTTGAACGAGGCGTTCGCCGTGCAGGTGCTCGCCTTCCTCGACCACTTCGGCATCGCCGACGACGACTCGCGGGTCAACCCGTGGGGCGGTGCGATCGCCATCGGTCACCCGCTGGCCTCCTCCGGCGTACGGCTGATGACACAGCTGGCCCGCCAGTTCGCCGAGCACCCCGAGGTCCGCTACGGCGTGACCGCGATGTGCATCGGCATCGGCATGGGCGGCACGGTCATCTGGGAGAACCCGCACTGGACGGAGGGCGACAAGTGAGCGCACTGGCCGCACCGAACGAGGTCGTCACCCGGGCGCTGCTGCGCCAGGTGAACGTGCCAGGGCTGGACCGGCCCGCCGCCCTGATCACGCTGGACAACGGCTTCGACCACACCAAGCCGAACACCTTCGGCCCGGGTGGGCTGGCCAGCCTGGACGAGGCGATCACGGCCGCGCTCGCCGCGGACCCGGCGTTCATCGCTGTCACCGGCAAGCCGTACATCTTCTGCGTGGGCGCGGACATCGTGGGCCTGCCGCAGCTCGCCGACCGCGCGCAGGCGCTGGAGATCGGGCGGCTCGGCCACCGGGTCTTCGCCCGGCTCAAGGACAGCACCGTCCCCACGTTCGCGTTCGTCAACGGCGCGGCGATGGGCGGTGGCCTGGAGCTGGCGCTGCACTGCCACTACCGGACGCTCTCCGGCGGCGCGGCGGCCCTCGCGCTGCCCGAGGTCTCCCTCGGCCTGGTGCCCGGCTGGGGTGGCACCCAGCTGCTGCCGAACCTGATCGGCATCCCCGCCGCGACCCAGGTGATCATCCAGAACCCGCTGATGCAGAACAAGATGCTCAAGCCGAAGCAGGCGGCCGAGCTGGGCATCGCGGACATCCTGTTGGAGCCGGCGGACTTCCTGGAGCGGTCCCTGGAGTGGGCCGCCGGAGTGGTCCGAGGTCAGGTCACCGTGACCCGACCCGAGGTCGACAAGGACATGTGGGCGGGCGTGCTCTACTTCGCCCGGGAGACGCTGAACCAGCGGCTGCACGGCGCGGTCCCGGCCGCGTACAAGGCGCTCGACCTGCTGGAGACGGCGAAGGACGGCGACTTCGCCGCCGGCACCGCCGCCGAGGACGAGGCCCTCGCGGACCTGGTCTTCTCCGAGGAACTGCGCAGCGGCCTGTACGCGTTCGACCTGGTGCAGCGGCGGGCCAAGCGCCCGGCCGGCGCACCGGACAAGGGCCTGGCTCGCACGATCACCAAGGTCGGCATCGTCGGTGCGGGCCTGATGGCCAGCCAACTGGCGCTGTTGTTCGCCCGACGCCTCCAGGTGCCTGTGGTGCTGACCGACCTCGACCAGTCCCGCGTGGACAAGGGCGTCGGCTACGTGCACACCCAGATCGAGAAGGCCGTCATCAAGGGCCGGATGGACAAGGGCACCGCTGCCAAGCTGTACGGCCTGGTCAGCGGCACTGTCGACAAGAGCGCCTTCGCGGATGCCGACTTCGTCATCGAGGCGGTCTTCGAGGACCTGGGCGTCAAGAAGCAGGTCTGGGCCGAGTTGGAGAAGATCGTCTCTCCGGAGGCGGTGCTCGCCACCAACACCAGCTCGTTGTCGATCACGGAGATGGCCGCCGAGTTGGAGCACCCGGAGCGGGTGGTCGGCTTCCACTTCTTCAACCCGGTGGCGGTGCTGCCGCTGCTGGAGATCGTCCGGGGCGAGCGGACCAACGACGTCACCCTGGCGACCGCGTTCGCTGTGGGTAAGCAGCTCAAGAAGTCGAGCGTGCTGGTCAAGGACGCCCCGGCGTTCGTGGTGAACCGGCTGCTCACCCGCTTCCTGGGCACCGTCTTCGCCGCCGTCGACGCCGGCACCCCGCTGGACGTGGCGAACAGCGCACTGGACCCGCTGGGCCTGCCGATGCGCCCGCTCGCCCTGCTCCAGCTGGTCGGGCCGGCCGTCGCGTACCACGTGGGCGGCACCCTGCACGCCGCGTACCCGGACCGGTTCTCCGTCAGCGAGAACCTCAAGCGGATCGCCGACTCGGGCCAGCCGATCGTGGTCGACGACCAGGTCAACGAAGAGGTCGCCAAGCTGCTCGTGGTCGGTGACCAGCCGCTGACCGCGGAGCAGGTACGCCAGAACGCGCTCGACGCGCTCGCGCAGGAGATCCGGCTGATGCTGGACGAGGGTGTGGTCGCCGAGGCACAGGACATCGACCTGTGCATGATCCTGGGCGCCGGTTGGCCGTTCCACCTGGGCGGCGTCACGCCGTACCTGGATCGGACCGGCACCTCCGAGCGGGTCACCGGCCAGCGGTTCCTGCCGCTTGGCGCGGCGAGCCTGCCGGCCTGACCGACCGCAGCACCACCGTCGCGGTGGTCGGACCGTCCCTCGTGGACGGGCCGGCCACCGCGACCGTTTGTGATCAGGAGATCGCCGGGTGCGGGTCGCTGCGGGGACAACGGCGGGCTCCGCGCCGGGTTAGGATCACGCGTTTTGCACCCCCATCTTGGAGCTGACTGATGTCCCAGCCGCCGGCCAATCCCTACGGCCCGCCGCACGATTCCCCTGACCCGTCGCAGCAGCCGGGCCAGCAGCCTGGCGGCTGGCCGCCGCCGCAGCAGCAGGGACAGCCGCAGCAGCCCGGTGGCTTCCCGCCCGCACAGCCGGGCTTCCCACCTGCACAGCCTGGTTTCCCACCCGCGCAGCCGGGTCAGCCGTACGGTGACCCGAACCTGGCCGGCGGCCCGCCCCCGGCGAAGAAGTCGAACGTCGGCAAGATCGTGCTGATCGTGTTGGCCGTGGTGCTGGTGCTCTGCGTCGGCGGCGTGGCGATCACCTGGTTCGCCGTCAAGGGGCCCGTGAACGAAGCGCTCGACGCCGCCAAGACCCGGGTGGTCGCGCCGGCCACCCTCGCCGGCCGGCCGAAGCTCACCAACCCGGAGCTGCAGACGGCCGCCGACCAGGCGGTCAACGAGATGAAGTCGGGGGCGCAGAACCAGACGAGCACTGTCGCCGCCTTCTACGGTGACCCGACGAAGCGGGACCTTGTCATGATCGCGGCCGTTTCCGCGCTGCTGACGGACCCGAAGAAGGACCTCGACGCCTATGTGGACGGGCTGTCCAAGCAGCTGACGGTGGACAAGATGACTGCCGTCGACGCCGGCCCGCTCGGCGGTGAGGCGCGCTGCGGCGACGGCACAGCCGAGACCGTGCCGCTGGGCATCTGTGTCTGGTCCGACCGGGGCAGTCTGGGCATGGTGGTGATGTACTTCAAGTCCGCCGACCAGGCGAAGGCCGAGTTCACCACGATCCGGGGCGAGGTCGAGCAGCAGTCCTGATCCGTACGTGACCGGGGCCCCGGCCACCCTCGGGTGGCCGGGGCCCCGCTGCTTCTCCTGACGTGCACCGACCGACCGCCGTCGTCATGACAGCCACCCACTGAGGCCGCCGATACTTTGCTCTTGCGCTAAGTGTCATCCCCGGGAACACTTAGCCGCATGGCACAGTATTCGGCGCAGCTCGACGGCGTGTTCGTCGCCCTCGCTGACCCGACCCGGCGCTGGGTCATCCGACGCCTCGGCCACGGTCCGACGAGCGTCGGCGACCTCGCCCGCGAATTCTCGATGACCCTTCCCTCGTTCATGAAGCACGTGCAGACGCTCGAGTCGAACGGACTGATCCACACGACCAAGTCCGGCCGGGTGCGCACCTGCGTGCTCAACCGCGACCGCCTCGCCGTCGTCGACGACTGGCTCGCCGAGCAGCGCCGGATCTGGGAAGAGCGCACGGATCGCCTGGAACACCTCGTCACCGATCAGCAGAAGAGGCAGCAGTGAATCCGGACCTGGACCTGACCATGGGGCGGGTTATCCGCGCCCCCCGCGCCGCCGTGTGGAGCGCCTGGACCGACCCGTCCCGCTTCGAGAAGTGGTGGATACCGGCGCCGTCCCTGTGCCGCGTCGACCGCTTGGACGTCCGGCCCGGTGGCGCACTCGTCACCCGGCTGAGCGACGACGGGGTGGAGTTCGTTCCGCACCTCGACGCGTGCTTCCTCGTCGTCGACGACCTCGAACGGATCGTGTTCACCAACGTGATCAACAGCGCCTGGCGGCCCGCGAACCCTACCCCGGTTGCGATGACCGCGGAGATCACCATGAAGGACCATCCGGACGGCACGGACTACCGGATCATCGTCCGCCACGGCGATCCCGCCGCTCGTGACCTTCACGAGAAGATCGGCTTCGTGGACGGCTGGGGCTCGGTCACCGAACAACTCGCCGGGCTCGCCGAGAGCCAGGGTGCGCTGTGAAGATCGTCCTTACCGAGTTCGTCACTCTCGACGGCGTCAGCCAGGGGCCCGGCTCGCCGACCGAGGACACGAGTGGCGACTTCACTCGGGGCGGCTGGCTCGTGCCCTACCTGGACGAGGTGTTCGTCCGCCGCACCTCTGACTGGTTGGGTCTCGCCGACGGTCTGCTGCTCGGACGGCGGACCTACGAGGCGTTCGCTCGCGACTGGCCGCAGATCACCGACCCGAACGATCCGTTCACCGAACGGATGAACTCGCTGCCCAAGTACGTCGTGACCAACACCCTCGCGGAAGGTAGCTGGCACCCGACGACTGTGCTCCACGGCGACCCGATCCACACCGTCGGAAAGCTCAGGGCGCAGCCAGGACGGGAGCTCCAGATCCACGGCAGCGCACGACTTGGCAAGGCTCTGTTGTCGGCTGGCCTCGTCGACACACTCCGACTCGTCGTGGCCCCCACCGTGGCCGGTTCCGGGCGGCGACTGCTCGACCATCCGAACGCGCCCGTCGGCCTCCGACTGGTACACCACGAAGCGACGGCGAAGGGTCTGCTCCTGCTCGAGTACGAGCATGTCGGCGCCGCCCCGGTGGCGGAATACCAGGGCGCGACGACCTTCGTCTAGTCAGCCGCGCCACGAGACGGCCGGTCACTGCCTGAATCTCCCGGTCAGGTTCCCAGCAGCGTGGAGCCGGGGCCCCGGCCACCCGAGGGGTGGCCGGGGCCCCGTGCCGTACGTTGGCGGTCAGGCCGGCTCGGCAACCTCCGACGTGGCGAGCGCCGCGGCCCGCGCCGCTGCCGCTGCCGCCCGCTCGGCGGCGTTGCCCAGCACGCAGAACTCGTTGCCCTCCGGGTCGGCGAGCACCACCCAACCACCACCGGTCGGGCCGACGTGGTCGGCGACGAACGTCGCGCCGATGCCGAGCAGTCGCTCGACCTCCTCGGCCCGGGTCCGATCAGCGGGTTGCAGGTCCAGGTGCAGCCGGTTCTTCACCGTCTTGCCCTCGGGCACCGCGATGAACAGCACCTCCGGGCCACCCGGCGGCAGGAGCATCGCCTCCGGGTCGCCGGGGAAGTCGTCGGGCTGCCGGGGGCAGTCGAAGACCTGCGCCCAGAAGCCGGCGAGCGCGTACGTGTCGTGACAGTCGATGCTGATGTTGTGGATCGTCGAACTCATGTCTGGTCCTCCACAGTGGTGTCGACCCGCTCCCCGGCGCTGCGGACCACGCAGAACTCGTTCCCCTCCGGGTCGGCGAGAACCGCCCAGCCCGTCCCGTCGGTGCGCCGCCGGTCGACGACCATGCTGGCCCCGAGGCCGAGCACCCGCTCGACTTCCTCGTCGCGGGTCCGGTCGACCGGTTCCAGGCAGATGTGGACCCGGTTCTTGGTCACCTTGTCCTCGGGCACCGCTTGGAAGAACATGTTCGGCGTGGCACCGTCCGGCGGCAGCAGGGCAGCTTCCGGGTCACCCGGAACGTCCTCCGGGAGCCGGGCGTAGCCAAGCACCGCCGACCAGAAGCCGGCCAGGGTGTACGTGTCGTGGCAGTCGAAACTGATGTTGCGGATCCGTGGATACACGGGTGGTCACTCCATCTTCGGATGGGGACGCTCCGCCGCCCGGGGTCAGCCTGCGAAGACCCGGGATGCGGAGCCCTGACTGATGGACATCAACGCACCCCCCTTCACTCTCTCCGAGCTGACCCGGCGATCTTGCCATCGGCCGGAGGCGCGGCGCAACCCCGCCGAACCGGGCACCCCCGGCTCAGCCGGCGGCGGGCAGCGCCGGGGCGTCCACCGCCGGCAGGGTCACCGTCACCTCCAGGCCACCGCCGGGCTGCGCGACCACCCGTACGGTGCCGCCGTGCGCGCCGCAGACCGCCCGGACGATGGACAGCCCCAGGCCGGAGCCCCGGGCGCCGGTGCGTTCCCGGCCACCGCGCCGGAACGGCTCGAACAGTCCCGGCACGTCGGCCTGGTCCACCTCGAAACCGGTGTTCCCCACCACCAGCCAGGACCGGTCGCCGTCGGTGCCGGTACGCACCCAGAGCCGGCCGTGCAGGTGGTTGTAGCGGACCGCGTTCTCGATCAGGTTTCCGGCCAGTCGGTCGAGCAGCCCCGGGTCGCCGACGACCGGGGCGGACTCCAGCGACGTCTGCACCCGTAGGCCGATCCGTTCCACCTCGCGGCGCATCGCCGACAATGCGTTGGCGGTGCCCGCGGCGAGGTCACACTCGGTACGCCGGCCCAGCTGCCGCCCGGCCTGCGCCTCGCTGCGGGCCAGCACCAGCAGCGCGTCCACCAGGCCGTTGGCCCGTTCGGAGGCGTCGCGGACGACTGTCGCCATCCGTCGGTACTCGGCGGCGTCCGCATCGTCGTCGCTGAGCGTCACGTCGATCTCCGTCCGCATCACGGCGAGCGGGGTACGCAGCTCGTGCGAGGCGTTCGCCACGAAACGCTTCTGGGCCTCGAACGCGGACGCGATCCGGTCCAGCATGGCGTCGAACGTTTTGGCCAGCTCGGCCACCTCGTCGTCGGCGCCCGAGTAGCCGATCCGCTGGTCCAGGGTCGCCTCACCGAGCCGCTGCGCTGTCGCCGTGACCTGGTGCAGTGGGCGCAGCGCCCGGCCGGCCACCGCGTACGCGCCGGCCACCCCGACCACGCTGATCGCCAACAGCGCGACCAGGCCCTTGGCCAGCAACTCCCCGGAGGCGGCGTCGACCAACTGCCGCTGCCACTGGGCGGCGTCCATCTCCCGACCGTCGGACAGCAACACGATGGTGCCGGGCACCAACTCGTCGGTGGGTCGCAACGCGTCGCGCACCAGCAGCCAGGCCAGCAGCACCAGGATCGCTCCGGCCCCGATGAGCAGCACACCGTTGAGCACTGTCAGCCGCAACCGCAGAGTGGGCCGCAACCGCCGGCTCACAGCACGACCCCGGTTCGCGACTGCGGGGCTCGCAAACCCGGCTCACTCCTCGCGCTCACAGCACGACCCCGGTTCGCGACTGCGGGGCTCGCAAACCCGGCTCACTCCTCGCGCTCACGCTCCCACCTCGGCGGTGCGGTAGCCCGCTCCGACCACCGTCTCGATCAGCGGCGGGTCACCGAGCTTCTTGCGCAGCGTCATCACGGTGACCCGGACGATTGTGGTGAACGGGTCGGTGTTCGCGTCCCAGACCCGTTCCAGCAGTTCCTCACTGGAGACCACCGCGCCGCGCGCCTTGAGCAGTTCGCAGAGCACCCCGAACTCCTTGTTGGTGAGGTCCATCGGCACACCGGCGCGGGTGGCCACCCGGCGGGCCGGGTCGAGCACCAGGTCGGCCAGTTCGAGCACGGGCGGCGCGGCCGGGGTGGCCCGCCGGCCCAACGCCTGCACCCGGGCGACCAGCTCGTCGAAGGCGAACGGCTTGGGCAGGTAGTCGTCCGCGCCGAGCTGCAACCCCTCCACCCGGTCGGCCACGGTGCCGCTGGCCGTGAGCATCAGCACCCGGGTCAACGCGCCGGAGGCCGCCAGGTCGGCGCAGATCTGGTCGCCGTGGACACCAGGCAGGTCGCGGTCGAGCACCACCACGTCGTACCGGGTGACGAACGCCGCCTCGTGGCCGGCGTCGCCGTCGTACGCCACGTCGACCGCCATCCCCCGCTTGCGCAACCCGCGTGCGATCGCGTCGGCGAGGTTGCGCTCGTCCTCGACCACCAGTACCCGCATCCCGGCCTCCTCGCTGCTGACCACCGACAACCTAGTGCCGGCCGGCAACCCATCGTCCCTCGCCACCCGCACCGGCCGGCGTTGCGGGCCACCGCGGCGTACGCGATGCTGGCCGGCGGCACCGAGCGACGGACGGACCTGGCATGACCACTGCGGCACCACCCACCCGACGGGACATCGCCTACCGGGGTTTCCACCTGCCGGCCGACGCGGCCGGCGGCAGCGGCGACGGCCTGCGCGCCGGCGGTCGAGGGCTCGTCCTCGACGGCGTCGCCCAGCGGGGCACCTGGACGTCGCCGCCGGTGTCTGTCGGCTTCGCCGTCGCCGAGGTGGTGCCGTCCTGGACGGCGGACACCCCGGACGGCTGCTGGATCGAGGTGGAGCTGCGCGGCTGGCACGACGACACGCCAAGCACCGACTGGTACCGGCTGGCCCGCTGGGCCGCCGACGACCACACGGTACGACGCACCTCGCTGCCCGGACAGCGCGACAGCGCCGCCCGGGTCGACACCGACACCCTGCTCGTGACCGGAGCGACGGTCACCGGTTGGCAGGCGCGGGTGACCTTGTGCCGGCCCGCCGGCAGCCCGACCGGCCCGGTGCTGCGCAGCATCGGCGCGGTCGCCACCGGGCCGACCCCGACCGACCACGGGTACGCGCGCGAGCCCACCTCGACCGCCGCCCGTGGCATCGTGCTGGACGTGCCCCGCTACTCCCAGCGGCTGCACGCCGGCCAGTACCCGCAGTGGGGTGGTGGCGGCGACTCCTGGTGCAGCCCCACCTGCACCTCGATGGTGCTCGCCTACTGGGGTGCCGAGCCGACACCGGACCGCTACGCCTGGGTGGAGCCGTCCGGACCGCGTCCGGTGGTGGTGCACGCCGCCCGACAGTGCTACGACCACGCGTACGCGGGGGCCGGCAACTGGCCGTTCAACACCGCGTACGCCGGTCTGCACGGGGTGGACGCGTTCGTCACCCGACTGCGGTCACTTGTCGAGGCGGAGGCGTTCGTCGCGGCCGGCATCCCCCTGATCGTCTCCGCCGCGTTCCGGGCCGACGAGGTGCCGGGGCTCGGGTACGACACCGGAGGGCACCTGATGGTGCTGGTCGGCTTCACCGCCGACGGCGACCCGGTGCTCAACGACCCGTACGCCCCGGACGACGACGCGGTCCGTCGTACCGTGCCCCGGTGGGGGTTCGAGGCGGTCTGGCAGCGCGGCAGTGGCGGGGTGGCGTACGTGCTGCGACCCGAGTCGGTGCCGCTGCCCCCGCCGCCCGCCCAGGCGAACTGGTGATCAGTCGGCCAGTTCCCAGAGCTGGTACGAGCCGGCCGCGGTGGCACCGCACACCAGGTAACCGGTGATCGCCTGACACTCCCCGGTGGCATCGGGCAACACGTCAACGATGCGCACCTCGCCGGCGGCGATGTCCAACTCGCCGACGAGCACCCCTCCGTCGGGATGCCGGCGGATGCCGACCAACCGGCCGCCGACACCGAGCTGGTACAGCTCCCACCTGCCCAGGTCGGCCAACTGTCGGCCGGTCAGCGCGTCGAGCACGATGTACTGCTCCATCGGACCGAAGCCGCTGACGTTGGCCATCAGCCGGCTCTCGTACGGCCAGCCCCACAACCAGCGGTCACTGCGCCAGCGCTCGTCGCCGGTCACGGGGTCGAGCGCCTGCAGCTCGTTGCCACCGGTGCGGAGACACACGACGGGCCCACAGTCCAACGCGAACTCGATCGGGCCGCTCGCGCGTGTCCAGCGTCGCTCCAACCGGTCCAACCCGTACGCGTTGATCGTGCCCGAGCCTCTGTCGATGGCCAGCAGCAGGTCGTCGATCAGTTCGATTCCCAGCCGTGCGCCGCCGGGTGGGCGCATCTCGGCACGGGCCAGCGCCGCGCCGGTAGTGGTGTCGCGTACCTCGACCAGTCCGTTCGCCTGGTTGAGCACGATCCGGTCCACCCCGCGCCCGGTGTCCCGGATGCTGATCTCGGCGATGGTGGGGGGTAGCTGCCAGCGCACGGTGCCGCAGCACGGATCGACCGCGCGGACACTTGACGGTTCGGTCTCGCCGCCGCTGCGCAGCAGCAGGTTGCCGTCGGTCAGCTCGTAGGCGACGCCCGGCTGCTGCCACCGGTACGCCCCGGTCGCCCGGTCCAGTGCGACGGTGCGTGTCTCCCGACCCTCCGGGCCGATCTCGAAGCCGGTGACCAGCACCATCCCGGCCAGCGATCTCATCCCCCAGTAGCGGGCCTCCGCCGACAGCGGCGCCTGCCAGAGCGGCTCGCCGCCGGGCAGCCGATACGCGGCCAGCCGCGTCTGCCGTGTCGCGGAGTTGGTCGGCTCCATGACCAGGAAAAGGTCACCGTCGATCATGACGTCGGACCCGGGCCGGGCCGGCAGCGTCACCGGGGCCCGCCGGGATGGCGGCACGGCCGCGGCGGCGAGCGTGACAAGCGCGAGCAGCACGACCAGCGCGCAGCGCAGCGGGCGACCGTGAGCGCGGGGCGGGCGGGGCAGCGGGTCCGGGTCCGGACCGTGCCGCAGCTCGCCGAGGTCGATCACCGAGTCGGTCATCGCGTCAACCTCCATAGCGCGGTCGTGCCGTCGAGGCGCTGGCAGAGCAGGACCGGGAGGGACGCCTGGCAACTGCCGGCGACGCCCGGCAGCACGTCGACGATCCGTGTTCGGCCGGTCACCAGATCGAGTTCGGCGACGACCATCCGGCCGTCGTCGCCGCGCCGCACACCGGCCAGCGGATCGTCCGGTCGGAGCACCGGCAGCAGGCTCCACTCGCCCAAGTCGACGCGTTCCTGCCCGGTCGCCGCGTCCCGCACCGTGTATCCCTGGCCGGGCACGGTCATCAGCAGTCGGCCGTACCGGACGTCGGCCAGGACGTCCTGGCCCGACTCCGACCACCGCACTGCGCCGGTGGCCGGATCGAGCACCTGCAGACCGCCGATCTGCGGCACCGCGCAGAGCAGACCGCCGCAGCCGAGCACATGCGACACCAGCGTCACCTCGGCCGTCCACAGTGGCTCCAGGTCGGCCAGCCCGAAGCTCACCAGCCGGGTACTGCCCGGCGGGACGAGCAGCAGCAGGTCGTCGACGACCTGCACCCGCTGGTACGCCGACCGGTCAGCGGGCAGCGTGTCGACGCTGCGCAGCAGGTGGCCGGTGCCGGCGTCGTACACCTGCACCTCGCCGGTCGGCTGCAGGAGCACGAACCTGTCGACCTGACCCTCGGGGTTGAGGTGGTAGGAGGGGCTGGCGGATGAAGGGAGCGGCACCGACCAGAGCAGCCGGCCGGTGTCGCGCTCGATGCCGCTCATCCTGCCCGAGCCGTCCTCCCGGCCGTTGGTCACCAGCAGACCACCGCCGGTTGCCGGCTGGGGAGCACCGGGGTGCTGCCAGCGTTGCCGGCCCGTCACGGCGTCGAAGGCGGTGGTCTGGAACAACCGGTTCGGGGCGTTGACCGCCAGCGTCAACACCAGCCCCCGTTCGACCCGGACGTCGAGGTAGTTACCGGTGCGGGCCAGCGGCGCCTGCCACCGCCGCCGCACCCCGACGCCGGTCGCCGACGGCTGGGCGTACGCCGTCAGGAACCGGTCCCCCTCGGGTGCCGGCGGGTCGACCACGAAGACGCCGTCCCCGGCGAGGTACGCGGTGGAGGTGCGCGACGCCGGCACGGCGTACACAGTCCGCTGTGGTGTCGGGGTCGCACCGCCCAGCACCACCAGGGCGAGCAGCAGCACCGCGGCGCTGCGCAGCGGGCGACCGGCGGCGCGCGGGCGACGAACCGGAGGCGCCGACACGGGTTCGTCCCGGACCTCGCCCAGCTCGATGATCGACAACGCCCGTCCTTCCGTCACCAGTAAGGCTGGCCGAAGGGTCGCCGTCCGGCAAACCGACCGTCAGCCCACCGGCCCGGCAAAAGCGACGGAACCGCGCCTGTACGATGGCGCGTCGTGGCTGTGCCGGTGGTAGACCCTTCGCTGAATCCCCTGACCGACGTCGACCAGGCCGAGGTCGAGTCGACACGACGGCCTCGACGCCGTCCGGCCCGAGCCGACCTGTTGGCCCTCGGAGCCTATGTGCTGCTGGGCGTCTTCGTCTGCCTCAACTACTGGGGTGACGTCAACGGCCGGGTCTCCTCGCACCTGCCCACCGATCACAGCTGGTTCGAGTGGCTGTTCGCGCACGGCGCGTTCTCGGTGCGGCACCTGGAGAATCCGCTGTTCACGGCCCGTCAGAACGCCCCGGACGGGGTGAACATGATGGCCAACACCTCGCTGCTCGGGGTGACAGCCCCGCTGGCCCCGCTGACCATGCTGCTCGGCCCCCAGGTGATGTACGCGCTCTACCTGGGGGCGGCGCTGGCGGCCACCGCCGGCACCGGGTACTGGATGCTCTCCCGCCACCTGGTGCGCTCCCGGGCGGCGGCGTTCGTCGGCGGCGCGTTCCTCGGTTTCGCGCCGGGAATCATCCACCACGCCAACGGCCAACCGAACTTCGTGTCCAACTTCCTGCTCCCGCTGATCGTGGTGCGGGTGCTGACCCTGGGTGAGCCGGGCCGGTGGCGGCGCAACGGGCTTGTGCTCGGTGCGCTGGTGGCGTACCAGATCTTCATCAACGAGGAGATGTTGCTGCTCACCGCGCTGGCCTGCCTGGTCATCGTGCTGGCGTACGCCGTGCAGCGGCCGCGGGCCACCCGGGCCGCCGCCGGCCCGTTCCTGGCCGGGCTCGGCGTCGCGGGTGGACTGGCCCTGGTGCTCACCGCGTACCCGATCTGGTTCCAGTTCAACGGCCCGCAGTCCTACCGGGGCCTGCAGGGCGGCGTGTTCCACAACTGGGGCGAGGACCTGGTGGCCTTCGTCACCTTCGCCCGGGACACCTGGGCCGGTGACCCGGCCGTGGAGAAGACGATCGGTCTGACCGAGCAGAACACCTGGTTCGGTTGGCCGCTGGTGCTGCTCTCGGTGGTGGCGCTGGTGCTGCTCGTCCGCCGCTCAGTGGCCGCGCGGATCGCCGCGGTGCTCATCGTGGTGTTCAGCGTGGCCGCCATCGGGCCGTGGGTGCGCTTCAACGGTGTCGAGACCGGTGTGAAGGGGCCCTGGTCCTACGTGTCGGACGACCTGCCGCTGGTCGAGATGATGATGCCGACCCGGTTGACGCTTGTGGTCGCCGCCGCGGTGGGCGTACTGCTCGCGTTGACCTGGGACGCCGCGCACCGCCAGGGGCGCCCGGTGGCCGACCGGCCGCGGGTGCCGGCCCAGCGCACCGGCGAAACGGCCCCGGCCGAGCCCGCCAAGCCCGCCGCGGGAGCCGAGCCCGCGCCGGTCGCGGCGCGTCGTCGGTGGCTGCGACCGGTGGGGTACGCGGCGGTCGCGCTCGCCGTGCTGCCGCTCTTCCCGCGCCCGCTGCCCGCCCAGCAGATCGACCCGCCGCCGCACTTCATCACGGCGGGCGGCTGGCGGCCGTACGTTCCGGCCGGTCGAACCCTGGTGCCGGTGCCGATCCCGAGCAACGTGCACGGCCTGCCGACGCTGCGGTGGAGTGCGCTGACCGGGCAGGAGTTCCCCGTTCCGGGCGGCTACTTCATCGGCCCGAACGAACTGGGTGAGGGGGTCTTCGGCGCGCCGAACCGACCGACCAGCTCCCTCATCTACTCCACCATGGACAGTGGCACGGTTCCGGCGCTGACCGACGAGAATCGCCGTCAGGTCGTCGAGGACCTGCGGTTCTGGCGGGCGTCGGTGGTGGTGCTCGGGGCGCACCCCCGCGAGGCGGTGCTCCGTGAGCTGGTCACCGCCCTGCTCGGGCCACCCCAGCGGGTCGACGACGTCTGGGTCTGGAACGTCCGCACCCTGGTGGGTTAGTCGAAGACCGGCTCATCGGTCGGCTCAGCCGACGCGGTCCCGGACATCCCACAACCACCCGCCGTCGACCGGTCGGCCCGGGCCGAGCAGATCGTCGAGGGTACGGCGGACCGGGTCACCGTGCTCCAGTTGACCGAGGACGACCACCGCGGCACGCCAGTGCCGCAGGTCCTCGACCGCCTGGCCGCGGTCGACGTCGGTGAGCACCGGCACCGCGCCGGTGTCGGCCACCTGCCGGAGCAGCACCGACGTGGGTCGGTCCGGCGCGCCCCAGCGGGCCGCCGGGTCGTCCGGGCCGCTGGGGCCGATGAAGTAACCGCCCGGCGCGGAAAACCTCAGACCGGTACGGGCGGACCAGAGCATCACCGGGCTACGCGCGGCACCGGTGACCGGGGGCACGGCGACCACCGTCCGACCGGGCGGCACCAGCGGACGCCAGTCGCCGTCGGCGATGAACGCCGGCACCGGCGCGACCGGCACCACGCGCAGCGGCGTCGGCATCAGGGGCAGCAACGCGGCGGTGACCGCGCCGGCCCACAGCAACCGCACCGGTAGGCCCGGCGCCACGTTCGGAGCACGCGCGGCCCGGACCCGGTCCAGGGACAGCGCCACCAGCACACCCAGCACCGGTACGCAGACCAACGCGAATCGGGCCGGCACCGCGAGGTCGAGCAGCGGCAGCTCTGCCACCAGCCGGTACGGTCCCGGAACGCCGGTGGCTTCACCGTCCACCCGCAGCTCGCCGCCGAGCGAGAGCAGGGCGAAGACCACACCAGCGACGGCCAGTGCCCGGACCAGCGGTCGTCGCCACTGCCAGATCACGATCACCACGGCGAGCACCAGCAGGCCCGGGCCGAAGAACGAGTTCTCCTCGGTCGGGTTCGGCGAGAGCAACCCCGGCAGCCAGTCGTCGCCCAGCACGGTCTGCCGGGCCGACGCGGTGAACGACGCGACGTCCAGTTGGAAGCCCTGCGTGGCGAACGCCATCCCGGAGTAGTGCTGCGGGCCGTGGAACTGGAACCACAGCGGGTACGCCAGCGGCACCGCCGCCACGCCGGCCGCCACCGCGAGCCGGCCGAGGAGGGCCGGCGCGAGTCGCCGTGCGGCCACCCGGTCGGCGAGCGCGTAGGCAAACGCGAAGACCCCGGCCGCGAGCGCCAGGAAGACCAGCACCTCCTCGCCGATGAAGACCTGCCAGACGAGCAGCAACCCGAGGCCGACGCCGGGCCGCCACACGTCGTGCCGTGCGTCGCCCGAGGCGGGCCGGAACACCAGGGCGAGGATCGCGGGCACCAGGAACTGGGCGGCGATGTGCAGATGTGCGCCCGCCTGAGCGATCATGCCCGGGGCGAAGCCACAGATCAGCCCACCCACCGCGGCCGCGGCCCGGGCGCGGACCAGCCGGCGGCGCAGCAGCACGTACCAGGCGACGGCGGTCCCGGCGAGACAGCAGACGACCGCCACGCAGAACGCCACCTGCGAGCCGAAGAGCAGAGTGACCGGGGCCAGCGGGACACCCAGGCCGAGCACCGAGGTGTTCGCCATCAGGTTGACCCCGTCGGGCGCGTTCAACCCGGTGCTGTAGAGCGGGTTCTCCCCCGCGACCACCACGTGCGCCGCGTGGGCCAGCATCCACTCGAAGAGGATCTGGTCACCCGCCTGGTGGAACAGCTGCCCCGGACGACCCCACTGCCCACTGGTCACCAGCACGGCGAGGCCCAGATAACCGGCCACCACCAGCGCGTCCCGCAACCAGGCCGGACGGGACGTGCCGACCGTCGCCGGCGACGAGGTGTTGGGGGACGTCGTCCCGGTGGTCATCAGACCGAACGGTCGCTGAGCGTCCGGACGTCCCAGACCCAGACATCCAACTCCTGGCGACCCGGACCGACCAGCTCCTCGACCGTACGACGCAGTGGCTCGGCGTTCTGCTGCCGCACCGGCAACACCAGGATCGCCGCCCGCCAGTGCCGCAGCTCGTCGGTGAAGCGCCGACGCTGCCGGTCGTCGAGGTTGGGCGTACGGCCGGTGGTCGCCACCTCCTCCAGCATCTGACCCACCCCGCTGGGACGACCGCCGAACCGGCCCGCGTCACCGGTGTTGCCGTTACGGGGCGCGAGGAAGTAACCGCCGGGGATCTTGAAGTCGAGGTTGGTGGCCGCCGCCCAGCGCATGCCGTGCGTGTTGCCCATGCTGGGCACCGGGATCGGCACCAGCGTCTGGTCCGGCCCGACGTACGCCCGCCAACGGTCCGCCGTGATGAAGTCCGGCACCGGCGGTCGGGAGACCATTCGCAGCGGCATCGGCGCGATCGGCAGCAACGCGAAGGCCAGGCCCGCGGCGGTGAGCACGCGGACGGTACGGCGGTCGGCCGGACGCAGCGCCCAGGCCCGCTCGACGGCGAGCGCGAGCAACAGACCGATCACCACGCTCGTGATCAGCCCGAACCGGGTCGGCACCACCGCGTCGAGCAGCGGCAGGTGGACCAACCACTGCCACGGCCCGCTGATCAGCTCCCGGTCCCACCAGGAGACCCGCTCGCCGAGGGAGAGCACGGCGAAGAACACGCCGGTCACCGCGAGCGCCCGAACGATCAGCTCCCGGCGCAGCCAGACCACGATGCCGATGGCGAGCAGCGACAGGCTCCAGCCGAAGAAGGCGTTCTCCTCGGAGTAGTTGGGCGCCAGGTTGATGTTGGCTCGCTGGTTGCCGCCGAGGGTGGGCGATCCGGGGGCGAAGAAGGAGGCGATGTCGTTGCCGTAGTCCTGCACCGCGTCACTGAGCCCGTGGTAGGCCATCGGCCCGGCGAACTGCACATACAGCGGGTACGCCAGCAGCGCCCCGGCCAGCAACGCGCAGGTCACCACGCCGGCGCCCAGGGGCCGCCAGGCCGCCCGCCACCGGGCCGGCTCCTGCGCGAGCACCGCCAGCAGGAAGACGCCGCAGGCCAGCGCCGTGAAGAGCAGGATCTCCTCGTTGATGAACGCCTGCGCGGCGACCAGCAGGGCGAGCAGAGCCCCGTCCCGAACCGGCTTCCTGGAGCGGGTGAGCACCAGCACCCGCCACACGATGAACGGCAGCAGGAACTGGCTGATGATGTTCGGGTGCCAACTGGCGTGCGAGAGCATCGCGGGCGAGAACCCGCAGAACCAGCCGCCGACCGCCGCCGCGAGCGGGGTACGCACCAGGTGGCGGGAGAGCATGAGGTACCAGGCCATGGCGGTGCCGGCGAGGCCCAGCGTGACCAGCACCACGAAGGAGACCGCCGGCCCGAAGAGCAGCGTCACCGGGACCATCGGGATACCCAGCGCCAACACGGCCGTGTTGGCCATCAGGTTGACGCCGTCCGGGTAGTTGAACTGCTCGGTGTAGAACGGGTACTCGCCGTGCAGCACCACACGTACCGAGTGGGCGAGGAAGAACTGCACCTGGGCCGGGTCACCGGTGTAGAGCGAGGCCACCCGGCCGGACGGGTCCAGCCAGATCCGGCTGGTCACCCAGAGCGCGGCGAGCAGAAACAGCCCGCCCACCGCCAGGTGCTGCCGCCGGCGAGTCCACTGACGCCACCGCGCCCGCGCCGGCACCGCGCTCTCGGCCGGTACCGCGCTCTGCACCGGCGTCGCGGGCTCGGCTGGTTCCGCAGGCTCGGCTGGTTCCGTGGTGGGGGCGGTCAGCGCGGGCGGGCCGGCGAAGAGGCCGACCGGTGTGCGGTAGCTCACCAACTCGGCGGAGTCGGCTGCCGCCTCCGTGTGCGGCGCGGGCAGGGCGCGGGACTCGGCAGGCGTCACAGTCGGCGGAGTCTACCCGAGCAACCAAAACGCCCTAAAGCCCCGGTGGTGTCCATTGTGGCGGGTCGGGTGCCGGCCAACTGAGGTTCCGCACCGGACATCTCGTACTATGGCGCTTTCCGACAGCGACGGCGAGGCGATCGGGGGCGGGCCAGGTGACTCCAGGCCGTCGGTACGGCAGGGCGCTTCCCGTCCTGCTGAGCGCGCTGCTGGCCAGCACGGCCTGCGGTCCGGTAGCCGAGCGGAAGCCGCAGGACCTGCGGGTCGGGTACGACAGCCTGGACGGCACCCTCGCCGTGTGGCCGCCCCGCGGCGAGCTCGCCGGGGACACCGCGGCGACGGCAGCGGTCACCGCTGCCGTCCGGGGCTGGCGGTCGCCGGCCGACGACCGCGCGCACCTGCCCTCGTCCGGCATCCTCTTCTCCGGGCGGGTGGACGGCGCCCCGGTGGCGCTGGTGGCCGCCGACGTACCCGGCGAAAGCGCGTCCTGGCTGCTGCAACTGACCCGCGAGGGCGACCGGTACGCGGTGACCCGCGCCACCGAGTACACCGACCCGGGTTACCTCGTCTACTCCGACGTGCTGCCGGTGCAGACGGCCGGCGGGCGGCGCTACCTGGTCTCGGCCCGGGTGCAGACACTCCTCGGGCCACAGGACCGGACGTTGACCATCGCGGACGGCCTCAGCGCACCGGTCAACGTGCCGACCTGCTCGGCCGTCGGCGTCACCGCGACCCTGCGAACCACTGAGTCGCTGCCCCGTGGGCGGGCCGCCGACCGGCTGCTCGACCTGGGCACCGGCACCGTCGATCCGCGCTACCCGCTGGTCCGCGACGAGTCCGGCACGGGCCGGCGGGCGCTCACCGGCCTGGACACCTGCGTGCTGGCCGGCGATCGGGGCCCGTTCGGCAGCATCCCGCGCCGGATCGGGGACCGGGACGCCCCGCGTTCGGTGCCGACGTCCTGGCCGATGGCGAAGCTCACGGTGCGGTCGCTCGGCGAAGTCGCCCTCGGCGGCGGCGAGCCGGCCGAGTTGCAGCAGCTCAGCTGGGACACCGACGCCGGCGCGATGACCGCGGTGATCTACCGACCGGCCGACGGAAGCGCACCCGTCGTCTCACCCGCGGACCGGGCCACCCCGTTGCAGGCGTACCAACTGCCGGTGCCCGGTCAGCCGCTGGTGGTGCTGAGCTGGCGGCCCACCCGGGACAGCTCCCTGTCCGTCCCGCCGGGCACTCCTCTGCTGGTCGAGCGACCCGGCCTGGCGGTCATCCCCACCCCGTCCCGCTCCCAGACCTACAGCCTCGCCAACACCGACAAGACCCACTACCGCTCAATCTCCCCCCGCTAGTCCCCTGCCCACCCCCACCCCCCACTCCGCGCGATCTTGCACTTTCTGCACCGACAAATCGGTGCTCAAGGCGCATCACGCCAACCGAAAGTGCAAGATCGACGAGGCGAGGGCGCGGGGCTGGGCCCGGCCGGGGTCGGGATGGGTGCACGACGGCGGGCGTCCCGGGGGGCGCCCGCCGTCGTTCGTTCTCGTCAGTTCTGCGCGGCCGCGTCGCTGGCGGTGAGGCGGTCCGGGGTGGCGTCCAGGCCGGAGATCCAACCGGTGACGTTGCGAGCCACGTCCTGGGCGGTCAGGCCCAGGTCGGCGAGGATCTGCGCACGGGTGCCGTGCGGGTGCCAGTCGGCCGGCACACCCAGGTCCTTGAGCGGCACCCGGACGTCGGCGTCGCGCATCGCCTGGGCGAGCGCGTCGCCCACCCCGCCGACCCGGACGCCGTCCTCGACGCTGACCACGAGCCGGTGGCGGGCGGCCAGGTCGACCAGCTCCGCCGGGACCGGGCGCACCCAGCGGGGGTCGACGACGGTCACCCCGTACCCCTGCTCGGCGACCCGGGCGGCCACCTCCATGCCCAGCTGCCCGAAGGAGCCGACGGCGACGAGCAGCACATCGGTACGGGCCGACTCGGCCAGCACGTCGACAGTGCCGACCCGGCGCAGCGCCGGTAGGTCCGCGGCGACCGCGCCGGTCGGGAACCGCACCACTGTCGGGCCGCTGTCGACGGCCACCGCCTCGCGCAGCTCCTCGCGCAGGGTGGCGGCGTCACGGGGAGCGGCGATCCGCAGCCCCGGCACCACCCCGAAGACCGCCATGTCCCAGATGCCGTAGTGGCTGGGCCCGTCCGGGCCGGTGATGCCCGCCCGGTCCAGTACGAAGGTCACCGGCAGCTTGTGCATCGCCACGTCCAGCAGAACCTGGTCGAACGCGCGGTTGAGGAAGGTGGCGTAGACCGCGACCACCGGGTGCAGACCACCGAGCGCCAACCCGGCGGCCGAGGTGGCGGCGTGCTGCTCGGCGATGCCCACGTCGTACACCCGCTCGGGGTACTTGCGGGCCAGCTTGGCGATGCCGGTCGGCTCGGCCATCGCGGCGGTGATACCCACCACGTCCGGGCGTTCGTCGGCGATGGCCAGCAGCTCGTCGGCGAAGACGTGGGTCCACTTCACTGCCGGGGCGGCCAGCAGCGCGCCGGTCTCCACGTCGAAGGCGCCACCGGGGCCGTGCAGGCAGTCCGCCTCGTCCTCCTCGGCGGGACGGTAGCCGTAGCCCTTGCGGGTGACCGCGTGCACGATGACCGGGCCGCCGAAGTTCTTGGCCGCGCGCAGCGCCGCCTCGACCGCCGTCACGTCGTGCCCGTCCACCGGGCCCACGTACTTGATGCCCAGGTCCTCGAACATGGCCTGCGGGGCGACCGCGTCCTTGATGCCCTTCTTGACCGCGTGCAGCACCTCGTACATCGGCTTGCCGACCAGCGGCGTGGAGCCGAGGGCGTCCTTGACGGTGTCGAGGACCTTCTCGTAGCCGGGGTTGAGCCGCAGCGAGGAGAGGTGGTCGGCCAGGCCGCCGATGGTCGGCGAGTAGGACCGGCCGTTGTCGTTGACCACGATCACGAGGGAGTTGCCGGCGGTGGCGATGTTGTTCAGCGCCTCCCAGCACATGCCGCCGGTCAGCGCGCCGTCGCCGACCACTGCCACGACGCTGCGCGCCTCGCCCCGGAGGGCGTACGCCTTGGCGAGGCCGTCGGCGTAGGACAGCGCGGTGGAGGCGTGCGAGTTCTCGATGAGGTCGTGCTCGCTCTCCGCCTGGCTGGGGTAGCCGGAGAGGCCACCGCGCTGGCGGAGCTTGTCGAAGCCGGCCTGACGCCCGGTAAGGATCTTGTGTACGTACGCCTGGTGACCGGTGTCGAACAGGAGCCGGTCCCGGGGGGAGTCGAAGACGCGATGCATGGCGAGCGTCAGCTCGACCACACCGAGGTTGGGCCCGACGTGCCCGCCGGTACGGGAGACCTTGGTGATCAGGAAGTCCCGGATCTCGGCGGCGAGGACGTCCAGCTCCTCGCCGGACATCCGCTTGACGTCCTGCGGACCCCGAACCGTCCCCAGCAGCCGGCCGTGGTTGGCCGTGTCCTCTTCAACGCTCATGACCGGAGAGTCTATCGGCCGCCCGGTACTCCGCAGCTCGGCCCGAACCCCGCGCACCCGGGCTGGGCGGGGAGTCGGCGGCTGAGCAACAGGTCAAGCGTTGGAAAGCAGCGCGACGCGCGGGGTCTACCGCTCCTCCGGCGGGAGCAGCAGCCCGACCTGCTCGACGTGCTGCGTCATCGGGAAGAGGTCGAAGCCCCGCAGCGCCGCCAGCCGCCAACCGAGGTCGGCGAAGGTACGCACGTCCCGAGCGAAGGCGGCCGGGTCACAGGCCACGTACGCGATCGCCCGCGGGCCGGCGGCGACGATGTCCCGCACCACCTGGGCGCCCGCGCCGGAGCGCGGCGGGTCGAGCACCACGACGTCGACCGGGCCGGTGATCCGTCGGCGGGTCAGCGCGGTCTCCACCCGGGCGGCGACCACCTCGATCTGGGGCAGGTCGGCCAGGTTGGCCCGGGCGGCGTCCACTCCGTCCCGGCTCGACTCGACAAGGGTGATCCGGGCGTCGACGACCCGGCTGGCGAGAGCCGCGGCGAACAGCCCCGCGCCGCCGTAGAGGTCCCAGGCGACCTCGCCCGGCTGCGGGTCCAGCAACTCCAGCACCGCCGTGGAGAGGACGTCCGCCGCGGCCGGGTGCACCTGCCAGAACGCGGACGCGGGCAGCGTCCAGTCCCGTCCGACGGCGACCTCGCGGACCTCGGCCGGGCCACTGACCGGGGTGGGCACCCCGTCGCGGACCTCCGTGACCGTCACGTCCCCGCCGGTGCTGGCGACGGTCTCGACCGCCTCGGCGGCCGGCCAGAGCGCGCCGGTGGGGATGAGCACCGGCAGCTGCTGGATGGCCGGGTGGGCGATCCGGCAGCGGTCGATCGGCACCACCTCGTGCGAGCGATGCTTGAGCAGGCCGGCCCGGTCCGCGGCGTCGACCGCGTAACGGACCCGGGAGCGCCAGCCGAGCAGCCCACCGGGCAGCGCCTCGACCCGGACGTCGAGCCGGTCCAACTCGACGTCGGTCAGCCCGCCGAGGCGGACCAGCTGCTCGCGGATCACTGCGGTCTTCCAGGCCAGTTGCGCGGCCGGGGCGACGTGCTGCAGGTCGCAGCCACCGCAGGCACCCGGCTTCGCGTACGGGCAGGGCGGCTCGACCCGGTCCGGTGAGGGTTCCAGCACGGTCACCGCGTCGGCCCGGACGAACCCCCGGTGCACCTCGGTGACCTCGGCGACGACCCGTTCGCCGGGCAGCGCGTGCCGGACGAAGACCACCTGCCCGTCCACCCGGGCGACACAGTGCCCGCCGGGGGCGACCGCGTCGACGGTCAGCTCGACCCGGTCCGCCTCGGTCAGGCCCCGCTCGAAGGCGGACGACGAGGCAGACGAGGCAGGTGCCGACGGCGTCCCAGGAGCGGTCCGCTGAACGCTCGGCTCAGTCACGGGTGTTCTCCATCGTTGCGCTGCCCCCGGGCTCACCCTCGCCGGGCGGCGCGGAGACCACCGGCGGGGCGGCGACCAGCGGCGACCCGGTGCTCCGGGGCCCCCGCGCCGGCGTCCGGGACAGCGCGGCGTCGAGCCGGTCCAGGTTCTTGCTCGCTGTCGACGCGAGCTGCCACGGCACGCTGACCACCATCACCCCCGGTTCGAAGAGCAGCCGGCCCTTGAGGCGCAGCGCACTCTGGTTGTGCAGCAGGTTCTCCCACCAACGACCGACCACGTACTCCGGAATGAACACGGTGACCACGTCCCGCGGCGACTTGCGGCGGGTGGACGCGACGAAGTCCAGGATCGGCCGGGTGATCTCCCGGTACGGCGAGTCGATCACGGTGAGTGGGATGGCCATCTCCCGGCGCTCCCAGTCGGACTGCAGGTCCCGGGTGTCCTTCTCGTCCACGTTGACGGTCACGGCGGTCAGTGTGTCCGGTCGGGTGGCGCGGGCGTAGGCGATGGCCCGCAACGTCGGCTGGTGCACCTTGCTGACCAGCACGATCGCGTGGTTACGGGCGGGCAGCACGGCCCGACCCTCGTCCGGTGGGGTCAGCTCGACGGCGATCCGGTCGTAGTGCCGGCGGATCGCCAGCATCAGCACGTAGATCACCGCCATCGCGGCGATCGCGATCCACGCGCCGAGCAGGAACTTGGTGATCAGGACGATCACCAGCACCGCGCCGGTCAGGCCCGCGCCGAACGTGTTGATCGCCCGGGAGCGGACCATCCGGCGGCGTGCCTCCGGGTCCCGCTCGGTGCGCAGGTGCCGATTCCAGTGCCGGATCATGCCGACCTGGGAGACGGTGAACGAGACGAAGACCCCGACGATGTACAGCTGGATCAGCTTCGTCACCTCGGCCTGGAAACCGACGATCAGCACGATCGCGAAGAGGGCCAGGAAGGTGATGCCGTTGGAGAAGGCCAGCCGGTCGCCCCGGGTGTGGAACTGGCGGGGCAGGTAGCGGTCCTGGGCGAGGATCGAACCGAGCACCGGGAAACCGTTGAACGCGGTGTTCGCCGCGAGGAACAGGATCAGGGCGGTCACCCCGGCCAGCACGTAGAGCAGGATCGACCCGGCACCGAAGACCGTCTCGCCGAGCTGGGTGGTGACCGTCTTCTGCACGTACCCCTCGGGGCCGGAGACGATCTGGAGGCCCGGATCCTCGACGAACTGGAGGTGGGTGAGCCGGGCCAGCCAGATGATCCCGACCAGCATGCTCACCGAGATGGTGCCGAGCAGCAGCAGGGTGGTGGCGGCGTTGCGGCTCTTGGGCGCCTTGAACGCCGGCACCCCGTTGGAGATCGCCTCCACGCCGGTGAGCGCGGCGGCGCCCGAGCTGAACGTCCGCAGCAGCAGGAAGACCAGCGCGAAACCGGTCACGCTGTGCTCGGCCTGGATCACCAGGTCGGCGCTCGGCGCGCGAAGCTCGTCGCCCAGCACGAAGACCCGGAACAGCCCGGTGAGCAGCATCCCGAGCATCACGATCACGAAGCCGTAGGTGGGGATGGCGAACGCCGTGCCCGACTCGCGCAGCCCGCGCAGGTTGACAGCGGTGAGCAGGACCACCGCGAGCACCGCGATGAGGACCTTGTGGGTGGCCACGAACGGCACCACCGAGCCGAGGTTGGCCACGCCGGAGGAGACCGACACCGCCACCGTGAGCACGTAGTCGACAAGCAGGGCGCTGGCCACCCCGACACCGAACTTCGGTCCCAGGTTGACAGTGGCCACCTCGTAGTCGCCGCCGCCGGAGGGGTAGGCGTGCACGTTCTGCCGGTAGCTCGCCACCACGGTGAGCATGACCACGACCACGGCCAGCGCGATCCACGGCGAGAAGAAGTACGCGGACGCACCGGCGATGGAGAGGGTCAGCAGGATCTCGTCGGGCGCGTACGCGACGCTGGACAGCGCGTCGGACGCGAACACGGGCAGCGCGATGCGCTTCGGCAGGAGGGTGTGCTGAAGCCGGTCGGACCGGAACGGTCGACCGAGAAGAAGCCGCTTCAGCAGCGAGGTGGGACTGGCCACGAACGCCAAGAGTACGACCACCACGGCGGGAGCACGGGGGTGGGCGATCGTCGCTGCTCAACACGACGGGGTACGGTCGGTCCCCGCTCGTGACCGGGACGTGGCAGGCTCGCACTCAGAACCGGCAGCGGGAGCGGTACGCACCTTGGGAGGGACAGCGTGCACGTCGTGATCATGGGGTGTGGCCGGGTCGGGTCGACCCTCGCTCACAGCCTGGAGTCCCGAGGGCACTCGGTGGCGGTGATCGACCAGGACGCCGACGCCTTCCGCCGGCTCGGCCCCGACTTCGCCGGGATCACGGTGACCGGGGCCGGTTTCGACGGCGAGGTGCTCCGGCAGGCAGGCATCGAGCGCGCGGACGCCTTCGCGGCGGTGTCGAGCGGCGACAACTCCAACATCATCTCGGCTCGGCTGGCCCGCGAGACGTTCGGCGTGTCCCGGGTCGCCGCCCGCATCTACGACCAGCGCCGGGCGCAGGTCTACGAACGCCTGGGCATCCCCACAGTGGCGACCGTACGGTGGACGGCGGACCGGATGCTGCGGCACCTGGTGCCGGAGGGCAACGTGGAGATCTTCCGCGACCCCACGAGCACCGTGTCGATCGTCGAGGTGCCGGTGCACAAGGACTGGATCGGCCGACCGGTGCGGGCGCTGGAGGAAGCGACCGGGGCGCGGGTGGCCTACCTGATCCGCTTCGGCATCGGCACGCTGCCCACCGGCTCCACAGTCGTGCAGGAGGGCGACCAGGTGTTCATGCTGGTCAGCGATGACATCGTGGCGACTGTCACGTCGGTGGCGGCGACGCCGCCGGAAGGAGGGCACTGAGCCATGCGGGTCGCCATCGCGGGCGCGGGCAACGTGGGCCGCTCGATCGCCCAGGAGCTGATCGACAACGGCCACCAGGTGATGCTCATCGAACGCCAGCCCAAGATGCTGCGCCCGGACCGGGTTCCGGCCGCCGATTGGGTGCTGGCCGACGCGTGCGAAGTGGCCAGCCTGGAGGAGGCGAACATCGCCGGGTGTGACGTGGTGGTCGCGGCGACCGGCGACGACAAGACCAATCTGGTGCTGTCGCTGTTGGCCAAGACCGAGTTCGCGGTCCCCCGCGTGGTCGCCCGGGTCAACCGGGCCGAGAACGAGTGGCTGTTCACCGAACAGTGGGGCGTGGACGTCGCGGTGAGCAAGCCGCGGGTGATGGCCGCCCTCGTCGAGGAGGCGGTCACCGTCGGCGACCTGGTCCGGCTGATGACCTTCAGGCAGGGCGAGGCGAACCTCGTCGAGATCACTCTGCCGCCGACCGCCCCCTACGTCGGTCAGCCGATCCACGCCGTGCCGCTGCCCCGCGACTCCGCGCTGGTGGCGATCCTGCGCGGCAAGCGGGTCCTGGTGCCCAGCCCGGACGACCCGATCGAGGCCGGCGACGAGCTGATCTTCGTCTGCACCGCCGAGGTGGAGGACGCTGTCCGCGTGGTGGTCCTCGGCGCGGACAGCGTCGAACGGACCCGCGGCTCACGCTGACCCCGACAGGACTCACGCTGACCCCGACGGCGCACTGAGCGGTCCGCTGGCTCGCGCCTCGCTCAGGCGCTGGGCAGCGGGGCCGGCGGCGACTCCCGGGTGACCCGACGCACCGTCCAGACCGTGATCAGCAACAGCAGCGCGTACGGCGGGTAGCCCAGCGCCAGCCGGGCCACGCCCAGCGCGGTGTCCTGGTGGGCCAGGTAGAGCCCGGCCTGCACGCCCACCTTGGCCAGCCAGACCACACCCCAGAGCACGGTCAGCTGGGTGAAGGTGCGCACCAGCTTCGGGTCGGCCCGCCACTCCGAACGGCCCTTGGCCACCAGCACCGACCAGATCCAGCCCACCAGCGGCTGCCGGATCGCGGCCGAGATCAGCAGGGCGATGCCGTACCCGATGCCGTAGAGGATGCCGGGAAGGTAGAAGTCACGCTCGTCGCCGGTGCGCCACGCGATGGCCGCGCCGACGCCGACGCCGAAGAGCCCGTTGACGGCATGCCGGATCGGCCGACGCTGGGCCAGCCGCACCCCGGCGATCAGCACCGCGACGGAGACCGAGGCGATCACCGCGGGCCGCAGCTCGCCGATGATGTTGGCGAGGACGAAGACCACGACCGGGATGCTGGACTCGACCAGCCCACGCCAGCCGCCGAGCTGGTCAGCCATCTGCTCGGCGATCGTCGGCAGCTGATCCTCGTCCTGAGGGTCGGTCTCCGGCTGTGCCGCCCGGTCCTGTCCCGTCGTCATCGCCGGCCTTCCGTCCGCAGTGCTGTCACTTGGGCGAGTCCAGCTCGTAGTAGGGGTTATAGATGACCTTGCGGTCGTCGCGCACCGCAACCCGGCCCCGGGCGGTCAGGTGCCGGCCCGGCTCGATCCCGGCGATGTGCCGTCGACCCAGCCAGACCAGGGTGACCACGTCGCTGCCGTCATACAGGTCGGCCTCAAGAGTGGGCAGGTTGGTGCGCGGCGTGTAGACCACCGTGCGCAGCCGACCGGCGACCGACACCAGCTGACCCCGGGAACACTGCTGGGCGGGGATCCCGCCGCACTCGGCGCTCTCCCGACGCAGCTCCTGCGCGTCGATCTCGGCCTCGCTGGCGGTGAACCGCTGCAGGATGCGCCGCAGCGACACCCGGCCCTCGTCGGTCGTCATGACCTCCGCGTCACCCTCTCCACGATCGCCGTCCCCGGCCGGCCCCGACGACGCCGGAACCGTGCCGCCAGCGTACGCCGACGGGGCTGGTTCCGGCGGGCCGGTGCGCGCGGGTCAGACCTGACGCGGCGCGGCGGCGTCGTCGCCCGCCTCGGCCTCGGCCTGGTCGGAAATCTCCCGGGGCAGCCGCAGCGGCAGCGGCTCGCGGACCGGCTTCGCCTCCTGCCCACGGTCGACCACCAGGCCGTCCAGGCACTCGACGAGCGGCCCGGCCATGGCCGGGTCGATGGCCACCGGGCCCTGGAACACGCCACGGACCATCCAGCGCGGCCCGTCGATTCCCACGAACCGCAGGTTCGTCGCGCCGTCCGGGGTGTTCACCTGGGCGTGCAGCTCCGGGCCGTACTCGCCGAGAACCTCCTGCGCGGTGGCGCCGTCGCGGAGCAGCGACTGCCGGATCTCCTCGCGCACCTCGTCCCAGATCCCCTCGGACCGGGGTGCGGCGAAGACGCCCAGCTGGAGCGCGTTGTCGCCGTGCACCAGCACCACCTGCTGGACCACACCCTGCGGGTCGGCCTGCACCCGTACCTCGACGTCCGTGATCGCCGGGATGTGCAGGCTGCCCAGGTCGAGTCGCTGCACATCGTCGTAGCTCTCGGAGATGTCGTACGGGCCGCGCTCCAGGGTCGGCGCCGCATCGCCCTGGTCCGGGACCTGGGTGGCTCGCTCGTCCCGGGCCTGCCGCTCGGCATCGGCCCGCTTTCGGGAGAAGATCACTGCGCCTGCCCTCCGCTGTTCACGCTCACCCTGCCACCTCTTCCGTCTGCCCGCGGCCCGGCTCGTTCGGCCGCCGCTCGACCCGGTCCTGGCCCGTCGGCGACGGCACCAGCCCGGCGTGCCCACCGGTGGACCCGTGCCCACCGGTCCCGCGCCGGGACGCGGGCAGCTCTACCACCGGCTCGAACCGCGCCCGTGCGACCTGCTGGACCACGAGCTGCGCGATCCGGTCGCCGCGGGAGATCTTCGCCGGCACATCCCGATCATGATTGATCAGGTTGACCAGGATCTCACCCCGGTAGCCGGCGTCGACCGTACCGGGCGCGTTGAGCACCGTCACGCCGAGCCTGGCCGCCAGACCGGAGCGGGGATGGACCAGGCCCACGTACCCCTCCGGCAACGCGATTGCCACGCCGGTGGGCACCAGGGCACGGCCGCCGGGCGGCAGCTCCACGTCCGCGGCCGCCACCAGGTCGGCCCCGGCATCGCCGGGATGGGCGTACGTGGGCAGCGGCAGCTCCGGGTCGAGCAGCTGTACGGGCACGGGTACGACGTCGGTCACGGGTCCCCTCTTCCGTCCGGTTCGCGGGGTGACCCTGCCATCCTGCCGGTTCGTCGAGCCGCCGTGCGCCGTACCCTCGCAGGAGTGAGCATGTCGCCCTCCCCGTCCTCCGATCAGCCGCCGGTCGCCGCCCGCTCGACGTACGCCGAGCGGCTGGATCTGCCCTGGTGGCTGTGGCTGACCGGGCTGGTGGCCGCCGCGTTGCTGGCCGTCGAGATCTGGATGGGCGCGTCCGGCGTCCGCGCCTGGTTGCCGTTCGCCGTGCTGCTGCCGCTCACCGCGGCCGGGCTGTGGTGGCTGGGCCGGATCCGGGTCGCGGTGTCCGACTCCGAGCTGCGGGTGGACGACGCCCGCCTGCCGGTTCGTTTCGTGGCCGACGTGGTGCCGCTGGACGTGGCCGGCCGACGTGAGGTGCTCGGCGTCGGCGCGGACCCGCTCGCCTTCGTGGTGCAGCGGCCGTGGATCGGCGGCGCCGTGCAGGTGATCCTCGACGACCCCGCGGACCCGACCCCGTTCTGGGTGGTGAGCACCCGCCACCCGGTCGAGCTGGCCGAGGCGGTGCTGACCGCGCGGGACGCCCTGGCGGCCCACCCGACGGCGGGCGAGCCGGGCTGATCCGACGGCGACGGCCCGCTCAGGGGCCGGCCTCGCCCAGGTGCCGGGCCGGCGGTGAAGCCCTCGCTCAGGTGCCGGTTGGCGGGCCCGGGAGGGCCGCCGGTGGAGCGGGCCGGGCGATACCCCGCCGACGCAGGTCGACCTGGAGTTGGTCGGCCATCTGCTGGGTGGCCCGGCGGTTGAGGAAGCTGGCCACCGCCGCGCCGGTCAGGAACGGCCCGAGCGTGGTGAGGTTGCGACCGAAACGCCGCAGCAGCATGTCCCGCAGTTCCTTACGGGCGGCGGTGCCGAGCACGGCGCCCACTCCCACGCCGGGCACCATCGGGTTGACGCCGCGCTGAGTGGCCCAGGAGTGCACAAGTGTGACCGCGCGTTGGCTGCCGCCGGCCGGTAGCGCCACACCGTGGATCTCGTGCAGCTCGCCGACCAGTTTCAGCTCCACCGCCACCACTGCCACGGTCTCGGCGGCGAGCAGCACCGGCGCGGAGAGCAGGGTCGGGGCCACCACCCACTCGACGGCGGCGACGCCCCCACCGGCCGCGCCGATCGCGGCGGTGGTCCTCGACGCGTTGCGGATGAGCCTGTCGGCCAGGGCGGCGTCGTCCAGGCCGGGGAAGTGCCGGCGCAGAGTGTCCAGGTCCCGCACCGGCACGTGCGGGGCGATCTCGGCGACGGTGTCGACCATCCACCGCACGGCGGCACGGGGCTTGAACAGGTCGGAGATGCCACGCGCGCGGGCCTGCCCGACCATCCGGGTCAGCAGTTGGCGGCGTCGGGCCGGCTCGATGTCGTCCGCGGTCAAGGCCGCGACGGTGGCACCCAGGTCGTCCGTGCCGCCGTCGGCACCGAGGTCGTCCGTGCCGCGGGTGGCACCGAGGTCGTCCGTGCTGCCATCGGTGGTGCCGCCTCGATCGCTCATCGGACCTCCCGGTGCTGTGGCCTACCCGCTACGAGTCAAGCAGGTACCCACCACGGCCGCACGCCTACACCGGCAGCGGCGACCCCGTTCAGGAGGCCGCCGCCGGTGTCGTGGTTGTCAGACGCACTCGCGGCAGATCAACTCGCCGTTACGCTCGACCGCCAGCTGGCTACGGTGGTGGACCAGGAAGCAGCGGGCGCACCGGAACTCGTCCTGCTGCATCGGAAGCACCTTGACCGTGAGCTCCTCGTCGGCCAGATCGGCACCGGGCAGCTCGAAGCTCTCGGCCACCTCGGCCTCGTCGACGTCCACCGCGCCCGACTGTGAGTCGACGCGCCGTGCCTTGAGCTCTTCCAGGCTGTCCTCGCCGAGGTCGACCTCGTCGCGACGCGGGGCGTCGTAGTCGGTGGCCATCGGTTTCACTCTCCCATATCGATGTTGTCGCTTCCGGTTGTAACGCCGGACGACGCTGTTTCGGTTCCGCTGGCCGGCCACCACTTGTGTCGGGCACCCGACCCGAGGACCGAACGGGTCGAGCTCGCTGGGGCGACTCCCCTGCGAGCGCGGAACCTTACCCCCCCTTGGGCGAGGCATGTATACCGCCCTTGCGGCTGAGATGTACGCCCCCGCACGCGAAGTTGTTCCCAATGTGATTCAGGCGACACGAAGATAGGGGTAGTAGTACCCGGTTCGCGGTCGCCGCGCCGGCATGTCGGGCTGTTTCCACGCGACGGCCGGACAACCGTTAACCTCAGCGGCGTATTCGACGGCCGGCGGCCTGAGCGATCGTTTCTGGCCGTCACCACCCACCTGAGGCCCGGGGAGTGCCCTGATGAGTTTTGCGCGCGTGCGAGCACTCGTCGTCGTCGGCCTGCTGGCGGTCATCGCCCTGGTCTTCGTCGTCGTGGCCGTGGTCCGCGACAGCCAGGGCAACGTGGGCACCGCGGCGGGTTGCCCCGAGGGCTGGCCACTGGCGGATCTGACCCTGCGCGAGCGCAAGGACGTCAAGATCAACGTGTTCAACGCGACGGATCAGCCCGGCCTCGCCCACACCGTCGCCGACGAGTTCAGCAATCGACAGTTCCAGGTCAAGAAGACCGGGAACGAGAAGAGGGCCGACAGCGTCGCGGTGCTGCGGTATGGCCCGAAGGGCGTTGGTTCCGCGCACCTGCTCCAGGCGTACTTCCTCAACAACGCCACCCCGGGCTACGACCCGAAGCGCGCCGACGACACGGTGGACGTGGTGTTGGGCAACCGCTTCCAGCAGCTCGCCACCACGACCGAGGTGAACCAGTCACTCGGCGACTCGGGTCCGCCGGAGGCGCCCAAGGGCTCCTGCCCGTCCCCACCCGCCAAGTGACGGCGTAACGGGCCCGCGAGAGCGCCACGTCGGCGACCAGGCGCCGACCAGGCCCACCGGCCAGGGTCCGCACGATCAGGGTCCACCGGAGGCGTCCAGGGCGGCCAGCCGGTCGTGCAGCGGCGCGAAGAGCGCCGGCGGTGCCGCGACCACCAGGTCCGGCCCCGGCGGCCGACCGGCCAGGCCGGCAACTCGAACCCCCGCCTCGGCGGCCACCAGCCCGCCCGCCGCCAGGTCCCAGGCCGCGAGACCCTTCTCGAAGTACGCGTCGAGCCGCCCCTCGGCGACCAGGCAGAGGTCCAGCGCGGCGGCGCCCAGCCGGCGGATGTCCCGTACGTGCGCGATCAGCCCGGCCACCACCTGCGCCTGATGCGCCCGGCGGGCGGCGGCGTAACCGAAGCCGGTGCCGACCAGCGCCTGCCCCAGGTCGACCTCGCCAGAGCAGCGCAGTCGGACACCGTCGCGCCAGGCACCGCCGCCGGCCGTCGCGGTCCACTGCTCGCCGGTGCTCACGTTGCGCACGACGCCCGCGACCACCACCCCGTCCACCTCGGCTGCCAGGGAGACCGCGGAGTACGGCAGCCCGTACAGGTAGTTCACCGTGCCGTCGATCGGGTCGACGATCCAGCGCACCCCGCTGCGCGTCGCGCCGGAGGCCCCCTCGCCGTACTCCTCGCCGAGCACCGAGTCGTCCGGGCGCAGCGCGGCCAGCGCGTCGAGGATCTGCCGCTCGACCGCCCGGTCGGCGGCGGTGACCACGTCGGTGACCGTGCTCTTGGTGGCGGCGACGACGACCCCCTCGGTGCGCATCCGGTACGCGGTGTCCGCCGCGTCCCGAGCCACCTCCACCGCGATGCTCAGCAGTTCCGACGGTGTCGTCGCCGAGTTGGTCATGATTCGCCTCTTTCCGCACTCCGGGTACAAGCGGATGCTGCAACTACCGACCCGGCTTCCGAAGATCATCGTTCCCGACGTCACACGACAGCACCAGACCCAGGATCTTTGGTACGCGACATCCCCTGCGGGGTGGGCGCCCTCGCACCGCCTGCTGCGGCTTGAGCGGCCAACCTTCGCCAATATGCCCCTTAAGATCCGGTATTGTCGCTTAAGTGCTTACCGCCCCGCCCTTGCTCGGCTCACAACCGTTGCCCAACCGCGACCTGGTGGGGCCGCCCCCGGCCGGACAGCCGAGGACCTCGGTGTACTGGCTGCTCAAACGGCAGTTCGGACACGATCTGTCCATCGCCGGGCTCGACGACGGGCACCCTTCGCCGGCCGCGCGGCTATCATTACCGCGAAGCCCATATCTCCGCCCCACCGACGGTCCCCACCGGCGGTACGCGGTGCGGAGCAGGATGATCGCCGCAGACGGCGTTACAATTCACCCCTGCCCACGCGGCACGGACCGCCGACCACCGGCCGGACCGTGACACGAGGGTCCCTCAACCACATCGCCCGGCACGGTAACCCTCGCTGCGCTGGACGAACCCGCCGTGCCCGCTCTTCGCCTCCGGAAGGTCATTCGTGACAGAACCCCGCCAGCCCGGCGCCGACGTTCGCTCGCTCACCGACACCCTGATCGCCCACGCGCAGAGCGCCGGTGGCCAGCTCACGTCGGCCCAGCTCGCGCGCACCGTCGAGTCCGCCGAGGTGACTCCGGCCCAGGCCAAGAAGATCCTGCGGGCGCTCTCCGAGGCGGGCGTGACCGTCGTGGTGGACGGCTCGGCGAGCACTCGTCGCCGCGTCGCCGCGGCCCGCTCGACCACGCCAGCGTCCCGGGCCACCACCGCCAAGACCACCAAGAAGGCCGCCGCGCCAGCCCCGAAGCAGGCGCCCTCCGCCGACGACGCCCCGTCGACGCCGGCCCCGCGCAAGGTGGCCGCCCGCAAGGCGACCGGCACCGCCGCCGAGGCCGCCGCTGCGACGCCGACGAAGGCGACCCGGTCGACCCGAGCCACCAAGGCGACGGTGGCCGCGGCTGCCGGAGCCAAGCCGACCAAGGCCGGCGGCAAGGCCAAGGGCGAGGGCGCCGAGGGCGAGATCGACCCGGAGGAACTGGCCGCCGCAATCGAGGACGTGGTGGTCGAGGAGCCGGCCGAGCTGGCCCAGGCCGCCGAGACCGACGCCGCCGCATCGGCGACCGACAACGACTTCGAGTGGGACGACGAGGAGTCCGAGGCTCTCAAGCAGGCGCGACGCGACGCCGAGCTGACCGCCTCCGCTGACTCCGTCCGCGCGTACCTGAAGCAGATCGGCAAGGTTCCGCTCCTCAACGCCGAGCAGGAGGTGGAGCTGGCCAAGCGGATCGAGGCCGGGCTCTACGCCGCCGAGCGGCTGCGGGCTGCCGACGAGGGCGAGGAGAAGCTCGTCCGGGAGATGGTCCGTGACCTGGGCTGGATCTCCCGCGATGGCGAGCGGGCCAAGAACCACCTCCTGGAGGCGAACCTCCGACTGGTGGTGTCGCTGGCCAAGCGCTACACGGGCCGTGGCATGGCCTTCCTCGACCTGATCCAGGAGGGCAACCTCGGTCTGATCCGGGCCGTGGAGAAGTTCGACTACACCAAGGGCTACAAGTTCTCCACGTACGCCACCTGGTGGATCCGACAGGCCATCACCCGCGCCATGGCCGACCAGGCCCGCACCATCCGCATCCCCGTGCACATGGTCGAGGTCATCAACAAGCTCGGCCGCATACAGCGTGAGCTGCTCCAGGATCTGGGTCGCGAGCCCACTCCGGAGGAGCTGGCCAAGGAGATGGACATCACACCCGAGAAGGTGCTGGAGATCCAGCAGTACGCTCGGGAGCCCATCTCACTCGACCAGACCATCGGCGACGAGGGCGACAGCCAGCTCGGCGACTTCATCGAGGATTCCGAAGCCGTGGTCGCGGTCGACGCGGTCTCGTTCTCGCTCCTGCAGGACCAGCTCCAGCAGGTGCTGCAGACGCTCTCCGAGCGTGAGGCGGGTGTGGTGCGCCTGCGCTTCGGCCTGACCGACGGCCAACCTCGGACGCTCGACGAGATCGGCCAGGTCTACGGGGTGACCCGGGAGCGGATCCGGCAGATCGAGTCCAAGACGATGTCCAAGCTGCGTCACCCGTCCCGGTCGCAGGTCCTCCGGGATTACCTGGACTGAGCGGGTTTCGTCAACCGAACGTGTCGTTTTGACCACCTGGTGTGCAACACCAGATGGTGATCGTCCGGATGCACGAATGTGATCGTTGACGTGGCACCCTGGGTGCACGGCACACTGTCCCTTCCAGGTGTGACCTCGGTCCCCCGCGGGCACACAGGGAAGGCAGTGCCTAGTAAGGGTGTTGCACGATAGGTGAGCAACAACCGAAGAGATTGTTCATCGGTGACGACCAGAGGAGGAAGGCGATGACCCCGACCCTCACGCCGCCGCCCGTGACGGCGGCTCCCCCAGCCGCCGATGAACGGTGCGACCGCTGCAATGCTGCCGGGAAGCTCCGGATCACTCTCACGGGTGGGAGCGAGTTGGTGTTCTGCGGGCACCACGCGAACAAGTACGCGGAGGATCTCGTGAAGATCACCGAGCGGTTCGCAACGGAGCCCGATTTCAGCTGGCGTGGCGCCGATCTGATGGCGAACTAAATCCGCAGACCGACATAGCCGGCCGGAGGCGCCCCGAGGGTGCCTCCGGCCGGCTTTTCTGTCCCCGCGCCCCCGCGCCCCACGCCCCACGCCCCACGCCCCACGCCCCACGCCAAGATCTCCGCAACTTCCCCGATGTTGCTGCCTCCGACATGCGGGAGACAGCAACATCCCCGATAGTGCGCGGATCTTGACGACGAACACCGCCCCCGAGGGACCGGGAGTGAGGTTTGGGGTGCCCACGGCCGCCAAGGTCACGCTCGAACCGGGATGTAGTGGCCTCGGCAACGCACCGAGGCCACTACATCCCGGATATTGCGCGATCTTGGGGTTCGGGACGCCCCACAGGGGGCATCCGCAGTCATCCCGGGCAGGTAATCCTCGGCACCCAAAGCCCACCCCCGTGATCCACTCGGTTGCACGGAAACCGCGCCTTCCACCTCGCCCGAACACCGCGTTTTTCAAGAAGGCCGAGTGGATCACCCGCAAGCACGGGCGCACACCACGCCGCGAGCACAGGCACAGACCACCGCCGCACGCACAGACCACGGCCACGGCCGCAAGCACGCACAGACCACGGCCACGGCCGCAAGCACGCACAGACCGCGGCCCAAGCGCACGCACAGACCCACGGCCGACGCACGGGCACAGACCACGGCCGACGCACGGGCACCAGACCACGGCCGACGCACGGGCACAGACCACGGCCCCAAGGCATGGCCTGGGACGGTCATGGCCACCCGGTCCGAAGCCGCCTGCGTCGGATGGCGCCGGTGGTGCCGGCGGGCCTGGAGTGCTCCACTCGCAACGCCGTCACCAGCCAGCCCGCCAGTGACCGTAGGGCTGGCCTGACGTAGGGCGGGCCTAGAGGGTCTGCACGGTGGCGATGCGTTCCTCAAGCTGCTCGATGGTGGCCTGGGCGCTCGGCGGGCCGCCGCAGAGTCTGCGCAGTTCGGCGTGGATCTTGCCGTGTGGTTGGCCGGTGCGGTGGTGTCGGGCAGCCACCAGGGCGTTCAGTTGGCGCCGGAGCGCCACGCGACGCTGGGCGGCGCTCATCGGTGCCGGTGGCGCTGCCGTGGGCGCAGCGGCCGGCTGAGCGGCCCCGTCGGCCGTACGACGGCGTTGGGCGGCGAGCTGGGCGGCCTGCCGCTTGGTCAACAGCAGTGAGACCTGGTCGGCGGTGAGCAGGCCGGGCAGTCCGAGGTATTCCTCTTCCTCGGGGGTGCCGGCCTGGGCCGCGGTGCCGAACGACGCGCCGTCGAAGATCACCTGGTCCAGTTCGGCGGTGGCCGAGAGCGCCGCGAACCGCTTTTCCAACTCCCCGCTGGCCTGGTCGTCGCGCTGCGCGCGTTCCAGCAGGTCGTCGTCGAAACCGTCGGCTTCCTTGGGTTTGCCGAGTACGTGGTCGCGCTCGGTCTCCATCTCGCTGGCCAACCCGAGCAGGTGCGGCACGCTGGGCAGGAAGACCGACGCGGTCTCCCCGGGCCGGCGGGCCCGCACGAACCGGCCGATCGCCTGGGCGAAGTAGAGGGGCGTGCTGGCGCTGGTGGCGTAGACACCGACCGCCAGTCGCGGGATGTCGACCCCCTCGGACACCATCCGCACCGCGACCAGCCACCGCTGGTCGGACGCCGCGAACGTCGCGATCCGGGCGGACGCGCCCTGGTCGTCGGAGAGCACCACGGCGGCCTTCTCGCCGGTCACCTGCTCGATCAGCTTGGCGTACGAGCGGGCGGTCTGCTGGTCGGTGGCGATGATCAGACCACCGGCGTCGGCCATGCCGGCGTTGCGCAGCACTGTGAGTCGGGCGTCGGCGGCCCGCAGCACCTGTGGCATCCAGTCGCCGGCCGGGTCCAGGGCGGTACGCCACGCCTGCGCCACCAGGTCCTGGGTCATCGGCTCGCCCAGCCGGGCGGCCAGTTCTTCCCCCGCGTTGGTACGCCAGCGGGTCTCCCCGGAGTACGCCAGGAAGAGCACCGGCCGGACCACCCCGTCGCGTAGCGCGTCGGAGTAGCCGTACACGGAGTCGGCGCGGGAGCGCAGCAGCCCATCGCCGCCGCGCTCGTAGCTGACGAACGGGATCGGGTTGTCGTCGGAGCGGAACGGCGTCCCGGTGAGCATCAGCCGGCGTACGGCGGGTTCGAAGGCGTTCTTCACGCCGTCGCCCCAGGATCGGGAGTCGCCGGCGTGGTGGATCTCGTCGAGGATGACCAGGGTGCGGCGGGTCATGGTGCGGCGCCGGTGCACCTGCGGGGCCATCCCCACCTGGGCGTAGGTGACGACCGCGCCGTGGAAGTCGGCCGCGGAGTGCAGGTCGGCGTTGCGGAAGGCGGCGTCGAGTTGGATGCCCACTCGGGCTGCGGCGTCGGACCACTGGTTCTTCAGGTGCTCGGTCGGGGCGACCACGGTGACGGCGTCGATGGTGCCGTCACCGAGCAGCTCCGCCGCGATGCGCAGGGCGAAGGTGGTCTTGCCGGCGCCCGGTGTGGCGACCGCTGTGAAGTCCTCGGTACGGCGGCGCAGGTATTCCACCAGGGCCTTGCGCTGCCAGGCGCGTAGCGCCGGGAACGTCTCGAGCACCGGCGTCCGGGCTGCCACGCGTAGCTCCTCTCCGACCGCACGATGGCGGACCCCGGGCGAGGGCCACGAGGATCCGCCGCCCATGAAAACGCCTCCGCGCAGAAGCTGCCGCGAAGGCCGACTCAGCATAACCAGCACGGGCCGCCGGGCCCAGGCGACGCCACGCTGGTCACAATCCAGCACCCGGCCGAACGGCGGACCGGGCGTCTCACCACTCCCGGTCGGCGCGTGGATCCGCCCCGTCGGCACGCGGGGGACGCAGCGTGGCCACCGGTGCGGACCAGCGTCGACGCAGCGCGATCAGGCGCAGCCCGAAGACCAGGACGGCGGCGGCGGTGAGCGGTGCGGGCCCGGTCTGCCCGGTGACGTACAGCAGCGCCACCAGGACCGAGCCTGCCAGCGCGGCCAGCGCGTAGATCTCCCGGCGCAGCACGACCGGGATCTCGGCGGTGAGCAGGTCGCGGCCGAGCCCGCCGCCGATCGCGGTGAGCATGCCGATCAGGCAGGCGCCGACCGCCGGCACCCGGGCGTCGAGCGCCTTGAGCGTGCCGGTGACGGTGAACAGCGCCAGCCCGGCCGCGTCCAGCACCAGCACGGTCGTGCGCAGTCGGGCCAGTTGTGGGTGCAGCCAGAAGACGGCGAGCGCGGTGATCGCGGCGGTGGCCGCGTACCGCCAGTCGGCGAAGGCCAGCGGGGGCACCTCGTCGATGACCAGGTCCCGGAAGATCCCACCGCCGAGGGCGGCCACGAAGCCGACGAACGCGACGCCGAACAGGTCCAGCCGCTTGGCGACCGCCGCCGAGGCCCCGGACGCGGCGAACACCGCGACCCCGGTCAGGTCGGCGAGGAGCAGGGCGGTGGAGGTGGTCACCGCCGCAGGCTACGTCGCCGGCCGGAGCGCCGGCCGAGGATCACTCACGGTACGAGTCGTAGATCTCCTTGCACTTGGGGCAGACCGGCGATCCCGGCTTGGCCGCCTTGGTGACCGGGAAGGTCTCGCCGCAGAGAGCGACGACGTAGGTGCCCATGACGGCACTCTCGGCGATCTTCTCCTTGCGGACGTAGTGGAACATCTCGGGACCGGTGTCGGCGTCCTTCAGCTCCGGACGCTCGAGAACCTCTGTGCTCACGTCTGCACCTCCGACCGTCAAGTTTGGCAGGTCATCACGGCCGGGTCCACTTGAGGCCGGCCGAGGCCCCACCCCGTACGGTGCCCGTGTGACTGACTTTCGCATCAGCTACGGCACCGAGGTCGCCGCAGCCCTGCGCGACGGCCGGCCCGTCGTCGCCCTGGAGAGCACCATCGTCTCGCACGGTCTGCCCCGGCCGGAGAACCTGCGGGTGGCCAGGGAGATCGAGCGGGCGGTTCGGGACGCCGGGGCCGTTCCGGCGACGATCGGCATGATCGCCGGCGAGCTGGTGGTCGGCCTGGACGACGGGCAGCTGACCCGGCTGGCCACGGTCGACGGCGTGACCAAACTCTCCGTCCGTGACCTCGCGGTGGCTGCCGCGACCGGCGCGGACGGCGCGACCACGGTGGCCGCGACCAGCGCGGTGGCCACCGCCGCCGGTATCGGCGTGTTCGCCACCGGCGGGCTGGGCGGGGTGCACCGGGAGGCCGCGCACACGTTCGACGAGTCGGCGGACCTGGTCACCCTGGCCCAGACCCCGATCGCGGTGGTCTGCGCCGGGGTCAAGTCGATCCTCGACGTGGGCGCGACGCTGGAGCGCCTGGAGACCCTCGGGGTAGCGGTGGTCGGTTACCGCACCCGCCGGTTCCCCGGTTTCTACCTCACGGATGCCGGCTTCGACCTGGACTGGTCGGTGGACTCGCCGGAGCAGGTCGCCGCCGTGCTCGCCGCCCGGGACGAGCACGCCGTGCACACCGGCGGGCTGCTCATCGCCAACCCGCTGCCGGTCGACGAGCAGCTCGACCCTGGGCTGCACGACCGGACGCTCACCGAGGGCCTGGCCCTGCTGGAGCGGGACGGGATCACCGGAAAGGCCGTCACCCCGTACCTGCTCGCGCACTTCCACTCGGTGACCGAGGGCGCGAGCCTGGCGGTGAACGTGCGGATCATCCTGCGCAACGCCGACCTGGCCGCTCGGATCGCGGTCGCCTCGGTGGCCCGCGGCACCGCCGTCCCGGCATGACCCGACCGGCCCGGATGATCGTCGTCGGGGACGTGATCACCGATGTGGTCGCGGTGCTGTCCGGGCCGCTCGCGGCCGGATCGGACACCGGGGCCGCGATCAGTCTCGGCGGTGGCGGGCAGGCGGCCAACACCGCCGCCTGGGTAGCCGCGCAGCGGGTGGACGTCACGCTCGTCGGCGCCGTCGGTGACGACGACGCCGGGCGGGACCGGGTTGCCGAACTCGAGCGGGCGGGCGTGGACTGCGCGATCGAGCGGGTCGAGGGGGCGCCGACCGGCACGGTCATCGTTTTGGCCGCCGACGACGAGCGCACCATGGTCAGCCAGCGGGGCGCGAACCTGCGGCTGAGCGCCGCGCACGTCGAGCAGGCCCTCGCGGCGGCGCCCGACGCTGGGCATCTGCACCTGTCCGCGTACACCCTGCTGGACGCCGAGTCGCGCGGCGCGGGGTTGCGGGCGTTGGCCGCCGCCCGCGAGCGCGGGCTCACCATCAGCGTCGACGCGGCCTCCGCGGCGCCGCTGCGGCGGGTCGGCGCGGCGGCGTTCCTGAGTTGGGTACGCGACATCGACCTGCTACTGGTCAACGCGGACGAGGCCACGGTGTTGGCCGGCGGGCTGGATCCGGCAGCGCAGGGGCGGGCGCTGTCGGCGACGGCTCGGCGGGTCGTGGTGAAGCGCGGCGCCGCCGGCGCGGTCTGGGTCGATCGCACCACGCCGGTCTGCGTAGCTCCGGCGCGCCGGGTGGCGGTGGTGGACGTCACCGGCGCGGGTGACGCCTTCGCGGCCGGACTGCTCACCGCGTGGCTCGCCGGTGCCACCCCGACGGCGGCACTGAGCCGCGCCACCGACCTGGGCGCGCTGGCCGTCTCCACCGCCGGGGCTCGGCCACAGGCGTAGCGGCCGTCACACGGCCACAGCCCGGACTGATCGAGCCCTGGCCCGCTCGCGGGTCAGGGTTCGACGTCGATAACCTTGTGCGGGCGTTCCTCGGCGGTGAGGCTCATCGGCGGGGTGTCGTCCGTGTGCCGGCGGTGGAACCGGTTGGCCAGCCGGTGCTCTTCCTTCGGCGGCCGGTCGTTGGCCAGCAGCACGGCCAGCCAGGGGATGAGCACCATGCCGAGGGCGCACAACGGCAGCCAGAGCCATAGCAGTGGGGCGTTCGCACCGACCAGGATCGCGCCGACGATGATGCAGGCCACCCGGATGCCCATCATCAGGACATAGCGGCGCTGACGGCTGTTGAGCTGATCACCCTGGCTGCGCGAGGCGTCGGTGATCAGAATCGGCTGGTACGCCTGACGCTTCACCATGGACCTCCTCGAGGGGGTTACGCCTCATCCTGTCACCGCTGGCCCGTGATCAGCGAACTTCGACTCATCCCATTGCGTGTTACGCGCGTGGTACGCTCCCGGGCGTGGGCAGCAGGTTCAGCTTCACCGACGAGGCGTTGGCCAACCTGAGGGTCTACGACGTCACACCCGGGGAAGTCTGGGAGGCGCTGCACAGCGCCCGCCGGGTCATCCGTCATCTGGGTGACGACGTGATGGTGGTCTACGCCGCCGCCCGTCGGGGCCGCCGGCTGGCGGTGCTGCTCGCCGAGGCCGATGGCACCGACAACGACTGGGACATCCTCTCCGCCCGCGAGCTGAGCGACGTCGAGTCCAAGCGCTACGACGAGGCCGTGCGGAGATCTCGGTAGATGAGGAGGCCGTGACGATGCACCGTAACGACGCGACCAAGCAGTTCCACGACGGCGGTGAACGGATCGCCGAGCTGATCGACGAGAGCCCGGCGGCGGAGCTGCCCACCCCCGACAGCGACGTGCCGATGGTGAGCCGCTCGGTGCGACTGCCACTGGACACCTACGAGCGGGTCCGCGCCGCCGCCGACGCCCGGGGCATCGGGGTCACCACGCTGATGCGCCAGTGGATCGAGGCCGGCCTGGCCGACCTGGACGACTCGGCGACCGTCTCGCTGGCCGACGTCCGGCGCGCGCTGGCCTCGCTGGCGCACCCCACCGCAGCCTGAACAGACCGCCCCTCACCAGGCCGGTCGGTCAGCCGCCGGTGGTCTTCGCCTTGGCCGCCGCCTTCATCTGCTGCTTGAACTCCCGCACCCGACGCAGCGAGTCGGCGTCGGTGACGTCCGCCACCGACCGGTACGCGCCCGGGTCGCCGTAGTCTCCGGCTGCCTTCCGCCAGTCCTGCGGGGTCACCCCGAACCGCTTGCCGAGCAGCGCCACGAAGATCTGTGCCTTCTGCTTGCCGAAGCCGGGCAGCGCGGAGACCCGGCGCAGCAGCTCCGGCCCGTCGGCTACCTCGGCCCAGAGCAGCGCCGCGTCACCGTCGTAGCGCTCCACCAGCACCTGACACACCTCCTGCACCCGGGCCGCCATGGCCTTCGGAAACCGGTGCAGCGCGGGCGGCTGGGCGAAGATCGCGACCAGGGCCTCCGGGTCGTACCCGGCCAGCTCCGCCGCGTCCAGCTCATGGCCGAGCCGCTGCGCCAGCACGTACGGCGAGGAGAACGCCTTCTCCATCGGCACCTGCTGGTCAAGGACCATGCCGAGGAGCAGGGCCAGTGGGCTGCGCTCCAGCAGCCGGTTGGCCTCCGGGTCGATGGGCAGCACAAGCGTCATGCGGACATCCTGCCTGGCCCGCCGACCCGGGCGGACACCGACGCTCCGACACCAACCGGCGGGTGACGCTGACCCGGGGCGCAACGGGAGGCAGGATGTCGGGGTGGACGAACACGACATGCTGCTCTCCCCCGCCGGCGTCGACGCGCTGCGCAGCGCACTGACCCGGACCGGATTCACCAGCCACGGCATCGCCGAGCGGCTGGGCGCCCAGGCGACCGCCTCGGTCGCCCGCAACGACTACCGGGCCGCGCTGCGCGCCACCGAGGACGGCGATCCGCTCGGCACCCTGATCCGGGTGTTCATCTGCGACCAGACCGAGCCGGAGGCCGCGGTCGCCGCCGCGCTGGCGCCGCTGAGCCTGGAGGAGGCCCTCGCGGGCGGGCTGGTCGAGCGGTACGGCGACGGCCTGCGCGCCGGTGTCGACCTGGAGCCGTACGGCGAGGACTGGTGGGTGCTCGCCGACGTGCCGGCCAGCGCCCGCCCGGGTCGCCCGTTGCACGCCGAACACGTCCTCGGCATCGGTGGGGCGACCCACACCCTGATCGGCGCGACCATGCGCCGGCCGGTCGACACCGCACTGGACCTGGGCACCGGCTCCGGCGTCCAGGCCCTGCACCTGTCCACTCACGCCAGGTCGGTCACCGCGACCGACCTCTCCGAGCGGGCGCTGCGTTTCGCCGCGACCACCGCAGCCCTCAACGGTCAGGACTGGGAGCTGCTCCGAGGCGACCTGGTCGCCCCGGTGGCCGGGCGGCGGTTCGACCTGGTGGTGAGCAACCCGCCGTTCGTGGTCGGTCCGGGCACGACCACGCACGTCTACCGCGACTCGGGCCGGGTCGGTGACGCGATCGGCGCCGAGCTGGCCGCCGCCGCCCCGGGCCTGCTCACCGAGGGCGGCACCATGCAGTACCTGGCGAACTGGGTGCACGTCGCCGGCGAGGAGTGGGACGAGCGGGTGGCTGGCTGGTTCGCCGGGACCGGCCTGGACGCCTGGGTGATCCAGCGCGAGGTGGCCGACCCGATGGCGTACGTCGACCTGTGGCTCACCGACGTCGGCGAGACCGCCGACCCACAGCGGATGGCCGCCTGGCTGGACTGGTTCGACGCGCACAAGGTGGAGGGCATCGGCTTCGGCATCGTGTCACTGCGCCGGGGCGGACACGCCGACCCGGTGGTCCGGGTGGAGGACCTGCGCCAGCGGGTGCAGCCGCCGCTGGGCGACCAGGTCGCCGCCTGGTTCGACCGCCAGGACTTTCTCCGGGTACGCGACACCGAGGCGTTGCTCGCCGAGCGCTACCGGGCAGCCGAGGGCCTGCAGCTGCGGCAGGAGGCCACCATGGGCGACGAGGGCTGGGGGGTGGACCGGCAGGTCCTCGCGATGCCGCACGGCCTGCGCTGGACCGAGGAGATCGACCCGCTGGTGCTGGCGCTGGTCGGTGGCGCCGACGGCCGGCTACCGCTGCGCGACCAGCTCGCCCTGCTCGCCGCCGCGCACGACGTCGAGCCCGACGAGATGGCCGAGGCCGCCGGCCCGATCGTGGCGCACCTGGTGGAACGCGGGTTCATCGAGCCGGTGAGCGCCTGATGCGGGCGGTGGTGCAGACCGTCGGGCGGGCCAGCGTGACGGTGGACGGCGAGGTGGTCGGCGCCATCGAGAACGGCCTGCTGGTGCTGCTCGGGGTCACCCACACCGACACCGCGCTGACCGCCCAGACGATGGCCCGCAAGGTGCACGAGGTGCGCATCCTGGACGGCGAACGGTCCGCCGCCGACACCGGCGCGCCGATCCTGGTGGTCAGCCAGTTCACCCTCTACGGCGATGTCCGCAAGGGCCGCCGACCGAGCTGGACCGCAGCCGCCCCCGCCGAGGTCGCCGAACCCTTGGTGACAGCGGTGGTAGACGCCCTGCGCGAACGAGGCGCCAAGGTAGAGACCGGCCGCTTCCAGACCCACATGCTGGTAGAAAGCCTCAACATAGGCCCCCAAACCCTCCTCCTAGACCTCTAACCCCACCCCCACCCCACCCCTCCCCACCCGGTTGATCATGAGGTTGACGGGCCTTCCGAAGATCGAATCGCCGGTCAACCTCATGATCAACGGGGGACGGGGGTGGGTGGCGGCGGGCGGGTGGGGGTAGTTGGGTTAGGAGAAGAGGCCTCGGCGGGTTAGGGACTGGCGGAGCCAGTTGTCGAGTTCGGCGGTCCAGTCGGTGCGGTCGGCGGTGGCGTGGTCGACAGTGAACCGGCCGAAGGCGTCCCGGCCCTCGGTGAAGACGCCGCCGCGCTTGTCGACCTCCAGCACCACCTGCATCTGCCGGGCGTCGGCGATGAAGGTGACCTCCAACTGGTTGATCGAGCGGGCGTACTGCGGCGCCGGACTGAACTCGATCTCCTGGTAGAACGGCAACGTCTGGTGTACGCCGTAGATGTGACCACGCTCCACGTCGGCGCGTGCGAACCGGAAGCCCAGACGCAGCAACGCGTCCAGTAGTCGCTCCTGGGCCGGCAGCGGGTGCACCGACACGGCGTCCAGGTCACCCTTGTCGACCGCGCGAGCGACCTCCAGCTCGGTACGCAGGCCCATGGTCATCCCGTGCAGGTGCTGCCCGTACAACTCGGTGACAGGTGTCTCCCACGGCACGTCGAAGCGGAACGGGAGGTCGTAGCGCTGCCCCGGCTCCAGCCGGAACGCGCCGGTGACCTGCTGACGGCGGAACTCCTGAGTGGTGTCGTAGTCGTTGTCGCCGCTCTCGACCTCGACCCGGGTGACCAGGCCGAGGGTGACGTGGTCGATGTCGACCTGATGGTCGCCGCCCAGCACCTGGATGCGGCCCTCCAGCTGACCGCCCGGGCGGCAGTTCGGGTTGGCCAGCACCGTCTCCACCGACGGGCCGCCGACGCCCATCGCCTTCATGAGCCGCTTGAAGACCACACCGTCCTCCATCTGTCGTCTCGGCCGACCAGAGGTGGTCGGCCGTCCGCAACGTAGCCGGGGCGGGCAACCACACACTTCGACGACACACCGCACCAGCGATCCGACCCAGTTCCTGTCGGGTGCCCGATCGCCTCACTCCCGTTTTACGCCCCGCCCGCCAAGCTGTTGTCACACCGGCACCACTGGGCCGGGAACACGGCACAGACGTGGAAACGGGGAGAGACAGAGATGGTCCTGCAGATGACGGAACACCGGACGCGCCCGGCCACCACGACCGACACGGACGGGGCCTCCGAGGTCCTCGTCGACCTGGACGCCACCGACGAGCGCGGCATCTCCACCGACCTGGTCCGGGCCTACCTCAACGGGATCGGCCGGACGAAGCTGCTGACCGCCGCGCAGGAGGTCGACCTGGCACGGCGCATCGAGGCCGGCCTGTTCGCCGCCGAGAAGCTGGCCACCTGCACCCCGGTCTCCGCGGAGCTGCGAGCCGACCTGGAGCTGATCGTCACGGAGGGTCGGGCGGCCAAGGACCACCTGTTGGAGGCGAACCTGCGGCTGGTGGTCAGCATCGCCAAGCGCTACACGGGCCGGGGCATGGCGTTTCTCGACCTGATCCAGGAGGGCAACCTCGGTCTGATCCGGGCGGTGGAGAAGTTCGACTACGCCAAGGGCTACAAGTTCTCCACGTACGCCACCTGGTGGATCCGGCAGGCCATCACCCGCGCCATGGCCGACCAGGCCCGCACCATCCGCATCCCCGTGCACATGGTCGAGCAGGTCAACCGGATGGTCCGGGCCCGCCGCGAGCTGGCGGTGACGCTGGGCCGCGAAGCGACTGTCGCCGAGGTCGCCCGCGCACTGGAGATCCCCGAGATCCAGGTCATCGAGCTGATCTCCTACGACCGGGAGCCGGTCAGCCTGGACCAGACAGTTGGCGACGACGGTGAGAGCGCGCTCGGCGACTTCGTGGCCTCGGTGGACCCCCGCACCGAGCCGGGCGACACCGCTGCCCAGGGCGAGCTGCGCAACGAGGTCAGCATCGTGCTGTCCACCCTGTCGCAGCGGGAGCAGGCCGTGATCCGACTCCGGTTCGGCCTGGACGACGGCCGCCAGCGCACCCTGGACGAGGTCGGCCGGGAGTTCGGCCTGTCCCGGGAGCGGATCCGGCAGATCGAGAAGGTGACGCTGCTGAAGCTGCGGGCCCCGGAGCGGGCGCAGCGCCTGGAGGCGTACGCCTGCTGACGGAGCCTATTTCCGTGGAAGGCCCTGGCGGTTCGCCGGGGCCTTCCGTGCTGTGCGGTGCTTGACGAGGGCGCCCATCCGCGATACAACCAACTGGTTATAGAACCAGGAGGTTATAGGTGGTGGACACGGAGCTGTTGGATGCGACCTTCGCGGCCCTGGCCGACCCGACTCGGCGGGCCATCCTCGCCCGACTCGCGGCTGGGGAGGCGACCGTGACGGAGCTGGCAGAACCATTCGAGATGAGCCAGCCGGCCATCTCCAAGCACCTCAGGGTGCTGGAACGCGCTGGTCTCGTCAGCCGGGGGCGGGACGCCCAGCGCCGTCCGTGCCGATTGGAGGCCCGCCCACTGCGTGATGCGACGGCCTGGCTGGCCAACTACCGCGACTACTGGGCGGAGAGCTACCAACGCCTCGACGTACTGCTCGACGAACTCCAGTCCGTCGACAGCAACGGCACCGAGCGTCGGCCCGCCAGACCGAACGGAACGGGCGGTTGACCGACGTCGATGATCCGCTCGTCGTCCACACCCCGGGCAACCGGGAGATCGTGTTGAGTCGGCTGTTCGAGGCACCGGCACCGCTGGTGTTCGCCGCCTTCACCCAACCCGAACTGCTGGTCCGGTGGTACGGCGCGCGCGGCTGGCGACTGACGGAGTGCGACGTCGACCTGCGGACCGGCGGGCGGTGGCGGTTCGTGTCGCAGGGCCCGGAGGGCGCGCAGATGGTCCAGGCTGGGGTCTACCGGCAGGTCGAGCCACCGCACCGGCTGGTCTACACCGAACTCTTCGACGACCAGTCCTACCCGGGCGAGACGCTGGTCAGCCACGAGTTCACCGAACTGGCCGGTCGGACCACGGTCACCACCACGCTGCTCTACGCCACCGCAGAGGGGCGGGACACCGTGCTGCGCTATCCGATGGCGCGGGGCGTCGGGCAGAGCTTCACCCGACTGGCCGACCTGCTGCACTCAACAACGACGACAGAGGAAGAGCACCCATGAACTGGACACTCGAAGTGGTGATCGTTCCGGTCTCCGATGTGGACCGGGCGAAGAAGTTCTACGCCGACCAGCTCGGCTTCACCGTTGACCACGACACGGTGATCAACGACGAGGCGCGCATCGTCCAGCTGACCCCGCCCGGCTCCGGCTGCTCGATCGTGATCGGTAAGGGCGTCGTTCCGGAGATGCCACCCGGCTCACTCAAGGGCCTGCAACTGGTGGTGCCCGACCTGAAGCGGGCCCACGAGGAGCTGGTGGGGCGGGGTGTGGAGGTCAGCGAGATCCAGGTGGTGGGTCAGAACCCCCGACCGGTGCCGGATCCACTGGACAATGTCGGCTTCGTCTTCTTCGCCGACCCGGACGGCAACACCTGGGGCGTCCAGCAGATCTCCAGCCGCGCCTGACCGGCACGCTCACAGGCGGCGGGGGCCGGTGTCCGGGCGGGCGACCACGCCACCCACCCCCACCTGGGCGTGCAGGACCGAGATGCCGTCCGGGCGGACGAGCACCGGGTTGAGGGTCAGCGACCGCACCCGGGGCTGTTCGTCGGCGAGCTGACCCACCCGCAGCAGCAGATCGGCCAGGGCCGCCCGGTCGACCGGCGCGGCCCCCCGGTGCCCGCGCAGCAGCGGCGCCGCCCGGGGCTCGTCGACCAACTCGGCCGCGTCCCGGTCGGTCAGCGGCACCGCCCGCCAGGCCCGATCGCCGAGCAACTCGGTGGCGACCCCGCCGAGGCCGAAGCCGACCACCGGCCCGAACGCGGGATCTTCCACCACCTCCACCACGCACGCCACCCCGGGCGGGACCATCGGCTGGACCAGCGCGTCCACGCCGAAGGTCGCCGCCAGGTCGGCGTACGCGCGGCGGAGGGTCGGCTCGTCGGGCAGGTCGAGCCGGACCGCTCCGAGGTCGAGTCGGTGCCGCAGCCCGGGGGCGGCCGCCTTGAGCGCCACCGGGAAGCCCAGCCGCGCCGCAGCGCCGACCGCCGCGTCGGCCGAGTCGACGGGCACCGAAGGCACCACGTCGATGCCGTACGCGGCCAGCAGCGCGCCCGGGTCGGTGGCGTCGGTGCGGAGCGCGGCCTGCGCGGCAGCTCGATCGAGGCCGGGCAACTCCGGTGCCACCCCGGGCGGGCGGCGTAGCCACTCGGCGTACCGGTGCGCGCGGGCGAGCGCACGGACCGCCTCCTCCACGCCGCCGTACGCCGGCACCCCCGGCGGCAGCCGCCCGACCAGGAACGTCGCCACTGTCGGCTTGCCCAGCGCGAGTGCGGCCGGCAGCGCGGCGGTCACGTCGGCGTCCACCTCGGTCAGCTGGCCGGGTAGCGGTGGGGCGAAGACCACCACCAGGGCGTCCACCCGTTCGTCGGCGGCTGTCTCGGCGAGAGCGGCGGCGAACTCGGCGGCACCGGCGCTCGGCCCGACGTCGCGGGGGTAACCGTCGGCAATGGTGAGGCCGTGCCCGACGCAGGCGGTCGCGGCGAGCCCGGTGAGGGCCGAGGAGTTGCCCACCACACCGACCCGGCCGCCGACCGGCAGCGGCTGGTTGGCCAGCAGCACACCCACGTCGAGCAGTTCCGGCACGGTGTCCACCCGAATCACGCCGGACTGGGCGAAGAGCGCCGCCACCGCCACCTCGTCCGGCCCGGCCGCGTCACCGACCCCGGGCGGGCGGGCCGGCGAGGCGAGCGCGACGACCGGTTTGGCGCGGCCGATCCGCCGGGCCAGCCGGGCGAACTTGCGCGGGTTTCCGAAGGTCTCCAGGTAAAGCATGATCACGTCGGTGCCGGGGTCGTCCTGCCAGTACTGCAGAAGGTCGTTGCCGGAGACGTCGGCCCGGTTGCCGGCCGAGACGAAACTGGACAGCCCGAGGCCCCGCCGGTCCGCCTCGGCGAGCAGAGCAACCCCGAACGCGCCGGACTGGCTGAAGATGCCGACCCGACCGGCCGGCGGCAGCGCCGGGGCGAGGGTGGCGTTGAGGCGTACCGTCGGGTCGGTGTTGGCCACGCCCAGGCAGTTCGGGCCGACAACCCGCATTCCGGCCGCGTGCGCCGCGCGGACCAGCGCCCGCTGCGTGGCCGCGCCCTGGCCGCCGGCCTCGGCGAAGCCGGCCGAGATCACCACCAGGCCGTGCACCCCTGCGGCGGCGGCGTCGGCGACCACCGCGGTCGCCGCCTCCGGCGGGACGGCCACCACCGCCAGGTCAACAGGCGTTCCGGCGTCCACCGCCGACGGGTACGCGGGGAGGCCCGCCACTGTCGACGCGCTCGGATGCACAGGCACCACCGCACCTGTGAACCCGCCGTCGCGCAGGTGCCCGAGCACCGCCGCACCGACGCCCTGGCCGGTGGCGCTGGCGCCGTAGACGACGATGCCGCGCGGGGCGAGCAGCCGGGCGATCGAACGGGCCTCGGTGCGGTGCTCCCGGCCGCGCTGCACCTCCAGGCTGGCCTCGGTGGGCGCGATGGGGAAGCTCAGGTGGACCACGCCGTCGGCGTACTCCCGCTGAACCTGGTAGCCGAAGTCGGCGAAGACCCGCAGCATCGTCCCGTTGGCCGGCAGCACCTCCGCGACGAAGCTCATGATGTCGTTGCGTCGGGCCGCGTCGGCCAGATGCTCCATCAGCACCGAGCCGATGCCCCGACCCTGGAAGGCGTCCTCCACCACGAAGGCCACCTCCGCCTCGGGGGCCTGTGGGCCGAGCCGCTCGTACCGGCCGACCGCGACGATCTGGTCGGCGGCCAGCACCACGAACGCCTCCCGGTCGTGGTGGTCCACGGTGACGAAACGGATCAGATCCCGTTCCGGGATGCGCGGGTACGGCGAGAAGTACCGCAGGTAGCGGGTGCGCTCGGAGAAGCGGCTGTGCATCGCCACGACGCCCGGCGCGTCGGCCGGATCGATCGGTCGCAACTGCACCGTGCTGCCGTCGCTCAGCAGCACGTCGACCGGCTGGTCCACGGTCGTCACCGGAACGGACCCTCCCCCGGCCCGGCTCAGTCCCGCGGATCGTGCGGGTCGAGCCCGAGCAGCGGGAAGACCGTCTTGCGGGTGGCCGCGATCGCCCGGTCCACAGCGTTCGGCTCGCCGGTCGGCTGCCACGGCTCGTACGACGGGTCGGCGTCGTCGGTCATCCGCAGCGGCACCTCCCGGCCCAGACGGCGGGAGGCGACCAGGTCCCGCCAACCGGGTGGGGTGAGCGTGGCCGGGTCGATCGGGTCACCGGTGGCCACGGCCAGCAGGTGACTCCAGGCCCGGGGCACCACCTCGACGAGCGCGTACCCGCCGCCGCCGGTGGCCACCCATCGGCCGTCGCACAACTCGTCGGCGAGCGCCCGCATCGCCAGGTAGGTGGCCCGTTGCCCGTCCACCGTCAGGTTCAGATCGGCGAGAGGATCCAGTCGGTGCCCGTCGGCGCCGCACTGGCTGACCAGCACCTGCGGCCGGAACGCGCGCAGCACCGACGGCACTACCGCGTGGAACGCCCGCTGCCAACCGCTGTCGTCGACACCCGGCGGCAACGGCATGTTGACAGAGGTGCCCTGCGCGCCCGGCCCACCCGTCTCGTCCGGGAAACCCGTGCCCGGGAAGAGCGCCAGCGGGGTCTCGTGCACGCTGACCGTGAGCACCCGGGGGTCGTCCCAGAAGATCTGCTGCACCCCGTCGCCGTGGTGCACGTCGACGTCCACGTACGCGACGCGCTCGGCGCCCAGGTCGAGCAGGCGGGCGATGGCCACCGCGGGGTCGTTGTAGACGCAGAAACCGGAGGCTCGGGCGGACATCGCGTGGTGCAGCCCGCCGGCCACGTTCACCGCCCGGCGGGCGTCGCCGCGCCAGACCGCCTCGGCGGCGGCCACCGTCGCGCCGGCGATGAGCGCGCTGGACTCGTGCATCCCCTCGAAGACCGGGTTGTCGGAGGTGCCCAGCCCGTACCCGGCGAAGAGCGGGTCGCGCGGCGCGTTGCGCACCGCGGCGAGGTAGGCCGGCTCGTGCACCCGGGTGAGCAGGGCGTCGTCGGCCGGCTCCGGCTTGACCACCCGCACCCCTGGCCGATCCAGGATGCCCAGCTCGCGGGCGAGTGCGATGGTCAGCTCCACCCGGACCGGGTCGAGTGGATGGTCACCCATGTCGTAGGCGAGCAGCGACTCGTCCCACACCACCACCGTGTCGTCGGACATGAGCCCATCGTCGCACGAGGAGCGGCACCAACCCACCGCACGCGCTGGTCAGCGCCCGGGTGTCGACCCGGAGGCGACCGGCCGGGCCGGGTCCGCCACCCAGTTGCTCCACGATCCAACGTAGAGCGCGGCGTCCGTGCGGCCGGCCAGGTGCAGCGCGAGCACCGCCTGCGCGGCGGTCACTCCCGAGCCGCAGTACGCCCCGACCGCCCGCGCCCCGGTCACCCCGGCGGCGGCGAACCGCTCGCTCAACACCTCGGCGGCCAGGAAGCGGCCGTCCGGTCCGACGTACTCCCCGGCGGGCAGGTTCGCCGCTCCCGGCACGTGCCCGGCAACCGGGTCGATCGGCTCGACCTCACCCCGGTAGCGAGGCGCCGCCCGTACGTCGAGCAGCACGGCGTCGTCCGCGGCGGCCAGTGCGGCGGCCTGCCCCGCGTCGAGCACCGGGAGATCACCGGGGCGTACCACGACGTCGCCGGGGGGCGGGGCGGGCGCGTCGGTGGAGACGGGCCGGCCGGCGGCGACCCAGGCCGGGTAGCCGCCGTGCAACAGGCGCACCGTGCGGTGCCCCGCCCAGCGCAACGTCCACCAGGCCCGCGCGGCGGCCAGGCCGTCGCCGCCGTCGTACACCACCACTGGGTGACCGGCGCGGACGCCGGCGGCCCGCAGCGCGGCCTGCAACGCGGCCGGGTCGGGCAGGGGGTGTCGACCGTCTGCGCCCGGCACCCCACACAGCGCGGTGTCCAGGTCGACGAAGACCGCCCCGGGCAGGTGGCCGGCGAGGTAGTCGTCGCGGCCCGGCGGGCCGACGAGCCGCCAGCGGACATCGAGCAGGGTGGGCGGATCGACCTGGTCGAGTTCGGCGACCAGCCGACTGACCTCGACCAACGGCTCCTGGGTACCGGACATGGCGACCATCCAACACCATTCGCGTAGACGGCACGCGGTTCGGCGGCGGTCGGCAGCCGTTCACCGAGGTAACATCGTGCACCGGAGGGCCGCTGAAGTTATGAAGTCTCACGACCTGGTCGACACGACCGAAATGTACCTGCGCACCATCCTTGAGTTGGAAGAGGAGGGGGTGCCACCGCTGCGTGCCCGCATCGCCGAAAGGCTGCACCAGAGTGGCCCCACCGTGAGCCAGACCGTCGCCCGGATGGAGCGCGACGGCCTGCTCACCGTCGAGGGAGATCGACACCTGACGCTCACCGCCCAGGGTCGCGGCAGCGCCGTGTCGGTGATGCGCAAACACCGCCTCGCCGAGCTGCTGCTGGTCAACGTCATCGGGATGCCCTACGAGGAGGCCCATGAGGAGGCCTGCCGTTGGGAGCACGTGATGAGCGACGCCGTGGAGAAGCGGGTGTACGACCTGCTCAACCGGCCGACCCGTTCCCCGTACGGCAACCCGATTCCCGGGCTTCAGGAGCTGGGTTCGCCAGCGGCGGAGACCACCGAGGCCGCCGAGGTCGAGCGCAACCTGGCCTTCCCCGGCCTCTCCGGGACGGTCGTGGTGCGTCGGATCTGCGAGAGCGTGCAGAAGGACGCCGACGTGCTACGCCAGCTACACGCCGCCGGTGTCGACCCGGGCGCCACTGTGACAGTGGCCCAGGAGCGCGACGGGGTGTCTATCGACCGCTCCGGTGACCGTGTGCGACTGCCCCGCGAGGTCGCCTCCCGGGTCTTCGTCGCCGCCAACTGACCAATCGGGCACCCGGGCGTCACAACGCCCGGGTGTCCACCTTTTTCGCCAGCGCGGTCAGGTCGCCGGTCAGCTTCTCCACCACCGAGCGCTCGCTGCCACTGGCTGCGGTCCAGCTCACAGTGGCCAGCCGCCCGTCGCCGGCCAGCCAACCCACCTCGGCGACCGGCCCGTGCCCGCTCGCCGCAGCGGTGGTCCGCTTGTACGCCTGCTGACCCAGCCCGGTGACCTTCGCCGCCTTGTCCGGCACCACGTCCGCGCCGAAGGTGGCCTTGTCGATAGTGGTCTCGGTCACGCTGAGCGTCAACTCCGGCAGCGTCGCACCTGCGGCCCGGACCACACAGGTGTGGGTGTCGCCCTGTTCGCTGGACGCCGCCACGTCGAAGCGTGCCTTCACCACCTGCTCGATCACCGTGAAGTCCAGCAGACGGCAGGCGCCGCCCGAGGAGGCCGCCGCCACGTCCACCTCGATCGGCACAGGTGGCGGCGCCGCCACCGGTTCCGCCTCGTCGGCGCAGCCACTCACCAGCAGCCCGGCCAGCCCGGCGACCACGATCCGCCCGCGCACATTCCACCCTCTCGCCGACCGACGGCGGAAGGCGCCCGCCGGATGTCCGTCGGCCACCGTACGGGGTGTGGGTGTCGCGCGAAAGCCCCCACTGACGCCTAATCCGACGGTGGATCGTCCACGTACGGGCAGTGCCGGCAGCCGCGCCCGCAGCAGGTGCCACGGCGGGCCAGGAAACCGGCGCTGAGCACGAACAGCCCGCTCGCCGGGTCGAGGTAGCCGGCCTCACCGGCGGCCAACGCGGCGGTGTGCGCGGCGAGGATCCCGGCCCGGTCGGGGTGATCGAACGGCAGCCGGGACGGGTGCGGCTCGGTGAGCGGCCGGTCGGCCAGGGGTCGTCGCTCTCCGGTCACCGCAGCAGTCTAGGGACGGACACCGCCGCCCTGCTCATCCGTGCCGGGCCAGCGCGGCTGCCAGCTCGTCTCGGCCGGCGCCGGCCGCCAGCAGCAGGCGCAACAGCACCCGGGCCTTGTACGGGTCGAGCAATCCCCCGTTGAGCAGGCCGCGTCGTTGCAGGTCGGTTTCCGAGCCAACCGCCCCGTACGTGTGCCGCAGCACCGACCCGGCCCCGGAGCGGGAGGTGAGCACGACCGGCATCCGCTCGGCCAGGCCCCCGAGCACCGGGGCGAGCGCGGCGGGCACGTGCCCAACGCCGAAGCCGGCCACCACCAGGGCCTGGTGGGTGTCGTGCAGGTCGTTCAGCAGCAGCCCATCATCGTCCATCGTGACCACGTACAGGGCCACCCGGGTCGTGTCGAGCCGGTCCGGGTCGACGGGCGGCAGCGGCTCGTGCCGCACCGGCCGGGTCAACAACCGCACGTTCCCCTCGATCACCTGCCCGAGCGGGCCTGCGTTGGGCGAGGCGAAGGTGCTGGTGCTGGTGCTGTGCGTCTTGCGCAGCCAGCGGGCGGCATGCACCTCGTCGTTGACCGCGACCAGCACGCCCAGGTCACGGGCGTCCGGGGCGGCGGCCACCCGCAGGGCCGCGAGCAGGTTGGCCGGCCCGTCCGCACCGGCCAGCGTGGGGTTGCGCATCGCGCCCGTGAAGACCAGCGGGGCCGCGTGCGGCCAGACCAGGTCGGCCAGGAACGCCGTCTCCTCCAGGGTGTCGGTGCCCTGGGTGACCACGACACCTGTCGCCCCGCCGGACACCGCCCGGGACGCCTCGTCGACCACTGCGAGTAGCTGCCGACCGGTGAGGTGGGCGCTGGGCACCGCGTGCGTGTCCCGCACGTCCACGGGTACGCCCCACTCGGCCAGGCCGGGCACGGCGGCGGTGAGGTCCGCGCCGGTGAGCCGGGTGACCACACCGGGACGGCCGGCGTCGACACCGCCCATCGCGATGGTGCCGCCGAGGGTGATCAGGGCGATGGACACGGGATTCGAGCCTCCGTTCGGCCGCTCGGGTGGGGCGGCTCCGGGACCGTACCGCCGCTCGAGCCACGACGACACGCCGCCCGCGTCGTCGGTGGTTTCGTCGTACGGTCCGACGACGATCGGGGTCGACACCTGTCGACGCGTACGGAGGGGACATGATGCGGAAGATCGTTGTGCAGATGAGCCTGTCGTTGGACGGGTTCTTCGAGGGCCCGGGTGGGGACATCGGCTGGCACCAGGTCGACGAGGAGTTGCACCAGCACTTCAACGACGTGATCGCCCCGATGGGCGGGTTCCTCAGCGGCCGGGTCAGCCACGAGCTGATGGCCGCCTACTGGCCGACCGCCGATCAGGACCCGACCGCCAGCGGCCCGGAACGCGAGTTCGCCCGGATCTGGCGGGACATGCCGAAGATCGTCTACTCGCGAACCCTCGACCACGCCGACTGGAACGCGACAGTGGTGCGCGAGGTCGACGTCGATCAGGTCCGCAAGCTCACCGCCGAGCCGGGCGGCGACCTGGCGCTCGGCGGGGCCGACCTGGCCGCGACGTTCGCCCGGCACGATCTGATCGACGAGTACCGGATCTACGTCCACCCGGTGCTGGTCGGTCGGGGCCGTCGACTCTTCCCCGACGCCGAGACTCCGACCGGTCTGCGGCTGGTGGAGAGCCGGGTCTTCGGCAACGGCGTGGTCCTGCTCCGGCACGAGCGGGTCCGCTGACCGATGAGCGCGGCGGCTTGAGTCTCCACCGAGGGGAGACGCGAGGGTGGGGGCATGAGCGGGGAGACACGGCACACGATCGGCGAGCTGGCCCGACGGACCGGCCTGAGCGTCAAGACCATCCGGTACTACGCCGACAGCGGGGTCGTGCCGCCGACCGATCGGAGCCCGGCCGGTTACCGGCGGTACGGCCCGGCGGCCGTGGCCCGGTTGGAGCTGGTCCGGACGCTGCGTGACCTGGGCGTGGACCTGGCCGCCATCCGGCGGGTGGTGGACCACGAGGTGCCCCTGCACGAGGTGGCCGCCGCGCACGCCGAGGCGTTGGCGGTGCAGATCCGGGTGCTGCGGCTGCGCCATGCGGTGCTCACCGTCGCGGCGAGGCGCGAGTCGGGCCCGGCCGAGGTGGACGAGCTGCACCGGTTGGCCCAACTCACCACACGCGAGCGGGGGCAACTGGTGGCCGACTTCCTGGCCAGCGTCTTCGCCGGCCTCAGCGACCAGCCCGCGTACCCGGGTGTGATCGTCTCGATGACACCGGAGCTTCCCGACGACCCCAGCACCGAGCAGGTCGAAGCGTGGCTGGAGCTGGCCGAGTTGTGCCGGGACCGGGAGTTCCGGGCACGGATGCGGCGGCTGGTACGGCAGCACGCCGCCGACCATGACGTCCCGGGGCTGCCCAGCCCGGACGCCGTCGCTGTGGTCCGGGACGCGGTGGCCACCGTCCTCGCGGCCGGTCTCGACCCGACCGGCCCGGACGCCGATCCGGTGGTCGCGGCCGTCACCAGCCGGTACGCGGGTCTCCACGGGCACCCGGACGACGCGAACCTGCGTCTGCGGTTGCTCGACCGGCTGGTTCCGGCCAATGATCCCCGCCGGGACCGCTACCTCGACCTGTTGGCGGTGCTCAACGGTTGGTCGACCGGCGACGCGACAGTGCCGGCGGTGGACTGGTTCATCCGGGCCCTGCGTGCCCGGATGACCGAGCCGGCCCGTTGAGCTGGGTGGCTGGGCGGCTTCAGCCGAACCAGGTCATCGCCTGGCCGTGGCCTCTGGCCCAGGCCAGCGGCTTCCCGTCGAGCGCGAGAACGTTGTGCAGCGCATCGTCGGGCGGCTCGGGCAACCCGTCGTACCCGAGCACCTCCGGCCCCTCGTTCGCGATCCAGTGCCCCGGCAGCTCGCGGACCAACCGGACGAACGCGTCCCGGCGCGGGGGCGGCACCTGGTAGAGCACAGACGTGTGGAAGACCACGAGCGTCGCGTCGGTCGGCGCCTGCGCGGCCAGCGCCGGCAGGTCGTCCACCAGGTCGCCACGGACCAGCAACGGCGGGTCGGCCTCGGCGACCGCCGCCGCGGCCCGCAGCCGGGCCCGCCGGTGGGCGTGTTCCGGCCAGATCAGCGCGTCCAACCAGGACACGTCGCCGCGGTCGGTCACGTCGAGCGGGTTGAGGTCCAGGCCGGCCCGCCACACCACCTGGGGTACGCCTGCCGGCGGCACCAGGCCGTTGGCCGCGCACTCCAGGATCGGCGCGCCGGAGCCGACCTGATGATCGCCGTATCGGTAGGCGTACCGGTCGGGGTAGAGGCAGAGCCCGGCCGACGCGCCGACCTCCAGCAGAGCGAGGGGCTGTGGCAACGCGGCGAGCACCGGCAGCAGGACCGCGCACCGGCCCGCCTCGTTCGTCTGGGTGGCCCGGATGAGCAGTTCCGTCTCGACGGCCGGCCAGTGCGTCACCACGAAGTCGTGGAAGGCGACCGGGTCGTCGACCGGGCCACCGAGCCAGCGGACGACGCCGAACAGCAGATTCGGCTGCCGCTTGGCCGGCGGGAGCCCGTCGATCAGGGCGAGGAGGTCGTCGTCGCGGGCGACGGCCTGCGCCAGCCGCTCGTACGTGGGCGACACTCCGCGCGCCTCGCGGCTGCCGAACTCGGCGTACGCCTCAGCGGTCGTCATGCCCTCATCGTCGCAGCCCATTCCTCGGAAATTCAGCCCCCATTCCCGTGCGCTGACTCACTCGCCTCGTAGAGTGCTGCGGCGGCCGGGACCGTTGAGCAGCAGCTCAGCGGGGTCGGGCAGGGGCAACGGGGAGGAACGTGTCGTGCGGGGTGACGGTGTCCGGGTACTGATCGTCGGCGGTGGTGTCGCCGGACTGGCGACGGTCGCCGCGCTACGCGAGTGGGGCGCGACGATCGACGTGGTCGAGCGGGCGCTCGGGCCGACCGACTCCGGCACCGGGATCTACCTCACCGGCAACGCGACCCGGATGCTCGACGTACTCGGTCTGCGGGAGCCGGTCGCCGACGTCGCCGTGGAGATCACCCGGCAGCGTAGCGCCAACCAGCGCGGGCGTCGCCTCTTCGACATCGACGTGGCCGCGCTGTGGCAGGGCGTCGGGCCGTGCGTGTCGTTGCCCCGGGCGCAGCTGCACCGGGCGCTGCTCGACGGCGTGGGCGACGCCCCGATCAGCTGGGGCCGTCAGCCGGTCGCGCTCCTGCAAGAGGGCGATCAGGTCGCCGTCGAGTTCGACGACAACAGCACCCAACGGTACGACCTGGTGCTCGGCGCGGACGGGGTGAACTCGACTGTCCGCCGGCTCGCCTTCGACGGCCAGGCCGCCCGGGACCTCGGCCAGTACGCGTACCGGTGGGTCGCTCCCCGCATCGACGACGAGCCCGTCTGGTCGGTGCAGTTGGGGCGTGGAAGGCAGTTCCTGACGATCCCGATCAGCGCCGAGCAGACGTACTGCTACTACAACGACGGCCCGGTGGCCGACCGGCCCGACTGGCGCGACGACCTGGGTGCGACGTTCACCGAGCCGGTGGCCACCATGCTCAAGGCCCTCGACTACGACGACAGCACCCTGCACGCCGGGCCGAACCAGGAGGTCGTGCTCGACTCCTGGTCCCGGGGGCCGGTGCTGCTGATCGGCGACGCCGCCCACGCCACCTCACCGAATATGGCCCAGGGCGCGGCGATGGCCCTGGAGGACGCCGTCGTGCTCGCGTCGTCGTTGGCCACCGCCGACTCCGTCGCCGACGCGCTGCGTGACTATGAGGCGCGGCGTCGACCGCGTACGAACTGGGTGCTCAGTCAGACCCACCGCCGCGACAAGGCCACCGGACTCCCGCCCGCGCTGCGCGACCTGGTCATGCGCCGCCTCGGCGAGCAGTTGTTCCGCTCGAACTACGGGCCCCTGTTCGCCCAGCCCTGACCGGTCTGCCGTGGCCAGCCCGCTCACGGCAGCTGGCCCGGCCGGTCGACGATTGCGACCCGCAGGAGCGCGGCAGCCGACCCCAGCGACTCCTTGCCGTTGCGTATCACCGAATTACGGGTGCCAAGGTAGACGTGGGAGTCCCGATCGAAGATGAGATCCAGGTTGCCGCCGATCACGCCGGGCATACGAATCGCCACCCCGTGCCGCCCGGCGACGTCCACCACGTCACCCGATATGACGAGCGCTCCGGGCTGCCGTGCCAGCACTTCGAACAGCGCCGCCAGCGCTCGGGGCGGCACGTAGCCGTCGAGCATCGACCACGCTGTGGTGTACGCCATGCTCTCGCCCCCGTACACGGCCTCCTCGTCAGCACCTTCGGGAAGATGCAGGTCGACCGGGTTCTTCCGAAGGTACCGAAACAGCTCGTCCGGGTCGGTGGGCAGATCGCCCTGGTACGCGGGCGGCTGGAATGCGTCGATTTCCCTGTCGGGATCGGCGGGATCACCCATGCGGAGCACCTTCAACTCGCTCCACCCGTTCGGGTCGCTCTCCGGTCGGTAACGTCCCTGCGTGTACGCGACTCCGCCGGCCGACTGCCACAGTTGGTTCCGGATGGTCTGGTACGGGCCGCTGGCCGGCATCTCCCGGATCGTCGCCAGGGTTTCCGTGAAGACGTACTGCTCGGGTCGGGCGGTGAGTTCCGGCTGCTGCCGGGCGGCGTCGGCGGCCAGATGGAAAATCTCCGACGCACTGGCCGTCGGCGGCGGCTGATTGCCCAACCTCATCGTCTGAACCGCCAACGCGCCGGCGGTCAGCGTGACTGCCAACCCGAACGCTCCGGCGAGGCGCCACCCGCCGAGGAACCGGGTACGGCGGCCGGAGGGACGGGCCGCCGACGCCATCTCGGCCCGTTGGGCGACGTGGGCGGTCAGATCCCTGAGGAGTTGCTCCTCGAAGCCCTGCGGCGACCGTTCGATCTCTTTCATCGTCATCTCCGTCTCATCAGGCGAGGGTGGTGGCGGGGCGGGCGAGCACGGCGCGGACGACGCGGCGGGCACGATGCAGGCGGACCCGAGCGGCGACCTGCGACACCCCCAGCACGGTCGCGGCCTCCGCGACAGTGAGGCCGTCCACGGCGACGAGTTCGACAAGCGCCCGGGTGCCCTCGGGTAACTCGCTCAATGCCCGATGGGTGCGGCGGGCCGCCGACTCGGCGTCGATCCGCTCCTCGATGCGAGCGATGTCATCGGGGCCCAGGTCCCGCCGTCCGGCCAGTCGGCCGGTCACCCGCAACCGTTGGGCCGCCCGACGCCGCTCGTCGCCGATGACGTTGCGGGCCACCCCGTACAGCCAGCCGATCTGGCTACCCCGGTCCGGCCGGTAGCCGGCCGCGGACTCGATCACCGCCAGGAACACGTCGGCGGTGAGGTCGGCGGCGAGGTGTGGATCGTCGACCCGCCGTGCCACGAACCGGCCCACCGCCTCCAGGTGCCGCCGGTAGAAGACCTCGAAGGCCACCGAATCGGCCCCGATGCCGGAAATGTCGTCGTCGGCTCGGCTTGGCTCACTCACAGGCCGTCCTCCCTCGTAGCCTTCACACCCCTTCTTCGTAAGCCGGAGCGCGGGTGTTACCGAACCATGGCGAGACTGCCCGGCGCTGACGGCGGCCCTGCTGGTCCAGTTGGGCAACCGCCCTGGTGATGCGGCATTATCGAAGCACCGGCGACTGGCGGCACGGGGATGGTTCAACCATCGGGGAGCCTGTCGCGGGCGTCGACCGCCTGGGCGCCTGCGTCGAGGAACCGTCATGACCACGATCAGCACATCCGTAGAGCAGCACACCCCGTCCGGCACGGCCCGGCTCCTGCCGGGCGCACCCGTCGCCGAGGCCGTCCTGGCCGAGACCGCCGCCGCGGCAGCCCGCCTCCGCAGCCGCGGGATCACCCCGAGCCTCGCCACCATCCTCGTCGGCGACGACGACGCCAGCGCCGGTTACATCGCCATCAAGCAGCGTCAGGCCGCGGCGCTCGGGTTCGCCTCCCCGCACGTGCATCTGCCTGCCACCGCCACCCAGGCCGAGCTGCACCAGGCCATTGCCCGGTTCAACAACGATCCGGCCGTGCACGGACTGCTCGTGCAGTACCCCGTACCGGGGCATCTGGACTACGACGCGGCACTGCAGACCATCGACCCGGACAAGGACGTCGACGGCATGCATCCGCTGAACATGGGCCGTCTCGCCGTGGGTCTGCCCGGCCCGCTGCCGTGCACCCCCGCCGGCATCGAAGCCCTCCTGGCGTACTACGAGATCCCCGTCGCCGGTCGAGAGGTCGTCATCCTCGGCCGCGGTGCCACCCTTGGCCGCCCCCTGGCGATGCTGCTCGCCCAGAAGCGCCCGACCGCCAACGCGGCCGTCACCGTCGTCCACACAGGTGTGCCCGACTGGGCCCGCTACACCCGCCGCGCCGACATCCTCGTGGCCGCCGCCGGCGTACCCGGGATCGTGCAGCCTGAGCACGTCAAGCCCGGCGGCGTCGTCATCGGCGCCGGCGTCCGCTACGACGGGCGGCGTCTCCTACCGGATGTGGACGAGGCGTGCGCCGAGGTCGCCGGCGCGATCACGCCTCGGGTCGGCGGGGTCGGTCCGACCACCGTCGCGATGCTGTTCCGCAACGCCGTACGCGCCGCCGAACGCGCAAGCCAGTAGCCCAGTTCCGCCGCCATAGCCAAAATCACCTGATGCTGAGTAGTCAAAACGGCTCGTCCACAACTACTCAGCATCAAGTGATCGAGCCGGCTTCCCTGCCCGTCCGGCCGGACGCGGTTCACCGGACCCAGCCCAGGAAGCGCCGGTGCAGCAGCCCGGCGGGCACCCAGGTCAGATCCTCGGCCGCCCAGACCAGATAGGACCCCATGTAGAGGGCCAACGACACAGGTGCGCCCTCGAACTCGGCACGCAGCTCGGTGCGCCGGGTCCGGCAGGGCCAGGCCATGGCGCACCCACCGCAGGTCCACACCGGAAGAACCGGGCCGTGCGTGGTCACTCCTGCTCCTCCCCTGGCCAGAAGCCTCGGCGGATCGGGATGCGGTGCCTGGCTCGGCACGGCAGGTCTGCCCCACATCGACAGATCCGCCGCCACCGCCGCCACGACCAGACCGGCCGGTGCCGTCGCGCCAGAGTCAGCGCCACCGCCAGCAGATAGTCGTCGTACGGCACCCGCGGTCCCATGAGGCTCCAAAGATGGACTCCTATTTTGGAAGCACATCAAGGCTAAGAGTTGGACTCCTATTTTGGGAGCCTCTTCGCGGCGTGTCGCGATGTTCGCCGACGGTCGGGCCATAATCAGCCGGTGGTGAACCCGACGATCCAGCGACGGCGCCTCGGACTTGCCCTCAAGCGGGCTCGCGAAGGTGCAGGCAAGACGCAGGACGAGGCGGCTGCTGTCATCGACGCGGCAGCAAGCAAGATCAGCAGAGTCGAGCTTGGACAGTCAGGGATCAGGCTCACCGACCTGAACCTGCTGCTCGATCTGTACGGGATCCGGGGCGATGAGGCCGAGCCCCTACGCGACCTCGCACGAGCAGGGCGGCAACGCGGGCGCTGGAGCACCTACCGGAACGCCGTACCTGACTGGTTCCGCCAGTACCTGGACCTCGAAGGTGATGCGTCAGAGATCCGCTGGTACCAGCCAGAGGTCATCCCCGGAGTTCTCCAGATCGAGCCGTACATCCGCGCCATGAACGCGATCGCCCATCCTCGCCCGTCCACCGATGAGGTCGACCGGCAGGTCGCCGTCCGCATGGAACGTCAATCGATCCTGCGGCAGAACGATGGGCCGGACCTGAACTTCATCCTCAGCGAGTCAGCGCTTCGACGAAGTCTCGGCGACGGGACGACCATGCGCAGCCAACTCCTGCACCTGGCGGAGGTCAGCGAACAACCCAACGTCGTGTTGCAGGTATTTCCGTTCGACGCGCAGACCTACGAGACGGCGTCGTTCAGCTTCATCATCCTGCGCTTCGGTGATGACGCGGCATCCGACGTGGTCTACGTCGAGACCTTCACCGACGCCGACTACCTTGACCGGCCCGACGCCGTGCGCGCCTACACTCGACTGTGGGACCGTCTCCGGGCAGCCGCTCTCGGACCGGTAGAGTCGCGCAAGCTCATCCTGCGGATGGCGGACGACATGGAGCGGCAACAGACCTGAGAGAGTGATCATGGGAACCTCGGATCGCCCGGTCTGGCGCAAGTCGAGCTACAGCGACAACAACGGCGGCGCATGCGTCGAGGTAGCTGTCGTGAACGGAGGCATCGCAGTGCGTGACAGCAAAGATCTCAGTGGATCGAACCTTCGCTTCACGAGAGGCACATGGACGAGCTTCATACGGAGCATCCGATAGCCCAAGTCCAACGCTCGAAACACCTGCCGCCGACCATCAACGCCCGCACCTTTGCGGCCCGCCCGCGCCCGCATTGTTGCAAGAGCATGCGCCGACCAACTTTGCCCGAGATGATCGTCAGCCTGTTCAGGACGACGATTTGGCGCGCGGACGACACGGATATCTCCGGGTCTCCCAATGACAGCAGGGCCTGGGCCCGTTTCGCAGGCCCGGACTCCAGCCACACCCTCGCGGTTGGTGGAGACAATCCGCTCGTGGATGAGCGCGGCAGCACCCGCGCTCGCCTCTTGTTGATCGTGCCGTCACGCCGACAAGAGTGCACTCAACCAGTCCAATAAGAGCGCAATCCCATCCTCTGATTCTCGGTGCGGGACAGCCAAGGCCGGGGCGACGCCGTTCGTCCCTACCTGCCCAACCGACCATGACGGGCAAAGTTGCGTGATTCTGCGGTTCAGTGCGTCTATCCGCCGGGCGCGTGACCGATGTGGAATATTGCGACTATAGTCCGTTTGCGCAGATCCCGACCTACGAGCCGAGAGTGGCCCTGACCAGGCGTTTTCTCAGAGGTCGGCTAGAAACTGTCGTACAACCGTGCGATGGTATGAGCACCTGCGGAGGGAGGGGCATCGTGTCGTCTGCCGCGCACCGCGTGCGCCATGCCGTTCCACCCCAACCCAACTCCTGCCGCTGGTGCGGAACGCCTGAACGCGAGCATGCCCAACGGTGGGCCCCTTCGAAGGGGTGGCACACGTGGGAGACCCCGACTGCTGCTCAGCGGCGGGCGCGAATGCTCGCGCGGCGAACATTACGAATCAAGGGCAGCTAGCTTCTCCAACTGCAGAAACGTGTCGCGGAGTTCTGCCGGAACCTCTGCAGGCGTCTTGAGACTTCGGGCCATCTCGTACATCATTGACGCCTTCGAGGTGGGACCGATATCGCTTCCTTCTTTAAACAAGTTCAGTAGCGAAGTACTGAACTTGCCAGCCCGCAGCGGTTCGACCGATTCCAGATCCCAAGACTTTCCGTCGTTGCGCGGCCACACCAGGTTCGCCACATCGCACCACTGCTCGTTCGTGAAGATGCACTCAAATTCTTTGTCAGGCGTCCCCAGTAAACGAACGTGATTGACGATGTCGATACCCTCCTTTGCCAGGTTCGCATCACTGAAGATCTTGTTGTTCCTTCGACTGTCTGCATCAATAACTAGCATCACCTGTCGCTTCGACCGGGCCAGGTATCCGACGAACTTTAGCGCGCCTTCGTTATTGTGGCATCCAACGATCACGATCCCTGCCGCGTGCACTGGCCGGCCCGTGCTGAGGCGGAAAAGCATCGGGAATGACAGTTGCTCAGTTACACCTTCTACGCCTACGAAGCATCGCTCGTGAAGCAATACCGTGTTGCGCAGCCCCAACGCGATAGCAACATCGGCGAGGTACTGCCCGTTCGCGTCGTTGTCCAGGTCGGACAGCAGCCGATTTATCCGCGTGCGTTCACCTTCAAGCCTTAGGTGAACAATGTCCTCGATTGCCGCACCGTCGATCAGATTCATGGAGTGTGTTGCTATCACCATCGAGACACCAGGGACGGAGCACTGCTCGCGTATGAGCGCCATTACACGCCGTTGCTGAAGGTAGTCAAGGTGAGTGTCAGGTTCGTCGTACGCCAAGACGACGTGCTGTTGGTCGTCAGGAGAAGGGTGACTCTCCGCATCCCGTCTAAGGAGCTCGCTTGCCCACTCCCAGACGGCAAGGCTGATACGGCGGTTTCTTCCCGCTCCCACAGTGCTGAGGCTAACCGTTTCACCGCTAGTGCGGGCCAGCAGTAGCTTGGTGGATCGCAGGCCAGAGGTGAAGGACACATTCGGCTCGACGTCTACGCGGACCAGGTCCGGGCACCGCTGTTGAATGTGTTCGACGAGCCCCTGCGCGTCCTCGCGAACCCGACGGCCGAGCTCCGCCTCCAAGTCTCGCACTCGCTGCTTGAGATCCTCGTCCTCAAGATGGGCTCTGTAGCGACTATTCAACGCCGCCTTGATCGCGGCTTCGGCTGATTCAGCGTCGCCGAAGAGTAGAAACTTCGGCAGCGCTGCACTGACATCCTTACTGGCCGCGATCCACGCCTGCGTTCGCGGCCGGGTGGCGGCGAACTGGTCCAGTGCTGTCACCCAACTACTCCTGGACCTGGCGTCAGCAACAGCCGAGACCCCGTGTCCGCCTGCGATGCGTTTCAGGTCGGCGAGCGATCGAGCCTCAAGATCACGGAGGTTTTCATCCTCGGGAGCGTCGACAAGCAGTTCCAGGCGAACCCCTGACTCCTGGTTTCGGATTCGGCGCATCCGGACCATGTCGGGCAGCCCAAGGGCAGATTCTTCTTTCTTAGAGAGTCGAAATTCACCCTCGACCCAGGTGGTCTCGACTCGCTCGACGAGATCTCGAGCCTCGACCTCGGACACAGCGTGGTCTCCACCAGAGGCCGGCGCGAAGGTCCGATCCTCGTCGGTGAGCGGATGAGTGCCGAGCAGGAATGCAAGCGCGTCGATCGTGGCGGACTTTCCGCTGTCGTTAGGGCCTGTCAAGATCGTAGGGCGTCGGACCGGGACGGGACCAACATCCTGCAAGCTACGGAACCCGCGCACCGAAATCGAAATGAGCTGCATGGACGTCCTCCCCGTTTCCGTCTCGCCTTAGCCATAGGCGAAAGCCCACGAGCGTGCAGCACCTATTAGACGCGACGCGCAAGTAGACAGGCTATACCAGGCCAGCCTCAAGATGCGGCAGGCCCACCGGCTCCCGGCGCTGCAATCCCAAGCGCGCTCGCGTCCTCGTCTGACGGACGAGTGTCAGGTGGTTGCAACATTCGCGGGTAATGGTTACACAAGGTGGTAACCGAAATAATCTCACTTTTTCCACTTAGGCCCACGCGGACACCAACTCCCGCTCCCAGTTAATGGAATTGCCTCACCGGGGGTGCCTCAGTAAGTTCTTAGGACGACCCCTCAAAACGCAATCAAGGAAGCGGTATGGATCTTTACGATTTGAACGACGCAACACGCGCAGCAATGATCAACGAGGTTGAGGCGGACATCGAGACCGGCAGCCTGTTCGTGAGTCGACGCCTGAACGGCACCGGCATGAGCCGGTGGCCCCGGATGATGATTGACGCCGCAAGGACTGGCGATCCGGAGTCACTGGCGTTCTGCATACGCAGCGAGGGTCTACTTGTCGATCTAGAGGTCTCTCACCGAAACGGCCAACCATACGAAAAGAAGGTCCCCACCAACGCTGCTGAAACCTTAGCGCAAGGGGAGTTTGTCCGCTTTTACATGAGAGCGGTGTGTATCCAAGCATTGAGCGCAGGCACGAAGGTTAGGGTCTATCGTGCGAAGTCCGCCATGAACCCTCGACGTGAGTCGGAAGCCAAGATCGGGAATGTCGTCGACCCTGCCGAACTGCTTGCGGACCTACGACGCAACGTCGGAATGGATACATTTCTCGGACTGCCACCCGGGCCTAATTCCGGTCTCTGTGTTCGACTGATCTGAGGCGAGACATCGCGGCTCACCAGGATCAAGTGATGAGAAGTAGGCCAGAGGCGGCACCGGGACCTACTTTTCATCACTTGATCATGGCGATGACGTCATGACGAACGGCATCGAAAAAACGGCGCTGCCCCGGCCTCCGACGAGGGAGACCGGGGCAGCGCCGCGTTTCGCGTACGTCAGCTGCAGCCGCTGGTGGAGCCGCAGCCCTCGCAGACGTAGCAGCTACCGGCGGGGCGCATCTTCGTACCGCAGGTGAAGCAGAGCGGTGCGTCGGCGGCCTTGCCGATCACGGCCTCCAGCAGTTCGGTGCTGGAACCCACGCTCGGAGCCGGCTTGGCGGCGGCCACGTCGGCCATCTCCTGGGCCGGCTGGGCGACGGCCTCGGACTTGGCCGGGGTCTCCACCGGTGCGGACGACGCCATCGCGGTCAGCTCGACGCCGGTGACGGCGGCGGCCTCCGCGTCGGCCTCGGCCCGCAGCTGCGCGGCCCGCTCCGAGGCGGTGAAGATGCCCAGCTCGGCACGGCGCTCGTAGGGCAGGAAGTCCAGCGCCAGGCGACGGAAGATGTAGTCCATCACCGAGGCCGCCATCCGCACGTCCGGGTCGTCGGTCATGCCGGCCGGCTCGAAGCGCATGTTGGTGAACTTGCTGACGAACGTCTCCAGCGGCACGCCGTACTGCAGGCCGATGCTGATGGCCACCGAGAAGGCGTCCATCACGCCGGCGAGGGTCGAGCCCTGCTTGGACATCTTCAGGAAGACCTCACCGAGGCCGTCGTCCGGGTAGGACGACGCGGTCAGGTAGCCCTCGGCGCCACCGACGGAGAAGCTGACCGTCTCGGACGGGCGCTTCTTCGGCAGGCGCTTACGCACCGGCCGGTACTCGATGACCTTCTCGACAGCGGCCGGCGCGGCCGCTGCGGTCTCGACGGCGGCCGGCTCGGTGGCCTTGTTGGACTTGGCCACCGAGAGCGGCTGCCCGACCTTGCAGTTGTCCCGGTAGATCGCCAGCGCCTTGAGGCCGAGCTTCCAGCCCTCGAAGTAGATCTTCTCGACGTCCTCGACGGTGGCCGCCTCCGGCATGTTGACCGTCTTGGAGATGGCGCCGGAGACGAACGGCTGAATGGCCGCCATCATCCGCACGTGACCCATCGGGGCGATCGTCCGCTCCCCCATGGCGCAGTCGAAGACCGGGTAGTGCTCCGGCTTGAGGCCGGGGGCGTCCACCACGTGGCCGTGGTCGGCGATGTGCTCGACGATCGCCTCGACCTGCTCCTCGGGGTAGCCGAGGCTGCGCAGGGCGCGCGGCACGGTCTGGTTGACGATCTGCATCGAGCCGCCGCCGACCAGCTTCTTGAACTTGACAAGCGCCAGGTCCGGCTCCACGCCGGTCGTGTCGCAGTCCATCATGAAGCCGATCGTGCCGGTCGGGGCGAGGACGCTCGCCTGCGCGTTGCGCCAACCGTTCTTGTCACCGATCTTGTTGCCCTGAGTCCACTGCTTGGTCGCCTCACGGACGATCGCGGTGGCCACCGGGCTGGTCGGCTTGATCTCGTCGTTGGCCGCGGCGTGCTTGCGCATGACCCGCTTGTGCGGCTCGGCGTTGCGGGCGTAGCCGTCGTACGGGCCGACGACGCCGGCCAGTTCGGCCGAGCGGCGGTAGGCGGTGCCGGTCATCAGGGATGTGATCGACGCGGCGACCGAGCGGCCCTGGTCCGAGTCGTACGGCAGGCCGGTGGCCATCAGCAGGGCGCCCAGGTTGGCGTAGCCGATGCCGAGCTGCCGGTAGGCGCGGGACGTCTCACCGATCTTCTCGGTCGGGAAGTCCGCGAAGCAGATCGAGATGTCCATCGCGGTGATGACGAACTCGACGGACTTGACGAACTTCTCCACCTCGAAGCCACCGTCGGCACGGAGGAACTTCATCAGGTTGAGCGAGGCCAGGTTGCACGAGGAGTTGTCCAGGTGCAGGTACTCCGAGCACGGGTTCGACGCGGTGATCCGCCCGGTCTCCGGGCAGGTGTGCCAGTCGTTGATCGTGTCGTCGTACTGCAGACCGGGGTCGGCGCACTCCCAGGCTGCCTGCGAGATGGAGCGGAACAGCTTCTTGGCGTCGACGGTCTCGATCACCGAGCCGTCCAGCCGGCCGCGCAGGTCGAAGCCCTTGCTGTTCTCCACCGCCGACATGAACTCGTCGGAGACCCGGACCGAGTTGTTGGCGTTCTGGTACTGCACGCTGACGATGTCGGAGCCACCGAGGTCCATGTCGAACCCGGCGTCACGCAGCGCGCGGATCTTGTCCTCCTCGCGCGCCTTCGTGACCACGAACTCCTGGATGTCCGGGTGGTCGACGTCGATGATGACCATCTTGGCCGCGCGGCGGGTCGCGCCGCCGGACTTGATGGTGCCGGCGGAGGCGTCCGCGCCGCGCATGAAGCTGACCGGACCGGAGGCGTTGCCGCCGGAGGAGAGCAGCTCACGGGACGAGCGGATCCGCGACAGGTTGACCCCGGAGCCGGAGCCGCCCTTGAAGATCAGCCCCTCCTCCTTGTACCAGTCGAGGATCGAGTCCATCGAGTCGTCGACGGCCAGGATGAAGCAGGCGCTGACCTGCTGCGGCGACGGCGTGCCCACGTTGAACCAGACCGGCGAGTTGAAGCTGAACACCTGGTTCAGCAGCATCCAGGTCAGCTCGTGCGCGAAGACCTCGGCGTCGGCCGGGCTGGCGAAGTAGCCGTACTCCTCACCCGCGGTGCGGTAGGTGGTGACCACCCGGTCGATCAACTGCTTGAGCGACCACTCCCGCTCCGGGGTCCCCACCGCGCCCCGGAAGTACTTCGTGGTGACGATGTTGGCCGCGTTGACGCTCCAGGACTCCGGGAACTCCACCCCACGCTGCTCGAAGTTGATCGAGCCGTCCCGCCAGTTCGTCATCACGACGTCACGGCGCTCCCAGGAGACCTCGTCGTACGGGTGGACACCCTCCGTCGTCCACACCCGCTCGATCTTCAGCCCCACGCCTGCCTTGCTTCGTGAACGGCTAGTTGTCACGCCGTTGCCCCCCTCGTCTGCGCGGTCACCCACCGCGCGTCCCAATCTCTCGAAAAACTGTGAAGACTCAGCTGGTACGGCCGGCGGCCTCGACCGCATCGACCCGGGCCTGCGCCGCGGCCCGCAACGTCTCGATCTCGCGCTCGAAGTCGGCGAGTGAGTCGAACGAGCGGTAGACGCTGGCGAACCGCAGGTAGGCGATCTCGTCCAGGTCGCGCAGCGGACCCAGGATCGCCAGGCCCACGTCGTGACTGGGGATCTCGGCGGCCCCCTTGGCCCGGACCGTCTCCTCCACCCGCTGCGCGAGCAGCGCGAGTGAGTCGTCGTCCACCGGCCGGCCCTGGCACGCCTTACGCACCCCGCCGATGATCTTCGTGCGACTGAACGGCTCGGTCACCCCGCTGCGCTTGACGACCGCGAGGACCGCCTCCTCGACGGTCGTGAACCGCTTGCCGCACTCCGGGCAGGAACGCCGCCGCCGGATGAGCTGGCCGTCGTCGGCCTCCCGCGAGTCGACCACCCGGGAGTCAGCGTGCCGGCAGTACGGACACCGCATCGCCCACCTCCATAAAATGATCAACTGCGAGCACACCGGACACTCCCGGACACGACCGACCGCGACGGTGCCATCCTCGGATGACGCCCGCCGTGATCGACGTTACGGGAGTGCGGTCGGTAGTCAGACCCAACCTGTAGGCAACTTACGCCCGTGTCACTACTACATCTAGGGGTCGACCGTATGTCGCCGGGGAAGCCGGGTCAAGTTGATCGGCGTGTCCGGCGCGTCACGGACCATCCGGCCATCCACGCCCCGCAGCACGCCCGAAGACCCAACGCCACGGCCCCACCCGGGTTACCGGCCGGTGGGCCAGACTCGGCCGGAAAACGGTCGACGATCGAACACCAGTGCTACCTGACGTACCATTTATCAGAACATCCGTACGACAGGAGTGCTTTTTCACCCCGACACGCCGGTGAGAGGTCGTACAGATGTTTGAAAATGACTGATCTCACCTATACGGTCATGAACAACGTGGCACCACCGCACGCACCACGAGCCGACGAGGCACCCAGCGCCGACCAGGGAGGACGGACGTGACCGAGGACCGGGCCAGCCGGCCGAAGAGCCCGCAGCAGATCACCGAGGCGGGCCCCCCGGCCACCCGACGCCGCAGCCCCGCGCGCAGCCGGACGGGCCAGCCCGCCGTGCGCCAGGTCACCCCGGTGGTCAGCGCCTTCCCCGACCCGGCGACTGTCGACCTGACCGCCCGTCAGCGCCGCATCCTGGAGTTCATCCGCAACTGGGTGGAACGACACGGCTACCCGCCGAGCGTCCGAGAGATCGGCGAGGCGGTCGGCCTGGTGTCGCCGTCAAGCGTCGCCTACCAGCTCAAGGAGCTGGAGAAGAAGGGCTTCCTGCGCCGCGACCCGAACCGGCCGCGCGCGGTGGACGTCCGCGCCCCCAGCGAGGCGATCGACGACGAGATGTCGAGGGCACAGCGGCCGACCCCGGCATACGTGCCGATGCTCGGTCGGATCGCCGCCGGTGGGCCGATCCTCGCCGAGCAGGCCGTGGAGGACATCTTCCCGCTCCCCCGCGAGCTGGTGGGTGAGGGCGAGGTCTTCATGCTCCAGGTCAAGGGCGACTCGATGCTCGACGCGGCGATCTGCGACGGCGACTGGGTGGTCGTCCGGCAGCAGCCGACCGCCGACTCGGGTGAGATCGTGGCCGCCATGCTCGACGGCGAGGCGACAGTCAAGACCTACCGGCGGCGCGACGGGCACGTCTGGCTGATGCCGCAGAACCCCGCCTTCGACCCGATCCCCGGCGATGACGCCACCATCATGGGCCGGGTCGTGGCGGTGCTACGCCGGATCTGACCGATCGGCGGGTGAGTGCTGACAGCGCTCACCCGCACCGGTCGGCAGGGTCTGACGAGCGCCTCAGCGCCGATCAGTAACGGTCACCCCGGTGGCCGCGACCGCCCCCGGGATACTGCCCGTACGGGTCGACGGGCGGCTCGTCGTCGTCGCGTCGGCGGCCGGGCCGCTGACCCCGGTAGTCGGGCTCCTGCCCACCGCGCCGGGGCGGCTCCGCGCGACCGGGCTGACCGCCGTCGCCGCCGTACACGCCACCACCAGGACGACCGCCGCCGCCCTGCGGACGACCACCGCCGCCCGCTGGGGGACGACCGCCGCCGCTGGCCGGGGGACGACCGCCGCCACCCGCCGGGGGACGACCGCCGCCGCCGTAGACGCCGGCACCGCCGCCGTCCGGTCTTGGCGCACCGTAGCCACCGTCAGCCGGGGCCGGCCGAGCGCCACCGCCGTACACCGCACCACCCACCGGGGCTGGGCCGCCGCGACCCGCACCACCTGCCGGGGCCGGGCCGCCGCGACCCGCACCACCGCCGTAGACCGCGCCGCCGGCCGGCGCGCCGCCCCCGTAGACACCGCCCCTCCGCTCGTCATCGGCCGGGAACCCGTCGACGGCACGACCCGCACGCGGGCCGAACGGCTCGCCATCCGGGTCGGACGTGTCTGACGCGTCAGCCCCAGGCGGCCGACTGCGGGCACGAACGATGCCGAAGATGCCGCCGGCGACCAACAGCAGGCCGATCAGCCCGACCGCCCCGACCAGGTACGTGATGTCGTCGAGGCTGAGCCCGTCGGTCCAGGATTTCGAGGCGGCTGGCTTGCCGCCCTCCTCCTCAGCCAACGGCGCGGCGGTCGAACTGGACGGGGTGTAGCTGAGGATGTCGAGTGGCTCGTCTTCGGCGAAACGGCCGGCGTCGGAGACGGTGAGGAACGACTTGCCGTCCGAGGTGTAGCTGATGGCCTCGCCGAACGGGTCGGCCAGCGGCGTCACCCGCGGCTTGCCGGTGGTAAGTGCGCCCACGATGTCGCCACCGGTCACGTCGAACTCGAAGGCGTCCGCGTAGGTGCGCAGGACCACCCGAGTGCCGTCCGGTGCCCGGGACGCGCCGGTGATGGCGATCCGGCCGAAGGTGTTGAGGGTGTTCTCCGTCTCGGTCTTCGGCAGCGTGATCTCGCCTGCCTTACGCATCGGCACCGGGTCGGTGTCGCCGCTCTTCAGGGCCGCCGACGGCGTGAAGATCTCGGCCTTGCCGCTGGTCACCTTTGTGATGATCAGCGGTTTTCCGTCGTCGCCGATGAGTAGCGCCTCGGCGTCGTGCGGTTTGGCCTCGGGGTAGGAGAGCCGGTGCAGCGTCGGCTCCTTGGCGCCGGTGACAGGCATCGACCAGAGCGCTACGCGGCTGCGGCGCTCCTTCGAGTCGGGGTTGTCACCGGTGTCGGCGATCCAGAGGGTGCGCCCGTCCTTGGACAGGGCGAGATCCTCGGTGTCGAACGGGCCCTGCCCCGAGTAACGGACCGGCTCCTTCGAGATCTTGCACTTGGTGTCCAGGAAGAAGACCCGCTTGCGTGCCGTGACCTCGGTGCCGTCGTTGATGACGATGTAGCCACTCTTGGTGGCGATCAGCCCGGACAGCTCCCGTAGGCGCTCGTCGGCGATCGTGCATCGCTTCTGGCCGGGTTTGGCGGCGGGCGGCCCCGACGCCCCAGGGGCGGGAGCCGCAGCGGCGACTCCGGCGAGCGCCACGGTTGCCCCGAGCAGGCCGAGGGCAACCGTGACCGAGGAAACAACGCGGCGCATTCGGCCAGTGTCGCATGCCGCGCGTTTCCGGTGGATGACGCCGTGGCCGCTCAGGACCGGCTGCCGGCCGCCTGCCCCTGCCGCTCCACGTCGAACGCCGCCAACTCGGCAGCCAGCTCCGCACTGACGCGGACATGCAGCAGGGTGCCCTCCGGCAGGTGCGAGGTGCTGAGCACCTCACCGGTGCGGTGCACCCGGGACACCAGGTCACCCCGGTCGTACGGCACGACCGCCCGGACCTCCACGGCCGGCTGCGGCAGCCGGTCCTCGATCGCCGCGCGCAGCTCGTCCATGCCCCGCCCGGAGTACGCCGATACGAAAATCGCGTCCGGCCAGAGCCGCTTGAGCCGCAGCAGGGTGTCCTCGTCGGCCGCGTCGGTCTTGTTGACCACCAGCAGCTCGGGGAGCCGATCCGCGCTCACCTCGGCGAGCACCTCGTGCACCGCACGGACCTGCTCCTCCGGATCCGGGTGGGTGCCGTCGACGACGTGCACCACCAGATCCGCCTCGGCGACCTCCTCCAGCGTCGAGCGGAAAGCCTCGACGATCTGGTGCGGCAGGTGTCGGACGAAGCCGACAGTGTCGGAGAGGGTGTAGACCCGCCCGTCCGAGGCGGTGGCCTTACGGGTGGTCGGGTCCAACGTCGCGAACAGCGCGTTCTCCACCAGCACGCCCGCGTCGGTCAGTCGGTTGAGCAGGCTGGACTTGCCGGCGTTGGTGTAGCCCGCGATGGCCACGGCGGGGACGGAGTTGCGGGTGCGTCGGGCACGCTTGGTGACGCGTACCGTCCGCATGTTCTTGATCTCGCGACGCAGCCGGGAGATGCGGTGGCGGATACGCCGCCGGTCGGTCTCCAGCTTGGTCTCACCGGGACCACGCACACCCACACCGCCACCGGCGCCGCCGCCCCGGCCGGAACCACCGGTCTGGCGGGAGAGCGTCTCACCCCAACCACGCAGTCGGGGCAGCAGGTATTGCAGCTGGGCCAGCTCGACCTGCGCCTTACCTTCCTTGCTCTTGGCGTGCTGGGCGAAGATGTCGAGGATCAGCGCGGTGCGGTCGACGACCTTGACCTTGGTGCGCTGCTCCAGGTTGCGCAGCTGCGACGGGGACAGCTCACCGTCACAGATGACCGTGTCGGCGCCGGTGGAGAGCACCACCGCGCCGAGGTCGTCGACCTTGCCGCGGCCGATGTAGGTGGCCGGGTCGGGTCGGGTACGACGTTGGATGAGCCCTTCGAGCACCTGCGAACCGGCGGTCTCGGCCAGCGCGGCGAGCTCGGCCAGCGAGTTTTCCGCGTCGGTGACCGTGCCTTCGGTCCAGACACCCACCAGGACGACCCGCTCCAGCCGCAGCTGCCGGTATTCCACCTCGGTGACGTCGGTGAGCTCGGTTGACAGGCCCGGGACGCGTCGGAGGGACTGCCGCTCCGACAGCTCCATCTCGCCGGTGGTGACGTCGTCGAGCTCGTCCTCGACGGGGACAAAGCTCTCCTGGTCTCGCAAGCGGTTCTCCTGTCCGTTTTGATAAGTAGAACGTAATCCTGACATGCCACAACGCCGAACGCACCTGCTATATGCCCATGGTGAAGGTCGCCAAAAGTGGGGGCGAATGCTGGTCGGCCACGACAACCCGGTAGAAATGCGGGCGGCGGCCGATCGGCCGCACAGCCGTTACGGAGGGATCCCGTGGCCATCACCCGACTGCCGAGCGCCGGATTTTCGATCACCATCCGGATCGCCGTTACCGCGGACGCTTCCTCGATCGGCCGGCTCACCACCTCCGTCGGCGAGGCCGGGGCGATCGTCACGGCGCTGGACGTGGTGGACTCGGACCCGACCCACGTGATCGTCGACCTGACCTGCGACACCGCCGACGCCGGCCACGCCGACCAGGTGGTCGACGCGCTGACCGCGCTGGACGGCGTGGACGTGCGCAAGGTGTCGGACCGGACGTTCCTGCTGCACCTGGGCGGCAAGATCGAGGTGACCTCGAAGGTCGCGCTGCGCAACCGCGACGAGCTGTCCCGGGCGTACACCCCGGGGGTGGCCCGGGTCTGCATGGCGATCGCCGAGAACCCGGCCGACGCACGGCGACTGACCATCAAGCGCAACACCGTCGCGGTGGTCAGTGACGGCTCGGCGGTCCTCGGCCTGGGCAACCTCGGCCCGGCCGCGTCGCTGCCGGTGATGGAGGGCAAGGCCGCGCTGTTCAAGCGCTTCGGCGGGGTGGACGCCTGGCCGGTGGTGCTGGACACCCAGGACACCGACGAGATCGTGCAGATCGTCAAGGCGATCGCGCCGGCCTACGGCGGCATCAACCTGGAGGACATCGCCGCGCCGCGCTGCTTCGAGATCGAGGCCCGGCTGCGCGAGGCGCTGGACATCCCGGTCTTCCACGACGATCAGCACGGCACCGCGATCTGCGTGCTGGCCGCGCTGACGAACGCGCTGCGGGTGGTGGGCAAGCGGCTCGAGGACGTCCGGGTGGTCGTCTCCGGCGCCGGCGCGGCCGGCACCGCGATCATGAAGCTGCTGCTGCGCCAGGGCGTCGGCGACATCATCGCGTACGACCGGGAGGGCGCCCTGCACCGCGGGCTGACCGGGCTCAACTCGGCGTGGCAGTGGCTGGCGGAGAACACCAACAAGGAGAACTACTCCGGCGACCTGCCCGGCGCGATCCGGGGCGCCGACGTGTTCATCGGGGTCAGCGCGCCGAACCTGCTCACCGGCGACGACATCGCGCAGATGGCGAAGGACTCGATCGTCTTCGCCCTCGCCAACCCCGACCCGGAGGTCGACCCGCGGGAGGCGCGCAAGCACGCCGCAGTGGTCGCCACCGGCCGCTCGGACCAGCCGAACCAGATCAACAACGTGCTCGCGTTCCCCGGGGTGTTCCGCGGCATGCTGGACGCCCACGCCGAGGAGTTCACCGAGGAGATGGCCCTCGCGGCCGCTCGGGCCATCGCGGACGTGGTCGGCGAAGAGAAGATCAACCCGACGGTGATCGTGCCGAGCGTCTTCGACCCCCGGGTCGCCCCGGCGGTCGCCGCCGCCGTGCGCGCCGCCGCGCACAACCCGAGCCCACTGCCGGCAGCCGACCCCGGCCCGGCGGACCTCCCGGAGATCGCGGCGAACGCCAGCGCCACCCCGTAACCCCCTCCTCCCGCCCCACCCTCCGTCGATCATGAAGTTGTTGTCATGACACGCCGAGCTGGCTGGCAGTAACTTCATGATCGACGCGGTGCCGCCGGAGGCCCGGAGGCCCGGTGGGGGCGGGCGGTGGGTGGGTCAGGCGGGGAGGTCGACCTCGCCGGTTGCCACCAGGACGGCGGGGCCGGACAGCCAGCAGGAGTTCTCGGTGACCGTCACCGTCAGTCGGCCGCCGGGCACGTCGACGGCGACCACTCCGGTGTCCCTGCCAGCGTCGCGCAGGGCCACGGCGCCCACCGCGCACGCGCCGGTGCCGCAGGAAAGGGTCTCGGCGCTGCCGCGCTCGTACACCCGCATCAGGGAGTGCGCGTCGGTGGCGTCGACCGGGTCGCCCGCCACGATGAACTCCACGTTCACCCCGCTCGGGAAGACCGCCGGGTCGAACCCGGGCGCGACGGTCAGGTCCAGCGCCGACAGCTCCACGCCCGCCGGCAGCACGCAGACCAGGTGTGGGTTGCCGACGTCCACCACCGCACCGGTCAGGGTCAGCCCGCCGAGGGTGGCGGCGGAACTGTCGTACACCTGGGGTCGGCGCATCTCGACGGACACGGCGTCGCCCTCGACCAGCGCGCGCACGACGCCGGCCCGGGTCGCCACCGGGAGCGCCGCGCCGGCGGGCGTGGCCAACCCGCTGTCGAGCAGGTAGCGCACGAAGACCCGGGCGCCGTTGCCACACATCTCGGCGAACGAGCCGTCGGCGTTCCAGTAGTCCATGAACCACTCGGCCTCGCCGGCCAAACCCGCGCCGTCCGGATGCTTGGCCGCGCGGACAACCCGCAACACGCCGTCCGCGCCGATGCCCCGCCGCCTGTCGCAGAGCGCCGCGACCAGCTCCGGGGTCAGGTCGAGCTGACCGTCCGGGTCGGGCAGGAGGACGAAGTCGTTGCCGGTGCCGTGGCCCTTGGTGAACTCCACTCCCCCATTATCGCGTCTCGGCCGGCACCAGACGCAGGGCGGCCCCGATCAGGTCCGGGGTCGCCGAATCCAACCAGTTGATCTGCGGGTCGCGCCGGAACCAGGACCGCTGCCGGCGGACGAACCGCCGGGTGGCCCGGACCGTCTCGTCGTGCGCCTGCGCCTCGGTCAGCTCACCGGCGAGCAGTCGCAGCACCTGCTGGTAGCCCAGCGCCCGACTCGCCGTCCGCCCCTCGGGCAGCCCGCGCCCGACCAGCTCACGGGTCTCCGGCACCAGGCCGTCGGCCCACATCCGGTCGACCCGCAGCGCGATCCGCTCGTCCAGCAGGCCGGTGTCCAGGTCGACGCCGAGCTGCACCGACGGGTAGTACGGCGTGGGCTGCGGCAGCGAGGCGGCGAACGGCGCGCCGGTGAGCTCGATCACCTCCAGGGCACGCACGATCCGCCGACCGTTGCCGGGCAGGATGCTCTCGGCGGCGACCGGGTCGGCGGCGCGCAGCCGCGCGTACAGCGGGGCCGGGCCGACCTCGGCCAACTCCCGTTCCAGCCGTTCCCGCAGCGCCGCGTCGGTGCCGGGGAACTCGAAGTGCTCCAACACCGCCCGCACGTACAGCCCGGAGCCACCGACCAGCAGCGGCACCCGGCCCCGGGACACGATGTCGTCCACCGCCGAGCGGGCCAGTCGCTGGTACTCCGCGACGCTTGCCGCCTCGGTGACCTCCCAGATGTCCAGCAGGTGATGCGGCACCCCGTCCCGCTCGGCGACGGTCAGCTTGGCGGTGCCGATGTCCATGCCCCGGTAGAGCTGCATCGAGTCGGCGTTGACCACCTCCCCGTCGAGGGCGTGCGCCAACGCGATGCTCAACGCCGACTTGCCGGCCGCGGTCGGCCCGACCACCGCGACGACAGTGCCGACGACGCCGCTTGTCACACCCGCTCCCAGGACGCCACGAAGTAGGCCACACCGTAGGGGGCGGAGTCGTGCAGCAGCTCACCGCGCCACCCCCCGCCGGCCGCGCGGGCCGCGCCGGCCAGCACCTGCCAGGGGGCACGACCGGCGGCCTTCAGCGCCGCCGACACCACCGGGTCGAGGTCGAGCAGGGCGTCCAGGTCCGCGTCGGCCAGCGCTGCGGCAACCCCCCGGTCGTACGGGAGGGCGCGCGCGTCGTCGTACCCGGGTGCCTTCTCGCCCCGGCAGGCCGATCCGTCCCCGAGCACCAGGGACGCCACCCGGTCACCGGCGGCACCGACGTCGTCGGCGAGCGCGGCCAGCTCGGCCGGGCCGGCGTCGGCGGCCACCTGCACGGCGGTCACCGGCGGTGGGCCGTCGTGGCGGGCCAGCAGCCACGCGCCGATGGTCAGGCTCAACGGCAGCACCGCGCCCCGGTCCGGCTGACCGGGCACCAGCGGAACGTCCAGGTCGACACCCCAGGGCTGGAGAGAACCGGTCGCCGGGGTGCGGATCGGGCCGGTCACCGGGCCGGTGCCCAGCAGCAGCACAATGTCCGGATCGGTGGCCAACAGCCGGCGGACGGCGGTGTCACAGGCCGCCCGCAGATCGTTCAACTCCGGGGCCGCGGAGCCGGCCACCTCGGGCACGAGCAGGGGCGGATGCGGGCAGACAGCGGCGGCGACCAGTGGCACCCGTTCACCGTAGCGGGAATCCCCGGTGCGTCTCCGCGCCGATCCGGTCATTCGGCCCCTAGGACACCGTATGGTCACGGTCGGCGATAGGCGCTCGACGCGGACCGGGTCGGACCTGTGACAATGCCGGAAGCAACTTGGCTGCGCCGTGGCGGCGACGGGGGATCGATCCCTCGACGCCGGGAGAACGAGGATGGGCACATGAGCGACTGGACTGCCTTCGGACGGGTGGACGCGGACGGCACCGTGTACGTCAAGACCACCGAGGGAGAGCGGGTGGTCGGATCCTGGCAGGCGGGAGCACCGGAGGAGGGCCTGGCGCACTTCGCCCGCCGCTTCGCCGACCTGGTGACCGAGGTGGACCTGACCGAGGCGCGACTCAAGTCGGGTGCGGCGGACGCCGGGCACTCGTTGAGCACGATCCGGCGGATCCGCACCACGCTGCCCGAGGCCAACGTGGTCGGCGACATCGACGCGCTGGCCGCCCGCCTGGACAAGCTGGCCACCCTCGCCGAGGAGAAGGCCGGCGAAGCGCGCGCCGCCCGGGACGCCGCTCGCGGCGAGGCCCTGGCCCGCAAGACCGCGCTGGTCGAGGAGGCCGAGAAGCTGGCCGCCGAATCCACCGGGTGGAAGACCGCCGGGGACCGGCTCAAGGAGATCCTCGACGAGTGGAAGACCATCCGCGGGGTCGACAAGAAGGCCGACGGTGAGCTGTGGAAGCGGTTCGCCGCCGCCCGGGACGGCTTCACCCGTCGCCGCGGCGCCCACTTCGCCTCCCTGGACTCGCAGCGCAAGCAGGCGCAGACCGCCAAGGAGGAGCTGGTCGCCGAGGCGGAGAAGCTCCAGGAATCCACCGACTGGGCCGCCACCGCCAACCAGCTCAAGGACCTGATGACCCAGTGGAAGGCCGCTCCGCGGGCCTCCAAGGAAGCCGAGCAGAAACTCTGGGAACGGTTCCGGGGTGCGCAGGACGCCTTCTTCAGCCGGCGCAGCGAGGTCTTCTCCGCACGGGACAACGAGCAGCGCGGCAACCTGGAGCGTAAGCAGGCCCTGCTCGCCGAGGCCGAGGCGTTGGACATCGACGCCGACCCCAAGGGTGCCCAGGCCAAGCTGCGGGAGATCCAGGCCCAGTGGCACGAGGCCGGCCGGGTGCCCCGCGAGGCGGCCGCCGGGCTGGAGCGCCGACTGCGCGTCATCGACGACAAGGTCCGTGACGTGATGGAATCGGCGTGGCGCCGCACCACCAAGGAGGACAACCCGCTGCTCGCCCAGATGCGGACGCAGGTGGCGGAGGCCGAGGACCGGCTGGCCCGGGCGCAGAGCGCCGGGGACGCACGCCGGATCAAGGAAGCCGAGCAGGCCCTCGCCTCCAAGCGGCAGTTCCTCCAACTCGCCGAGCAGGCCGGCTGAGCTGACGATCGTCCGGAGCCCTCGGTCCCCACCGTGACCGGGGGCTCCCGCGTGCCCGCCTCGCGCTACTTGCGCTACTTGCGCTACTTGCGGCCTCAACCGCCCCCTGCGCCGCGCTCAGGCACCCCGCGCCTCGTCCTACCCGCGCGCCTCACGTCCCCCACACCCTGGGCGCGCCGCGCCCGCGTCAAGATCCACGCAACTTCCCGGGTGTTGCTGCCTCGGACACGCGGGGGACAGCAACATCCCTGATGTTGCGCGGATCTTGACGGCCAGCAGGGTCCTGGGGGCCGGGAGCGGGGTTTCAGCCGCCAATGACCGTCAAGGTCATGCTTGATCCAGGATTTAGTGGCCACCTAGCGCCGGGACACCACTACATCCATGTTGGAGCGCGATCATGCTTTGGGAGCGCGTTGCGAACGGGCGCGGTGCACGCCACGCCACGCCACGCCACGCCACGCCACGCCACCAAGATCGTGCTCGAACCTGGATGTAGTGGCATCAGCGTGCCCGAAGACCACTACATCCATGTTCTCGCGCGATCGTTCAGGGGGCACGCGGTGCAGAGCGGACGGCGCGCGCGGGGCGCGGGCACGGCGCGCGCCGTGCTCGGGCGGGGGCGGCGGGGGTGGGCGCGGGTAGCGCGGCGTGGGGGCAGGTTGACGCATCGGCGTGGGTTGATCAGAATGAGCGACGGAGCCAGGTAGGGCCACCGGCACGAGGGCGACGGAGGCGGAACATCCGCCGTCGAGGGTCGCCGGTGAGCTTCCGCGAGTGACCACGTCAGCGTGACATGGGCCGTCGCGCACTGTCCGCGTACCCCTGGGGGGTCGTGACGTGCGGACGGCCGCCGCCGGCGTCGTTTCTGGACGGCGCCGGACCTCCGAAGTGGAGCTCGAATGTTCCGTCCCAAAGCTCTCGGCGGCGCGCTCACTGCGCTCGCCACCGTCGCGGCCGGCGTGTTCCTCGCCACCGCCGTCAGCACCAGCCCGGCCGTTGCCGCCGGCACCGGTACGGGTTATCTGCACACCAGCGGCAACCAGATCGTGGACAGCACCGGTGCCACGGTCCGGTTGACCGGCATCAACTGGTTCGGCATGGAGACCGACAACAAGACCTTCCACGGGCTGTGGTCGAACAACCCGTGGAAGGGACAGCTCGACACGATGGCCCGGTTGGGTTACAACACGTTGCGGGTGCCGTACTCGAACGACGCGCTGAAGTCGGGCGCGACCGCCAGTGGGATCAACGACTTCGTCAACCCGGACCTGATCGGGCTGTCGCCGTTGCAGATCCTGGACAAGGTGATCGACTACGCCGGCAGCAAGGGCATGCGGATCATCCTGGACCGGCACCGGCCGACGGCGGCCGGGCAGTCGCCGCTCTGGTACACGTCGACGGTCTCCGAGGCGACCTGGATCAACGACTGGAAGATGCTCGCCCAGCGGTACGCGGGCAACCCCACGGTGATCGGCGCCGACCTGCACAACGAGCCGCACGCGGAGGGCACCAACCCGGCGGCGACCGGCGCGTGCTGGGGCTGTGGCGACACGACGCGGGACTGGCGGCTCGCCGCCGAGCGGGCCGGAAACGCCATCCTCGGTGTCCAACCCAACTGGTTGATCTTCGTGGAGGGGGTGAGCTGCCCGAGCGGCGGTCTCTCCAACGTCTGGGACAACGACCCGAGCAACGACGAGGACTGCGGTTGGTGGGGTGGCAACCTGTCGAAGGCGGGCCAGTTCCCGGTACGGCTGAACGTGGCGAACCGGTTGGTCTACTCGCCGCACGAGTACGCCACCTCGGTGTACCGGCAGACCTGGTTCGACGCCCCGGACTACCCGGCGAACATGCCGGCCATCTGGGACAAGTACTTCGGTTACCTCTACAAGCAGAACATCGCGCCGATCATGATGGGCGAGTTCGGCAGCACCCTGGTCGACCCGAAGGACAAGGTGTGGCTGGAGAAGCTGATGGCGTACACCGGGACCGGGGTGACCGGGATGTCCTTCACCTACTGGTCGTGGAACCCCAACTCCGGTGACACCGGTGGCATCGCGCTTGACGACTGGACCAACGTCAACACCGCCAAGCAGGCGATCCTCCAGCCGTACCTGATCGCGCCGTCCGGTGGCGGCGGCCCGACCGGCGGGCCGACCGGTGGGCCGACCGGTGGGCCGACGGATCCGCCGACCGGCGCCTGCACGGCCACCTACCGGCAGGTCAATGCCTGGCAGGGCGGCTTCCAGGGCGAGTTGACAGTGAAGAACACCGGCACCGGCGCGGTGAACCCCTGGTCGGTCACCTGGAGTTGGCCGTCCGGGGTGACGCTGGGCAGTGGCTGGAACGCCACGGTCACGCAGTCCGGCACGACTGTCACCGCGGCCGCGCCGAGCCACGCCCGATCCCTGCCGGCGGGCGGGTCGGTCACCGTGGGCTTCACCGCCAACGGCACCGCCAGCGCGCCGGGAACTGTGAAACTCAGCGGCACCAGCTGCTGATCCACCGGGACGGCCGGTGCGCACCGCATCGGCCGTCCCGGCCATTTACATCTAGGCTCTTCTATGTTCTCATCGGGAAAGCGCTTGCCTCTTCGTCGGTGGGCGCGAGCGCGGGAGCCGCTCTCCTTCACGAACCTGCACTGGCGGGCCCGAGGACCACTGGTCCCGGCCGGGATTCGCCGCCCACGGGCATGGGCGTAGCGACACCCCCGTCCGCCTCATCGAAAGGAAGCAGCATGCGCACAGGACGGCGTCGAACGACGCTGATCGCCACCACCGCCGCAGCCACCGCCACCCTGGTCACCGCCGGGCTACTGACCTCCGTGTCCGCCCAGGCGGCCGCCGGCTGCCAGGTCACCTACTCGGCCGCCAGCCAGTGGCCGGGCGGGTTCACCGGCAACGTCACGGTCACCAACCTGGGCGACCCGGTCTCCGGCTGGACGTTGCGCTGGTCGTACGGGGCCGGCCAGCAGGTCAACCAGGCGTGGGGCGCCACCATCTCGCAGAGCGGCAGCCAGGTCTCCGCGACAAACGTCGACTACAACGGCAACCTCGCGACAAACGCCAGCGCCACGTTCGGCTTCAACGCGAGCTGGAACTCCAGCAACCCGGCTCCGAGCAGCTTCACCCTGAACAACGTCGCCTGCACCGGCAGCACCGCACCGACCACCCCGCCGCCGCCCACCCCGCCGCCGCCCAGCACACCGCCGCCGACCACTCCGCCGCCGACGAGCCCTCCGCAGACCGGCCTGGTCGGCTGGGCCACCCAGAACGGCGGCACCACCGGCGGCGGCAACGCCGGCACCACCACCGTCACCACCGCCTCCGCGCTGACCAGCGCGCTGAACGCGACAGGCGCCGCGGTGATCCGGGTGTCCGGGACGATCTCCTGCTCGGGCATGCTGCGGGTCCGGTCCAACAAGACCATCCTCGGCAACTCGGGCGCCACGATCGCAGGCTGCGGGCTCAACATCAACGGCGACCGCAACGTGATCATCCGGAACCTGACCTTCCGGGACTGGAACGACGACGCGATCAACGTGCAGGAGTCGGCCACCAACATCTGGATCGACCACAACAGCTTCAGCAACGGGTACGACGGCGCCGTCGACATCAAGCGCGGCTCGGACTTCGTCACCGTCTCGTGGAACCGGGTCTTCAGCCACGACAAGACCATGCTGCTCGGCCACAGCGACGACAACGCCAGCCAGGACGTCGGTCACCTGCGGGTCAGCTACCACCACAACTGGTTCGACGGCAGCAACCAGCGCAACCCACGGGTGCGCTTCGGCAACCCGGTGCACGTGTACAACAACTACTACCGGGCCAACGGCGGCTACGGCGTCGCGTCCACCGAGAACGCCGGGGTGCTCGTCGAGGGCAACTACTTCGAGAACGTCGACGACCCGTACCACCGTGGTGAGGGGGACTCGGGGCCCGGCAGCCTGGTCGCCCGCAACAACCACTTCGTCAACTCGCCCACCGGGCAGGCCGGCGGCAGCGTGGCCGGCATCCCGTACTCCTACCAGCTGGACACCGCGAGCAACGTCAAGTCCATCGTGACGGCGGGCGCCGGCGCCGGCCGGATCACCGTCTGACCCGAGCCTCGCGCGGAAGGGCCCCTCGTCCAGGGGCCCTTCCGTTCGTCAGTGGGTGGCGCAGCCAGCGGCGGGAGCAGGCGCGACCGGCGGTGCGCCGATCGTCGGCAGACCGAGCAGAACCCCAGGGGTACGCGGGGAGCGACCCGCCTCGGCCGCGTCGCCGGCCCGGGTGCGGCGGTGCGCCACCGGTGCCCCGTCGGCGTTCAGGTGGTGCGGTGCGGCGTACGTGATCGCGGTGTGCACGATGTCGCCGGGCCGGATCTGACCAGCGAGGGACTCCCCGTCGGCGGCCTCGGTCGCGAAGTGCACGAGCCGACCGTCGCGCGCCCGACCGGACATCCGGCCGGTCCGCTCGTCCTTGCGGCCCTCACCGACCGCTACCAGCACCTCGACGGTCTCCCCCACGAGGCGCTTGTTCTCCGCCCAGGTGATCTCCTCGACGCAGGTGATCAACCGCTCGTAGCGCTCCTGCACGACCTGCTTGGGCAGCTGATCGTCCATGGTCGCGGCGGGGGTGCCGGGCCGCTTCGAGTACTGGAAGGTGAAGGCCGAGGAGAACCGGGCCTCCCGGACCACGTCCAGGGTGCGCTGGAAGTCCGCCTCGGTCTCACCGGGGAAGCCGACGATGATGTCGGTGGTGATGGCCGCGTCCGGCATCGCCGCGCGGACCTTCTCGATGATCCCCAGGTAACGCTCGGAACGGTAGGACCGGCGCATCGCCCGGAGCACGTCGTCGGAGCCGGACTGCAACGGCATGTGCAGCGAGTGGCAGACGTTCGGCGTCTCGGCCATCGCGGCGATCACGTCGTCGGTGAAGTCCTTCGGGTGCGGGCTGGTGAACCGGACGCGCTCCAACCCGTCGATGTCGCCGCACGCCCGCAGCAGCTCAGCAAAAGCGGAACGGCCGCCACTGCGCTTCCAGTTCGGCTCGCCGGCGTCGCCGAACGCCACACCGTAGGAGTTGACGTTCTGCCCGAGCAGGGTCACCTCCAGCACACCCTCGTCGACCAGGGCGCGCACCTCGGAGAGGATGTCGCCTGGGCGGCGGTCCTTCTCCTTGCCGCGCAGCGCCGGCACGATGCAGAACGTGCAGGTGTTGTTGCACCCCACCGAGATCGACACCCAGCCGGCGTACGTGGACTCGCGGCGGGTGGGCAGCGTGGACGGGAAGACGTCGAGGGACTCCAGGATCTCCACCTCGGCGGCGGCGTTGTGCCGGGCCCGCTCCAGCAGCACCGGCAGCGCGCCGATGTTGTGGGTGCCGAAGACCACGTCCACCCAGGGCGCCTTGCGGACGATGTCGCCCCGGTCCTTCTGGGCCAGGCAGCCGCCGACCGCGATCTGCATCCCGGGGTGCTTGTCCTTGACCGGGCGCAGGCGACCGAGGTTGCCGTAGAGCCGGTTGTCCGCGTTCTCGCGCACCGCGCAGGTGTTGAAGACGACGATGTCCGGGGTGTCGTCGGTCGGCACCGCGCGCACGTAGCCGGCCTGTTCGAGCAGGCCGGAGATCCGCTCAGAATCGTGCACGTTCATCTGGCAGCCGTACGTCACGACGTTGTAGGTCCTAGCCACCGTCTTGGTGCCCCTTCCCCTCGGGCTACCAGGGTAGCGGCCCGTTCGGGGGGCCCAACCCACCGGCATTGACCCGCTGGCCCATGGCGGGCATCCACGACGGGCAGTACGCTGCACAACAAGAATGTGTTCTGGGCGATTTCGGGGGCTTTGCACTCGGCGCCGACGATGCGCGGCTCCGTTCACGGGGGAGCACATGACGACCCGCGGGAGGCCAACCGTGACGCGACAAGATGCGACACAGCGCACCGTCACGACCCCGGACGGGCGGCGCCTCGCGGTGGAGACCTCGGGCGCTCCGGACGGGCCGGCGGTCTTCCTGCTGCACGGCACCCCGGGCAGCCGCAGCGGCCCTCGACCCCGGGGCATCGTCGTCTACCGCCTCGGCGTGCACCTCGTCTGCTACGACCGACCCGGGTACGGCGACTCCGACCGGCACGAGGGTCGGCGGGTGGCCGACGCCGCCGCCGACGTGGCGGCGATCGCCGACGACCTCGGCATCGACCGGTTCTCGGTGGTGGGCCGGTCCGGTGGCGGGCCACACGCCCTGGCCTGCGCCGCGCTGCTGCCGGACCGGGTCACCCGGGCCGCCGTGCTGGTGGGGCTCGCCCCGGCCGGCGCGCCCGACCTGGACTGGTACGCGGGCATGGCGGAATCGAACGTGGAGGACTTCGGGCAGGCCGACGAGGACCTGGCCGAACTCACGCTCAACCTGAAGGTCCGCGCCGACGAGGCCCGCCGGGACCCGATGACGCTGCTGGACTTCCTCCGCCCCCAGCTGCCCGACGAGGACATCCGGGTCGTCGACGACGTCGCGATCCGCCGCCTGCTGACCGACATGTACTCCGAGGCGCTGCGACACGGGCCCGAGGGTTGGATCGACGACGTGTTGGCGATCCGGCGTGGCTGGGGGTTCGACCTGGGCGCCATCCGCGCGGAGGTCCGGCTCTGGCACGGCGAGCAGGACCGCTTCTCCCCGGTGGAGCACTCCCACTGGCTCGCCGCACGGATCCCGCGCGCCGAGGTGCAGGTGCAGCCCGGCGCCGCGCACTTCGGGGCGGTGGAGATCCTCCCGCAGACCCTGGCCTGGCTGGCCACGCCTGCCCTCGCGACCAGCCCGCAACTCTGAGCGTCGGCCCGGCCCGGCCCGGCCCGGCCGGGCCGACGGGCCGGCCCGGCCACCCGACCCGCCCACCGAACGACCAGGTCAGATCGTGTGTGGGTCGATCACCCGGACCACGAACCGCCGTTCGCGCAGGGTCTGCACGGTGGGGTGCTCCACGCCGATCACCTCGGCCAGCCGGTCCGCCACGACGCCGACGTCCTCGGTGGCCGGGCCGTCGCCGGCCCGCCTCGCCGCCAGGGCGAGATCGCCGAGGCAGCGCAGCGTGTCGGGGTGGTCCGCACCGATCACCGCGGCCAGCCGGCCGCCGGTCTCCCGCAGCCGGTCCCGCGCCGACTCCCAGTCACCCTCCTCGGCGAGGCACACCGCCTGGTTGACCTCCGCCGCGAGCGTGTGCGGGTGGTCCGGGCCGAGCACCTTGCGCAGGTCGCCGACCGCCCGGCTCGCCGACGCGAGCGCGTCCGACCGGCGTCCGAGCGCGCGTTCCGCCGCCGAGGTGTTGCTCAGCGTCGCCAGGACGTGCGGGTGCTCCGGGCCGAGCCGGAGCAACTCCTCGAACGCCTGGCGCACGGCGTTCATCTCGGTCAGGGCCCGAGCCGCGTCGCCGACGGCCAACAGGTTCGCGGCGCGACTCGACCGGCACGCAACAGTGTCCGGGTTGTCCGGACCGAAGCGTTCGTCGAGTTCGCGGTAGGCCGTCTCGAACATCGGCGCGGCCTCGCTGCCCCGACCGGAGCTGCGCAGCGACACCGCCAGGTTGACCTGAGCGGCGAGGCTCTGGCCGTCATCCGGCCCGAGCACCTCGCAGTACGTGTCGTACACAGTGCGTAGCAGGGTGGCCGACCTCTCGTACTCGCCGGCTTCCCGCAGGTCGCTGCCCAGCCGCACGGCGGAGACGAGGGTGTAGGGATGCGTGGGGCCGAGCACCAGCCGCCGCCGCTGGTGCACCTCGTCGTCCCATCGACGGGCCGACCGGTAGTCGCCGACCAGCCGGTACGACACGGCGAGGTTGTTGGCCGCGCTCAGCGTCCGGGGGTGGTCCTCGCCGAACACCTGCAGCCAGGAGGCGTAGGTGGACCGGTCCCGTTCCAGGGCCTCGGCGTAGCGGCCGAGCGCCCGCAGGTCACCGCCGAGGCTGCCGGCGGTCATCAGACTGTGCGGATGCAGCGGGCCCAGCAGCCGGCGTTGCTCGGCCAGCACCGCCTCGTCCAGGTCCCGGGCCTCGTTGAACCGGCCCAGGCTGCGCAGGATGTTCGCCCGGTTGAACCGCAGGTGCAACAACTGCCGGCCCAGCGCCGACGCCTCGACCTCGTCGTGCGTGTCGCCGAGCCGAGCGCTCCAGGTGTCGTCCACCTCCTGGCTGAACACGTCGGCCTGGTCCAGACCGCCGCGCTGCCACAGATAACGGACCCGGTCGATGAGCAGCTGACACACCGGCTCGTCCGGGCAGGTGAGCGCCTCGGAGACCTCCAGGTGCGGCCAGAGCATGCGCAGCCGGGCCCAGGTGGTCGGGTCGTCCACGTCGCCCCGGGGCCGGGACGCGGCCAGCACCAGGTGCACCTGGTGTCGGGCGGCGGTGATCTCGTCGTCGGTCATCCGGTCGCGGACCACCGCCTGCAACAGCCGGTGCACCTGCACCCGACCGCCCTGGACGTCGAGTTTGAGCAGTGCCAGGCGGTTGATCTGCTGGACCAGGGCGCCGCGCACGAGCCGCTCCGACACCGACGGGTCGAACGGCACCAGTGCCGCCGCCATCTCGTCGCTGTAGATGAGTTCGAGGGCGATCTCGGGGGCCAGCACCGAGCAGAGCTGCAACAGCCGGTACGCGGCGGGCGCCTGCTCGAGCAGCCGGTTCAGCGACAGGTCCCAGGTCGCCTCCACGGAGAGGGCGCTGGGACCGTGCCGCTCGATCTGCCGCAGGTAGTCGGCGACCGACGTGCCGGTGTCGGCGAGCCAGGCGCCCGCCGCGGCCACCGCGATCGGTAGGTCGCCGAGCGCCTCGGCCACCCGGTCGGCCTCCTCGGCGCTGATCGTGGGCACCCGCTGGGCGAGGTGCGCCACGCTCTCGGTGCGGTCGAAGACGTCCACCTGGATCGGGTTCGCCCGGTCACCCCAGGCGCGGTTGCGGGAGGTCAGCAGGACGTGCCCGGGGCCCTGGGGCAGGAAGGGCTCGATCTGGTCGAGCTCCTCGGCGTTGTCGAGCACGACCAGCCACCGCTCGTACGGCTCGCCGCGGCCGAGCACCTGGAGCACCGACCGGACCGTGTCGGGCAGGGTCGGCCCGACGAGGATGCCGAGGCGACCGGCGAGGTCGGCGAGGGCGGTGTCGACGAACTGCGGCGGGTCCGCCACGATCCACCAGACCACGTCGTACGCGGCCTTGAACCGGTGCACGTATTCCAGAGCCACCTGGGTCTTACCGACACCGCCCATGCCCTGCAGGGCGACCGGCAGCACCACAGCGCTGCCCCCGCTCTGCAACTGCGCGCGCAGCCGCGCCAGGTCGTCCTCCCGGCCGGTGAACCGGGCGTTCCGGTTGGGGGCGTTGAAGATCAACGGCTCGGTGCCGGGGTAGCGGGTGGACCCGCCCGCCGGCCCGTCCGCCGACGACGGCACCGGCCGACCGACCAGCCGCAACACCCGCTCGACGGCGGTCGCGGCGCTGACGTTGACCAGGTTGGTGGAACTCTGGGACGGGAATTCCGCCAACGGGCGCAGGTCGGCGACGTACACGGCCAGGGCCGTGGAGCCGGTGCTCGTGTCGCGGTCGGGCAGACCACCGGACGGCGTCGCCACGTAGGCCGGCGAGACCACTGTCAGCGTGCGCGGGGCCGGCGTACCGGCAGACCCGACGGCGGCAGTCGGCTCCACCACCCGCAGCCCCGCCGAACTGAGCACCCGCTCCAGCCACTCGGCCCAGATGGCGTCCTCCGGCGCGTACCGGAGCACGATCTGGTCGTCGATCGCCTCGGTGCGTCGGCGGAACCGGGCCTTGCCCCGCTCCCGCACCGACTCGTCCATCAACGGCAGCGCGGTCACCGCGCCGTCGGTGAGGATCCCGGTCAACGTCTCGAACGCGGCCAGCAGCGACGTCGGTGAGCCCGGCGGATCGCCGAACGTGGCGAGAGTCTCCTCGTACGCGTAGAACGGCCGGTACGGAACCTCCACCGCGGCCCAGTAACGCCGCCGTTCCGCCTCGGTCATGCCGGCCGGCAACCCGGCGAACCGGCGCATGGCCAGCAGGCGGCCCGCCTCGGCCCGCTCCTTCTCGGCCTGGTCGACCCGCATCGGCACCGGCAGGACCCGGATGTCGCGCCGCCGGTACCGGTCCCGTACCGAGTGCGCCACCCGGGCCGCGCCGTCGATGCCCTGGTCGCTGAGCGTGAAACAGTCGACCAGAGTGTCCGGTAGGTGCAGGGTGCAGATGTCGGCGACATCGCTCAGGCCCGTCCGGCTGTCGATCAGGGTGAAGTCGTACTGGCGCTTCATGTCCGCCCGCAACGCCTCGAAGAACTGCGCCCCGCCCAGCCGGTTGTAGAAGTTGTCCCAGTCCAGCCCGCTCACCGAGACGGCGTAGTCGCTGTTCTGCCGGCCGGCGGAGAGGAAGTCGAGGCCACCGCCGTCGGGAAAGTTCCAGCGCAGCGAGAACGCGTGCCGCCCGACCCGGGCGTACTGCTCCATCCAGCGGTCCGGCCGGTCGTCGACCCGGGTGGTCTCCCACTCGTAGTCGCGGATCATGTCGATCACACCGCTGGTGCCCTGGATCGCCTCGGCGTCGAGAAACGGGTGGAAGAAGCGGTGCAGACCGGGTGACTCCAGGTCCCAGTCGGCGACGAGCACCCGCCGGCCGCTGGCCGCCAGGATCCAGGCCACGTTGGCCAGCGCCATCGTCCGGCCCGTCCCACCCTTGAACGAGTAGAAGGTGACGACCTGGCCTTCGCGATCGTTGTTCATCGGTTTTCTCCGTGGGGACGCGGTGGGGCCGGATCATCAGGCGGGAACGCGGGGTCGGCGGAAACTGTCGAGCCGGCGGCGGGCAGGCCGTCACGCAGGCTCGGCACCGGCTCCGGCGGTGATTCGAAGGAGACGACCGGGCCGTACTTGAGGAACTGGCGGCGTGCCTCGGTGACCAACGCCGGCATCAGGTCGACGAACTCCGGCATGCTGCACGCGCGCTTCACCTGGGGCCGACCGGCGTCGCTCAGCAACTGGGTCACCTCGGTGGCCCAACGGGTGACGTCCTGGGTGTCGTCGTCATCGGTGACGACCAGCGGAACGACCCACTCCCGCAGGCCGTGCAGCATGCGGGCGAGAACCTCGGCCGCGTCCGGCGCCGCCGCGATCCACGGGTCGACCAACAGCACGGCCGGTCGCCGATCCAGGAGCGCGGAGGCCTGCGCGAAGTCCTCGGTACGGGCCGACAGCCCCAGCCGCTCGGCGGTGCTGGCCGCGTACTCGGCGGCGGGCAGTTGCTGGCTGCGCCCGTACGGCCGCCAGAGCCTGCCAGTGGCGGCGTAGCCGGCGGGGTCGCGATCGGTCGGCAGGCGGTCCCGGGTCGGGGCCAGGACGGCGACGACGAAGTCCGGATCGGTCGGTGCCGGACGGACGACCTCGTCCAGACCGGGCGCCCGGGACGGGCCCATCGGTCGCCGCTCGGCGGTGTGCACGATCCGGCTCGCCAGGCGTCTCAGCAGAAGCTCGTACTGGGCACGGTAGGAGGCCAGCATGCAGAACGCGCGCAGGCCGTCGGCGGCGTACTCCGGGACGTCCCGGCCCAGGTCCAGGGCGGCGTCCAGCTCCGGATGGGCCTCCCACGGAGGGGACGGTATCCACAGCACCGGAGTGAGATGGCCGGCGGTGACCCGGGTCGACCCGGCGGCGGCCAGCCGGGCCCGGAAGGACTCCTGCTCCCCCAGCGCCCAGGGACGCTTGAAGTAGCCGGGTGAGTAGAGCGGGACGAAGACCTCGGCGTCACCAAGCGCCTCGGCGAGCGCCGCCTTCCAGTCGGCGCCCAACGGAATGTGCTGGTCGAAGAAGCCGATCCGCATCCCGGCGACCGGTCGCGCCTGGCGTCGCACCTCGTCGGTCAGGTCGGCGAAGAACTGGCCGACCCAGACGTCGGCGTCGGCACGGGCGCCCGGCCGCGGCGCCGAGTGGGCGTAGCTCAGGAAGAAGTACGTCCCGCGCGCGCCCGATCGGCGCCGGTCCGTCGGCGGGCTCACTGCGGCTCCTCGGCGAACCTGTTGCACAGCTCGTCCACGCTCGCCGGCACCCAGGGCTCGACCATGTACGACCGGTGGATGGCCACGATCCGCTGCGCCAGCCGCCAGACCACCGCCCGGTACGCGTTCTCCCACTGCATGGTCAGCAAGCCATAGACCCCGTCCCGCTGGTAGTGCACCGCGATGTCGGGATCCGGCATCGCGGTCGGGGAGAAGCGCTGGATGTCGCGGAGCACCCGAGGCAGTGCCGTGCCGTTCGTCGGCGACCAGGTGACCGGCACGATCGCCGTCTCGTGGACCGAGGCGGAGCTGTGTCGTGGGGTGATCCGTCGGCGGGAGAACGCGTCCCACTCTCGGCCACACCAGTCGCTGCCGAGTAGCGCGCTGGACACCAGCGGAACGAAGACCTGGCAGGTGCCGGCGGCCTGGAGAAGCTCCGGGCTCCAGCGTTCGCCGCCGGCGATGGAGGTGTCCAGGAAGCCGGCGTCCACTCCGGTCACCGGGCCGACCAGCTCACTGACGTGGACGGAGAGGTCCTCGAAGAATCGGGAGACGTACTCGGCGGGTTTGCCGGTGGCCCGGCCGACCGGCGCCCGCGAATAGCTGACGAAGAAGAGCGGGGCGCGTGCTCTGGAGGGTGCGTCCACTGTGCTCACCGCTGCCCCTCCGCCCTCCCCACGCGGCCGGATCATCAGCGTAGTCCCCGCGTCAACGTTGCGCCGCCAACCGGTTCGCGGCGAACCAGGCAGTCGCGAAGTCGACAGCGGCTCGCGCCGGCAGGAGGCGCCCGTCGGCCCGTCCCACCCGACCGTGCCGCACCAACGGCGTCTCGTCGAGCGCGGCACCCACCTTCGGGAAGTCCCGGTCGTCCAGGTCGAGAGCCCGGAAGTCGAGGCGGACCCGCCGCCCGTCGACGAGCCGGAAGCAGTGGTAGTCGCGCTCGGGCAGCGGCACCGGCAGTCGGTACTCGGCCAGGTGCAGGGCGCTGCACGCCTCATAGCCGAGGCCGAGCAGCAGGATCTGCCCGTCCGCCGCGTAGAGGCCGCCAACCGGTGAGCGTTCCCCCAGGTGGCAGGTGAGGTCATGGCCGTCGGTGAGCTGCCGGGCCCGGGGGCCGAGCGCGGTGAACGAGGTCTGCGGATGGTCACTGCGCACCGCACCGGGGATGCACCGGGCGTACTCGGCGAGCGCACCCATCCGCTGGGAGGGGGTGGTCCGGCGGTCCCAGCCCGGCAGCGTCGCCTCGTACCGCTCGCGCCGCGCCCGGTCCATTCCCGCGGTGGCCGCCAGGTGGGCCCGGGAGGTTGTCGAGTTGCCGTCGGTGTGGGTGGGCACCAGCAGCGTGCCGGCCGGGCCGAGGACGTCGCGCAGCGCGCCGGCGAGGGTCGCGGGGCCGTGCTCCAGCGGGCCCACCCGACGGAGGCCGCAGTGCACCAGCAGGCACACCCCCGGGCGTACGCCCAGCGCCCGCAGGTCGTCGGCGAGGCGGGGACGGCCCAGTCTGGGCGGTGGGTGCTCATCTGGACCCGACACGGGTCTCCTCCAGCGCGTGGCGCAGCTGGGCGACGAACCGCTCACCCGCCGCGGTGAGCGACCGGCTGGCCAGCAGCGCGTCGGCGCCGTCCCGGGTCCACGCCAGGAAGTGGGCCGCGTGCGCCGACGCGTCCGGCTGGTCGGTGGCGGCCCGGGACTGCCAGACCTGGGTGACGGCGAGGTGGGCGTAGACGCCCTGGAGCACCCCCTCGGGAGGCCGCGGGTCGGGGCGCCAGGGCACCCGGATCCGGGTGCCCTGCCCGGGTTCGACCAGGTCGTACAGGTCGAGCACGGCACCCAGCTTCGCGTGCTGCCACTCGTGCACGAGCAGCACCGCCATCGTCTCCGGGTCGGGATGGGGGGTGACGGCGACCGCGCCGAACGCGTGCCGGGCGGTCGCGCTCCGCAGGGGTCGCGCCGGGTCGGGCGCCAACGGCACCACGGCACGCAGACCGCCGTCGAGCGCCGCCGCGTGCGCCGGCACGTCCCGGTGCACGACCCGCCAGGCATCCGCCAGGGTACGGCCCAACGCCCGCGCCGCCGGAACCTCCAGCCGGGACGCCACCGGCTGGCCGTAGCAGTCGCGGTAGGGGTCGCCGTCCTCCAGGAGCACAGGGCCACCGGGCACCGACACGTCACGGGTCGGAAGCCAGCCGGTCGACGGCGGCGCCAGCGGATCGAGGAGCACCATCTGCTCGACCGACCCGGCCCGGACCTGGAACCCGCCGGGCCGGACGGTCACCTCGGCGCTCTCCCCCAGGCCGGGCAGCACCAGGCTGCCGAGCGTGGGCAACGTGATCGCGTCGGCCCGCACCGGCACGTGCAACACGGCCGGGACACCGGCCCGCACGGCCGCGGCGATGGCGAGGGCCGGCAGTGGGTCGACTGCCGCGCCGAGGCCGGGCAGGACCGACGAGTCGAGGCGATGCACCAGACCGGGCCGGACGAAGGGGTGCGCCAGGACGGCCCGCACCACCTCCGGCGCCGCCTGGTCGAGGTGGACGAGCAGGTCCCAGGCGGCCGTGGCGCCGGACCGGTCCCGACAGGCCGCCAGCAGCGCCCGGGTGATGGAGAGCTGGGTGGCGGCGAGCAGCGCGAGCGTCGACGCCGACCCGTGCCCGGTCGCCAGGTCGTCGAGCACCTCGTCGGCGGGCGAGGTGGCGGGCGAGGTGGCGGACCACTCGCCCGACTCGGCTGGGGTGGGCGGCGGGTAGGCGTCCACGGTGTCGATCAGGCGGAGCAGGTCGGCGCAGTACACCGAGGGGTTGTCGAAGCCGGAGCCGGTGCGCCAACGGTGGGCGTACAGGCCGCCGCCGCACCTGTCGACCACCGGGCACGACCGGCAGGTCAGGCAGAGCCCGTCGACGCCGTCCTGCCGGACGGCGACCCCTGGGTGCCGTGCGACCTCGTCCACCGAGTTGTCGAACACGTCGAAGCCGGTGCCGGCCGCGCCGTGGTACGCGGTCTTCAGCGAGTCGACCTGCTCCCAACTGCCGTCAGCCTCGATGACCAGCACGTCGGCCGGCGCCAGGCCGAACGCCTCGGTGCCGCCGCCGCCCGGGCGCAGCGCCTCGAACATCCGGATCGACACCGGGCGCCCGTCGTCGACCCAGCGCCGGTGCAGCCGCCCCAACCAGTCGGCGTACGGGGTGGGCTCGGGGCCGGGGCGCTCCGGGGGTTGGTCCCAGGTGGCGTGGGGCAGCAGCAGGTCGACCCGGGGCGGGCTCTCGGCCAGCAGCGCCTCGTACACCCGGTCGGGATCGTTGCGGACGTCGACAGTGCAGAGGATGCCGGCGTAGCTGGTGCGGTGTTCCGGCCGCCGGAGCAGGGCCAGCGCCCGCCGGACGTGGTCGTGGCTGCTGCCGCCGTGGGCGAAGACCCGGTGGCGGTCGTTGGCCGCGCGGTCGCCGTCGAAGGACACGCCGACCCGCAGGTCGTACTCGACGAACAGCCGGCACAGCTCCTCGTCGAGCAGCACGCCGTTGGTCTGCATGCGCAGGTCGAGCCGCGCCCAGGGGGTGATCGCCGAACGCAGCTCGGCCAGCACGTCCCGCAACCCGGCGGCGCCCAGGAGCAACGGCTCACCCCCGTGCAGCACCACGTGCACGACCGGCAACCCGTGCTCGCGGGCGTGCTCGGCGATCCGTCGCGCGGCGGCCTGGACGGTGGCCGGCGGCATCCGCGTCGGACGGCCACGCCAGGTCTGGTCGGCGTGCTGGTAGATGTAGCAGTGGTCGCAGCTCAGGTCACACCGGCTGTGCACCTTCAGCACGAACTGGCTGATCCGCCGGCAGGGTCCGCCCACTCCGGGCGGACCGCACCGGCAGACCATCACTCAGATGGACGAGTTGAAGGCGGCGACGGCCACTATGCCGGACGGCACGGAGTCGTTCGTGACCACGCGCCTGCGCACCGCCTCGATCAGATCGGCGTGCTCGACGGCGATCCGTTCCAGCGGGGTGTGCAGGCTACGCGTGAGATCGTCTAGGTCGGGACGGGATGAGCGGGCGGGGGCATGGTCCACAATGAGTCTCCGGGGGCCCGGGGCGCTGGGAGCGCGAGAGCGGCGGCTGTGGCTCGAACGGCTCTGGTCCGTGCCCAGGATAGACAAATATCGACCCAGTGTCACCGTCGGTACCATTGCCGGCACGGCGGGTGCAGACCGCGGTGAACGGAGGAGGAGCTCACATGTGCCGGAGCATCAAGACGCTGCGTGAACCGTTCACCCCGCAGGTGACAGACGCGGACGTCGAGGCGGCGGCGTTGCAGTACGTCCGGAAGATCTCTGGCTTCCGGGCGCCCGCCGCGCACAACGCCGCCGCGTTCGACGCCGCGGTGGCCGCAGTGGCCGAGGCGACGCGCACCCTGCTCGACCAACTGGTGGTGCGGGGTGCCGGATCGGGCACCACCGACCGGTCGGCCACCGCCTCCAACTGATCGCCACCCACCGGCCCGACACCCGGCCGGGCCTGACCCCGACGAGGGTCAGGCCGCGGCTAGCGCCGGTGCGACAGTGTCCGGCGCCCAGCGCGAGCGGTGGCACTGCGACCAGCCCCGACAACCCGGGTCGCCCAGTGAACAGAGCCGCAACCTGCTGAGCACCTCACCGTCCTCGGTGTCCCGCACGTCGAAGTGCACCGGACGGACCGTGCCGTCCGGGGCGACGAGCAGGTGCCGGCCCGCGTCGAGCGTGTCGTCGCGCAACAGGCAGTTGCGGCCCAGCAATCGGGCCAGTGCGGCGATGCTCGCGTGCTCGGAGAGCTGCTCGGGCACCCCGTAGCAGTCCACCACCGTCGCGAACTCGCCCGGCGCCAGCCAGACGTCACACACCACCGCGTACGCCGGCAGCCGCGCCGGGTCGGCCACCGCCAACGGCATCACCACCCGACCAAGCGCCTCGGCCAGCGCCGGGTAGACCTCCACGGGTTGAGCCCCGTCGATTCTCCAGTTCCACAGCTCGGTCATTCCGCCTCCTCGCTGCGTTCGTCCCCACCGGCCTCCGGATCGGGCCTTACACCGATGGTGGGGGGCATTTGACCCCAGCCGGGGGCAAGTTACCGGTCTGTGACCATTCCGGGCAAAATTTCCCTGAGCGGCATTGCTCGGAGTAGCGGGAAGGTGACAGTTTATCGGGTATGGTGCGCGATCCGCACCACCGCCACCCCGTGTCCCCAGCGGGTCACAGGCCCCCGGTCAGCGCAGGACGATCCGGTGCTCCCCACGGGGCAGCAGCTCACCCACCACCGGAGCGCCGGGTATCTCGCCCGCGACCAGCAGGCCACCGGAGGTCTGCGCGTCGGCCAGGAGCAGCCGCTCGGCCTCGTCCGCCGCGCCGAAGTCGGTCCACTGGGTCACCCAGTCCAGGTTGCGCCGGCTGCCGCCGCTCACGAACCCGTCGCGCAACGCCTCGCGCGCGCCGGCCAGGTAGGGCACCCGGGCAGTGTCGATGGCCACCGTGAGCTGGCTGGCCCGGGCCAGCTTCGAGGCGTGCCCGAGCAACCCGAACCCGGTCACGTCGGTGCCGCACCGGATGCCGGCGGCGACCGCCGCACGGGCCGCGTCCCGATTGAGCGCGCTCATCGAGGCCACCGCCTCCGGGAAGCTCTCACCTGTCGCCTTGTGCCGGGTGTTCAGCACACCCACCCCGAGCGGCTTGGTCAGCGACAACGGCACCCCGGCCCGCCCGGCGTCGAGGGTGATCAACTCCTCCGGTCGGACCGTGCCGGTGACCGCGAGACCGTACTTCGGGCCGTCGTCGTCCACGCTGTGCCCGCCGGCCAGGTGACAACCGGCTTCCCGCGCCACGTCCTGGCCGCCGCGCAGCACCTCACGGGCCAACTCCAGCGGCAGCACGTCGCGCGGCCAGCAGAGCAGGTTGAGCGCCACCAGCGGGGTGCCGCCCATCGCGTACACGTCGGAGAGCGCGTTGGCCGCCGCGATCCGACCCCAGTCGTACGCGTCGTCGACCACCGGGGTGAAAAAGTCGGCCGTGCTGACCAGGCCGGTCCGCTCATCGAGACGCACCACCGCCGCGTCATCGCCATGATCCAACCCGACCAGCAACTCGGCGGTACCGGTCGCCGGGCCGAGACCGGCCACCATGATCTCCAGCTCACCTGGCGGGATCTTGCAGGCGCAGCCGCCGCCGCGCGCGTACTTGGTCAACCGTACGGGTTCGGTCATCCCCCCATGATCTCGACAAGGCGCCACGATCGCCACCATGACCACCCAGTCGCTGACCGAAATCGGACGCCCGACAACGATCGTGACCGGTGTTACCGCTCCGTGACCCGCTGGGTTGCGTTCTGCCACATCAGGCCGCCTACAGTGGCCGCACCGGGGGTCAACCGACCCCGATCCGGGAGACGACAGGGGACGGTGGACGACGTGACGACGGGCGAACCGCTCATCGTGCTGGACGCGGTCAACAAGTGGTTCGGGCCGCTGCACGTGCTGGACGACGTCTCACTGTCGGTGGGTCGGGGCGAGGTGGTCGTGGTGATCGGCCCGTCCGGCTCCGGCAAGTCGACGCTGTGCCGCACGATCAACCGACTGGAACCGATCAACTCCGGCACCATCACCTTCGACGGTCAGCCGCTGCCGGCCGAGGGCAAGCCCCTCGCGAAGCTGCGCAGCGAGGTGGGCATGGTCTTCCAGTCCTTCAACCTCTTCGCGCACAAGACCATCCTGGAGAACGTCACCCTCGGCCCGATCAAGGTCCGCAAGGAGAAGCCGACCGCCGCCCGCGAGCGCGGCCTGGCCCTGCTCGACCGGGTCGGCATCGCCAACCAGGCGGACAAGTTCCCGGCCCAGCTCTCCGGCGGTCAGCAGCAGCGGGCGGCCATCGCCCGGGCACTGGCGATGCAGCCCAAGGCGATGCTCTTCGACGAGCCGACCAGCGCCCTGGACCCGGAGATGGTCGGCGAGGTGCTGGACGTGATGACCTCGCTGGCCAGTGACGGTATGACGATGGTCGTGGTGACCCACGAGATGGGCTTCGCCCGGCACGCGGCGAACCGGGTCATCTTCATGGCCGACGGGCAACTGGTCGAGGACGCCCCACCTGCGGAGTTCTTCGCGAACCCGCGCAGCGAGCGGGCCCGAGACTTCCTCTCCAAGATCCTCACGCACTAGGCGTCCGTAGTGGAGCGCGCCGTACTCGGTGGGCTCCGTTGAAGAAGGAGAAGAGTATGCGTATCAAGCGCGTTGCGGCAGTCGCCGCGGTCGCCGCTCTGGCGCTCGGCCTCACCGCCTGTGGCGGCGACGACGGCGGAGAGGGCACCGGCGCTGACAGCAAGTCCTTCACCGCCGGCACCACGATGGAGAAGCTGAACAAGGCCCAGAAGATCAAGGTCGGCACCAAGTTCGACCAGCCCGGCTTCGGCCTGAAGGGTCTGTCGGGCAAGCCGGAGGGCTTCGACGTCGAGATCGCCAAGATCATCGTCAAGGAGCTCGGCATCCCCGCGGACAAGATCGAGTGGGTCGAGGCCCCCTCGAAGGTCCGCGAGGACGTGATCGTCAACGGCACTGTCGACCTGGTCGCCGCGACCTACACGATCAACGACAAGCGCAAGGAGCGGATCGCCTTCGCGGGCCCGTACTACGAGGCCGGCCAGAACATCCTGGTCAAGAAGGACGACACGACCATCACCGGTCCGGACTCCTTCAAGGACGGCACCAAGAAGGTCTGCTCCGTCACCGGCTCCACCCCGGCCGAGACGATCAAGCAGTACGTCAAGGACGTCGGCACCCAGCTGGTGCTCTTCGACACCTACGACAAGTGCCGCGACGCCCTCAAGGGCGGCCAGGTCGACGCCGTGACCACTGACAACGTGATCCTGCTCGGCTACATCGCCAAGGACGAGGCGTCGTTCAAGCTGGCCGGCAGCAACTTCACCAAGGAGCCGTACGGCATCGGGGTGAAGAAGGAGGACGCGGACTTCCGCAGCTTCATCAACGACACGCTGGACAAGGCTGTCGCGGACGGCAGCTGGAAGAAGGCCTGGGACGGCACCGCCGGCAAGTTCGGCGCGGAACTGGGCTCGGCGCCCACCATCAACCGCTACTGATCTGATCCTTCGATCTGGAGGGTGGGGAGGAACACCGAGCCGTGAACGTGCTCATCGACAAGTTCGACGTCTTTGCGGGTGGTTTCTGGCTCACCCTCCAGATCTGCATCCTCGCCGCGATCGGTGCCCTCGTCCTGGGCGCCGTCGTGGCGGTGCTGCGCATCTCACCGGTGCCGCCGCTGCGCGCGCTCGGCACCAGCTACGTGAACGTCTTCCGCAACATGCCACTGACCGTGGTGATGTTCTTCGCCGCGTTCGGCCTGCCGGCGCTCGGCTCCAACGCGGACTTCCTCCGCATCCCGGTGATCGACTCGCTGTTCAGCCGACTCGGCACCGACCTTCCGTACTTCCGGTTCGCACTGATCGCCCTGGTGCTGTACACCGCCGCGTTCGTCTGCGAGGCGCTGCGGTCCGGCGTGAACGCGGTGCCCGCCGGCCAGGCGGAGGCGGCGCGGTCACTGGGCCTGACCTTCGGGCAGAACCTGCGGTACGTGGTGTTGCCGCAGTCGTGGAAGGCCTCCGTCGTGCCGCTCGGCTCGGTGATCATCGCGATGATCAAGAATTCGGCGCTGGTCGGCTTCTTCGGGGTGGTCGGTGACCTGTCGGCCACTGCCGACCAGCTCACCTCGGCCGAGGGCTACGCCTTCGTCCCGGTCGCCATCGGCGTCTCGATCGGCTACCTGATCATGACCGTGCCGCTCGGCGCCCTGCTGGACCGGATCGAGAAGCGACAGGCGGTGGCCCGATGAGTCAGCGGACCAGCGTCCTCTACGACGTTCCTGGCCCCCGGCAGCGGCGGATCACCCTGATCAGCAGCATCGTCGCCGGCGTGGTCCTGCTCGTCGGGGCCTACTTTTTGATCTACCGACCCCTGGACGAAAAAGGCCAGTTGTCGATGGAGCTGTGGGGGCCGCTCATCGACCCCTCCAACGAGAACTTCACCCAGGTGTGGGAGCGGATCGGCCTCGGCTTCAAGAACACCCTGATCGCGGCGGCGATGGCCATCGTGGCCTCGCTGGTGGTCGGAACGCTGCTCGCCGTGCTCCGGATCCAGCTCAAGAGCCTGACCCGACGGCGGTTCGTCGGCGCGGCGACGCCGCTGGCGTACCTGCTGCGTGGGCTCAGCGCGCTGCTGTCGGCGATCACCCGTGTCTGCGTCGAGGTGTTCCGCGGCCTGCCCGTAGTGATCACCATCTTCTTCGTGGCCCGCGGCTTCCCCGAGTTCGGCCTCTACTTCGACAACCTCTGGTATCTGGTCATCGGCCTCACCATCTACAACTCGGTGGTGATCGGCGAGATCCTCCGCTCCGGCATGGAGGGGCTGCCGGGTGGCCAGGCCGAGGCCGCTGAAGCCATCGGGCTCTCCCCGACACAGACCACCCGGATGATCCTGCTGCCGCAGGCCTTCCGGATCATGCTGCCGGCACTGATCAGCCAGCTGGTCGTGGTGCTCAAGGACACCTCGCTGGGGTTCATCATCAGCTACGAGGAGACCCTGAACATCGGCAAGCAGATCATCGGCGCGCTGGGCAACCCGATCCAGGTCTACGTCGTGATCGCCGTGCTCTTCATCGTGGTGAACTACTCGCTGTCGAAGCTCGCCCAGTACGTTCAGCGGCGGCTCGCCCGGGGCCGAAAGACGGCGGGCACCCCGGCGCAGAACCCGCCGCCGGCGGCCCTGATCTCCCAGGCCGAGGGCGGCGGCGGAGGCGGCGGAGGCGGCGGCATGGGCGCCTGAGCCACGGCACACCGACCAGAAGGCCGCCCCGAGCAATTCGGGGCGGCCTTCGGTCATCTGCCAGTGTCTGCGCGGCGAGCGCCGCCGGTCCGACTCAGCGGGCGATCTCGGTGACCCGGGACTCGCGGACCACTGTGACCCGGATCTGACCCGGGTAGGTCAGCTCCTCCTCGATCTGCTTGGCCACGTCGCGGGCCAGCACGGCCGCCCCGATGTCGTCCACGTCGTCCGGCTTGACCATCACCCGGATCTCCCGGCCGGCCTGCATCGCGAAGACCTTGTCCACGCCGATCTTGCCGGCCGCGATCTCCTCGATCCGCTCCAGCCGCTTGACGTACGCCTCAAGGCTCTCCCGACGCGCGCCCGGCCGACCACCGGAGCAGGCGTCGGAGGCCTGGGTGAGGACGGCCTCGATGGTCTGCGGGGGTACCTCGTTGTGGTGCGCCTCGATGGCGTGCACCACGTCCTCGTGCTCGCCGTACTTGCGGGCCAGGTCCGCGCCGATGATGGCGTGGCTGCCCTCCACCTCGTGGGTGAGCGCCTTGCCGATGTCGTGCAGGAACGCCGACCGTTTGATGATGGGCACGTCCAACCGCAGCTCGGCGGCCATGATGCCGGCGATGTGAGCGGTCTCGACCAGGTGCTTGAGCACGTTCTGCCCGTACGAGGTGCGGTAGCGCAGCCGACCGAGCAGGGTCACCAGCTCCGGGTGGATCTCGGTGATGCCGACCTCGACCAGGGCGTCCTCGGCGGCGCGGAGGCAGAGCTGCTCCACCTCCTGCCGGGCCAGGTCGTAGACCTCCTCGATCCGGTGCGGGTGGATGCGCCCGTCCAGGACCAGCTTCTCCAGGGTCACCCGGCCCACCTCGCGACGGACCGGGTCGAAGCAGGAGAGCAGCACCGCCTCGGGGGTGTCGTCGATGATCAGGTTGACGCCGGTCACCGACTCGAAGGCGCGGATGTTGCGCCCCTCCCGGCCGATGATCCGCCCCTTCATCTCGTCACCGGGCAGGTGCAGGACGCTGACCACGCTCTCCGCGGTCTGCTCGCTGGCGACCCGCTGGATCGCGTCCACCACGATGTGTCGGGCGCGCTGCTCGGCCGTGTTGCGCGCGTCGGACTCGATGTCCCGCACGAGCAGGGCCGCTTCCCGCTTGGCCTGCGTCTCGATGGCGTCGACCAGCTCCAGTCGGGCGGAGTCGGCGGTGAGCCCGGCGATCCGCTCCAGCTCCCGACGGCGCAGCTCCTCCGACTCGGTCAGCTCGGCCTCCCGCTGGGCGAGCGCGGCCTCCCGAGCAGCGAGGGCGGCCTTCGCGGCGGTGAGCTGCCGCTCCCGCTCGGCGAACCGCTCCACCTCCTCGGTGTGCATCCGCTCCCGCTCGTCCATCCGAGCTGCTCGACGTTCCACCTCGGCGGCCTGCTCCCGGGTGGTGGCGGCGAGCACCGCGACCTCCCGCTCGCCGCTGCGCCGGGCCGCCGTCCGCAACTGCTCGGCGTCCGCCTCGGCCTGCTTGTGGGCGCGCTCCAGAACGGTGTCCGCCTCGGCCCGGGCGTCGTCGAGGACCCGACGCGCCTCGGCGCGGGCCGCCTTCGCCTCGGCCTTCGCCGCCGCCGCCTCGGTACGGGCCGCGGCGGCCGCGGACTTCGCCACGTCGATCGTGCTGTTCGCCTCGTCGGCCGCGGTCCGCAAAGCAGCGAGGGACTGCTCCTGGCGGTCCTTCTCGGCGATGAAGGCGGGATCCTCCGGAGCCGGCGCTGCGCCCATCCGGCGCATGGTCCGGATGCCGACCAGCACGGCCCCGATCACCACCACCGCGAGGACGAGGACGGCCGCGAGGAGCACGACGTCGAACGCGTTCATGCCGGGACCCCGTCGGGTCTACCGATGAACCTGTGCCGCCGCCCCGCCATGGCCGCCTCCCCTAACGTCGAGACCGCAGCGACCGTGCCGGGGGCACACTCCTGCGGCTGTGGACGCCCGACCGGAGCGGCTGGCCGTGGGTAGCTTTCTCCGCCGGCGGTGCCCGTGGGCAGCGTCGGCGACCGGGTGCAGTTGTCGCAGCGTTCCGGACCGGCCTGTCCGGAACTGCCGCCAAAGGCCGCGGAGTCGGCCAAAGTGATGCTGTTCTGTTACGCGATCTATGTTGTGCGCTTAGCCTGCGCTGGTCGGGCAATGTGAGCCTGTATGGCGAGGCTAGGTCGCCGGGGGTGCTCCGGTCAAGGACTCATGATCAAACCCCCCGAACGGAGCGAAGTTGCGGCGTCACTCAAAGCTGATGTCGTGTCGGACACGGAAGGACAAACACGGCGAGCCGACGGCCTCGATACGGATGTCGTGCCTGTTCAGAGACTGCGGCGCCCCGCGTAAGAGCCGACTTTGTGACACCAGCGACCCCCCGCTCGCGCCCAGCCCTCTCGTCGGGCTCGTCACTTCAAGATCGCGCTCGATCCTGAGAGTCAACACCGTTGCGTGAGGGCTGCAGCCCGGCGAGAAGATCGCACCGATCTTGCAGTTTCGGCTGTCGATATGGGCGGAATGCCCCTTATGTCGGGACAGAAAGTGCAAGATCGCGGAGCAGGGGCGGCGCGCGGTCGAGGATCATGGAGTTGTGGCGCCCGGATTGGTGCTTTACGGGCGTTTGGTTGCCCACCACAACTCCATGATCGGCGAGGCAACGCCGGTGTTGACTTCCGGCACCGAGCACGATCTTGGCGCCGGGCGCTCGGCGGGCGCCAATGCTCACCCCGACGGGCGGCCCTCAGCGTCGAGTCGACATACCCATCGCGCCGCTCAGTCGGTCAGACGGTTGTCGCGCTCCAACTCGCCCTCGGCATCGGCGAGCGCGTCGGCGTCGATCTGCTCGGCGAACTCTGCCGCCTCGGCGCTCTGCGCGGCGAGCGCGTCCTTCACCGCCCGGATCGCGACGCCAGGCGGGTAACCCTTGCGGGCCAGCATGCCGACCAGCCGGCGGAAGACCGCATCCGGCTCACCTCGGGCGGTGCGCAGCTTGCGTTCCACGAGGCCACGGGCGGTGTCCGCCTCGGTCTCCTCGTCCAGCTCGCCCAGCGCCTCGGTGGCCACCTCGCCGTCCACACCCTTGCGGCGCAGCTCGTTGGCGAGCGCCCGGCGAGCGAGGCCGCGCCCGGCGTGCCGGCTGGACACCCAGGCCCGGGCGAACGCGGCGTCATCGATGATGCCGACCTCGTCGTACCGGTCGAGGACCTCGGCCGAGACCTCCTCGGAGATGCCCCGCTTGGCCAACGCCCCGGCCAACTCGGCCCGGGTGCGGGGCCGGACGGCGAGCTGGCGCAGACAGATCTCGCGGGCCACCTCGGACTCATCCCGAGGAGGGGATGCCGGCTTGTCCGCCTGTGGCTCGGCCTGGCGGCCTCGCCGGGGGCGGGGCGGATCGGTGGCATCGCTCGTACGAGGCGGACTGGCATCCCAGCCCCGCCCCGTACGAGCGCGTCGTCCTGCCATGGGTCAGCGACCGGTCAGAAGTCGACAGGCGGCAGCTCCGGGCCACCGGCGGCGTCACCCGCGCCGACCCCGACGCCGAGCTTCTCCAGGATCTTCTTCTCGATCTCGGCGGCCACGTCCGGGTTTTCCTTCAGGAACTCCCGGGCCTTCTCCTTGCCCTGGCCGAGCTGGTCACCGTCGTACGTGTACCACGCTCCGGACTTGCGGATGATCGCCTGCTCCACGCCGACGTCGATCAGCGAGCCCTCACGCGAGATGCCCTTGCCGTACATGATGTCGAACTCGGCCTGCTTGAACGGCGCGGCGACCTTGTTCTTCACGACCTTGACCCGGGTGCGGTTACCGACCACGTCGGTGCCGTCCTTGAGACTCTCGATGCGTCGCACGTCGAGCCGGACCGAGGCGTAGAACTTCAGCGCCCGACCACCGGTGGTGGTCTCCGGGCTGCCGAACATGACGCCGATCTTTTCCCGCAGCTGGTTGATGAAGATCGCCGTGGTGCCGGTGTTGCTGAGCACACCGGTGATCTTCCGGAGCGCCTGACTCATCAGCCGGGCCTGGAGGCCCACGTGACTGTCGCCCATCTCGCCCTCGATCTCGGCGCGCGGCACCAGGGCCGCCACCGAGTCGATCACGATGATGTCGATCGCGCCGGAGCGGATCAGCATGTCCGCGATCTCCAGCGCCTGCTCGCCGGTGTCCGGCTGCGAGACCAGCATCGCGTCGGTGTCGACGCCGAGGGCCTTCGCGTACTCCGGGTCGAGCGCGTGCTCGGCGTCGATGAAGGCGGCGATGCCGCCGAGCCGCTGGGCACTGGCCACCGAGTGCAGTGCCACAGTGGTCTTACCGCTGGACTCGGGGCCGTAGATCTCGACCACCCGACCACGGGGCAGGCCGCCAATGCCGAGGGCAACGTCGAGCGCGATGGAGCCGGTCGGAATGATTGCGGTCTGGACGACCGGCCGGTCACCCAGCCGCATCACCGAGCCCTTGCCGAATTGCTTGTCAATCTGAGCGAGAGCAAGGTCGAGTGCCTTCTCCCGGTCAGGCCCTGCTGCCATGTTTGCCACCCCTGCCTTCGCCGGCGTCTTTGCTGAGCTTCGCGTCACGCGGACACGCTAGGCGCTAGGTCCGACAGAAAACCAGCCGACGGGCCGCGAGCTGTGGACGAGCACCCCGCTGTGGACAGTAGCCGAACAGGTGTACGACTCGGCAAGCGACACGCGGAACCGACGAAAAGGCTGCTCAGCGTAGTCGAGCGGGCACGCGGTCGGGGTACGCGGCACAGACCGCCCGCCACACCACGTGCGTCTGCTCCCCCGATGCCAGGGCCTGCTCGATGGTCCGTCCGCCGAGCTGGGACAGCACCTGATCGCGGGCGATGCTGGCCGCGTAGCCGGGCCCGAACGCCTCGTCCAACCGCGTCCAGAAGTCGGTCAGCCGCACAGTGATCAGCCCTCCTCGTCCGGTGCCCCGGTCGGCACCGGGCGCAACGCTAGCGCCACCAGGGGCACCGCCGCGACCGCCGCGAGCAGGGTGAGCACGGGATAACCGGCGAACTGCATGACAAACCCGCTGACCACGGCAGCCCCGGCCCCGGCCAGTCCCATGATCAGGTCGGACAGCCCCTGGACGCTCGGCCGCACCTCGGCCGCCACCGACTCGGACAGCAGGGTCGAGCCGGCCACCATCGTCCCCGACCAGCCCAGGCCGAGCAGGACCAGACCGATCGAGAGCCGAGGCGTGTGGTGCCCGGCGGTGCCGGCGACCGCGCAGGCGGCCAGCAGCAGCCCGGCCCCACCGAGGATCACCGCCCGTCGACCGAGCCGGTCGGTGAGCCAACCCACCACCGGGGAGAACGCGTACATGCCGGCGATGTGCAGGCTCAGCACGATGCCGACCAGCCGCAACACGTCGGCGTCGGCGTGCGACTCACCGAGTCGGACCGGCGTCATCGCCATCACCGCCACCATCACCAGGTGACCCACCGCCACGGCGGCGATGCCGAGTCGGGCGGCGGGCTGTCCGCGTACCACCGACCAGGCCGCACGCATCCCGGCGCCGCGCGGCGCGCGCACCCCGACCGGCGCGGCCGCCGGCGTCGCACCGCCACCTGCCGCCGGCGCCTCGGCCGCCACGGCGGTCGCCGTCGCGTCGGCGGCCGGCGGCAGATCGGCAGCTGTCGCCTCGGCCGCCGCGAGCCGCCGCGCGGTGAGCAGCGGGTCGGGCCGGAGCAACCCGAGGAGTACGACGGCAGCCAACACGAACGCGGCCGCGCTGAACGCGAACGGGCCGGCCAGCGGGGGCAGCCCCCAGCCGGTGGTGACCCGGTCGGCCAGCGCGGCGAAGTTCGGCGCGGCCACCGCGCCGATGGTGGTCGCCCAGACGATCAGGGAGAGCTGCCGCCCCCGGCGGGCCGGCTCGGCGAGATCCACAGCCGTGTAGCGGGCCTGCAGGTTCGCGGCGGTGCCCCCGCCGAAGAGCAGCATGCCGAGGAAGAGCAGCGGCACCCAGCGCGTCGCCGCGGCCAGCACCACGAGCACGCCGCCGACGGCGCCGACCGCGTACGCCAGCACCAGGCCCGGCCGGCGACCGTGCCGCGCCATGATCCGGGTGACCGGGACGGCGAGCAGCGCGGCACCGACCACCCCGGCGCTCTGCGCGACACCGGCCACCGCGGTCCCGGCGATCCGGGCCGCGAGCAGCGCACCCACGGCGATGCCGATGGTCACGCCGGTCCCACCGATGATCTGGGTGGTGAAGAGCAGCCGCAGGGTACGCCGCTGGATCGACGTGACATCGGGGGCGACGGCGGTACGCGGCGCGGTCAGGTCGGTCGCCATCGGCGCTCCTCACATCCGGGGGTGCCTCATCCTCGCGCACCCACGCCGGCGCCCACCGCCCGCCCGCCTGCCTGCCCGCGAGCAGAGTTGCCAGTCCGCGGATCCGGGTCAGGGTGAGCACTGTCAATCTTGGACACTTTCCGTTACGCGCGAACGGAAAGTGTCCAAGATCTGGACGGCGCACGGCTAGGTCGGTCAGCCGGTCATCACCCGCTGGTGCAGCGCGGAGACCGCCGAACGTGCGGCCACGAACGCGCCGTGCTGCCAGGCCACCTCGTGGCTGAGCCAGTCCCCGGCGAAGTAGACCCGCCCGGCCGGCTGGAGCAACAGGTTGTAGCCGGCCGTGCCGTACCGGGGTGACGTCCAGGCGCCCTCGACGTAGCGGGTCCGGTCCCAGGCGTGGGAGTACGAGGTGACCAGCTCACTGCGGTACTTCTCACCGTGGATCTTCACACCCTGGCTGATCGCGCGCTCGCTGCGCTGCTCCGGCGTGAGACCGCTGTACGCCCTGGCGTTCGCTCCGGTGTTGTAGTAGCCGACGACCAGGCCGCGCTTCCCGTGGAAACCGTAGGAGGGGTACCAGATGTGCGACAGGTCCAGGTCTGTCTCGGTGATGCCGCCGTAGATCCGCTGATCGGTCTCCCACCAGCGGCTGCGGTACTCCAGGCCGATCTTTCCGGAGGCGGTGACCGGGAAGTCGGCCAGGGCCGCGGTCACCGGTGTGCCGAGGTTGTGCGGCACGCGAGCCATCAGGTGCGGCGGCAGCGCGGCCACGCAGTAGTCGGCGGTGACCTGCGACTGCCGGCCACCCTGCCGATAGGTCACCTCGACCCGGCTGCCACGGTCGGTCACCCCCGTCACCTCGGCGTTGAGCCGGATCCGATGCGGGCCCACCGCCCGGGCGAGGGCGCGGGGGATCTGGTCCATCCCGCCGACTGGCTGGAACATCAGCATGGCCTGGTCGTAGCCGAATTCGAAGGAGAAGTACCTGCCGACGTTGCTGGCGAAGACGTCGGAGAGTGCCGGCGGCGCCCCGAGCAGGCTTCCCACGTCGTTTCCCGCGCCGGGATAGGCGGAGTAGCCCCGACGGTTGGTCCCGGAGTACGCCCAGTCGTTGGTCCGTCCGCCGATCGCGCCGAAGCTCTGCAGGAACGACAGCAGACGGTCGCGGTCCTCGGTGGTGAGCCGGGCGTCCAGCGCGCCCTGGTCGGTGGCCTTCGCGAGCAGTTCCGAGACGTAGCCGTACACGTCGGCCTTGGCGGTGCGGTAGCGGACCGGACCGGTCATCCCGGCGGACTCGTTGTAGATCAGGGCGTCGGCGTTCTGGTTGGTGAAGACCTCGATGGGTACGCCGAGCTCCCGGCAGTAGTCCATCGTGACCATCCATTGTGCGATGCGCCCCGGCCCGGCGTTGAAGTAGACCCCGTCGGAGAAGCCCGCCCGCTGGGTGCGCCCGTCGAGATCCGTCTCGACGTCGCCGCCCCGAATGGTCAGGTTCCGCCCACCGACGCGGTGCCGCGCCTCGAGGATGGTGCAGTGGTAGCCCGCCTTGCCCAGCTCGTACGCCGCGGTGAGCCCGGCGATGCCGCCGCCGAGAACAACCACGCTGGCGCCCGGACGCCCGGTGAGAGTGAAGTCGGACCGCTCCGGCGGCCGGAATGCCGGGGTGACCGACGCCGCAGCGCTGGGGGCCAGCCCCATGGCGCCCATGGTGGCGAGCATCGCTCCGGCACCACCGCTGATTCCGACCGTACGCAGGAACCCACGCCGGCTGACCATCGACTGCGTCTGATCGCTCATAACGGCCTCCCCTACAAGATCGACTCGCATGAGTCTGCAGAGGATCTGTTACGCGGTTCACGCATCGCCGTTTCCGGCGGGTATCGCCTCGCCGCGCGATCCGGGCGGCAATTTCCGTCGGCTCGGATCGGGGCGGTTGCGGTCGGCGGCTAGCCCGGCAGGGCGCGGGTCACGACGGTGAGGTCGGCGACCAGGCCCTCGTACGCCTTGTCCTGGTCGTCGGCCCGCAGGACGGCGGACGGGTGGATGGTGGCCAGCAGCCGAGCCTGCGGCGCGTCGGCCCGCTTCCCGGCGTTGTCCACCGGCACCTGCTGGAAGTCCGCGGGGTGTTGGGCCGACTCCGGCCAGGGCAGTAGCTCGCCCCGCTGACGGGTGACCCGGAAGGACGGGCCGAGCAGCGCCTTGGCGGCGGTCGCGCCGAGCACCACCACGATCTCGGGGCGCAACCGGGCGAACTCGGCGACCAGCCAGGGCCGGCAGGCGGTGATGTGCGCCTGGTCCGGGGTCTGGTGGATCCGCCGCTTGCCGCGCAGCTCAAAACGGAAGTGCTTGACGGCATTTGTCAGGTAGAGGTGACCCGGGTCCAGCCCGGCGTCGTCGACCGCGCGGCGCAGCAGGCGTCCGGCCGGGCCGACGAAGGGCAGCCCCTTCTGGTCCTCCATGTCGCCGGGCTGCTCGCCGACCAGCACCACGCGGGCGCTCTCGTCGCCCCGGCCGAAGACCGTCTGCGAGGCGTCCCGGTACAGCTCACAACCCCGGCAGCCACCGGCGGCGGTGCGCAGGTCGTCGATGGTGTCGGCGTCGGGCGGGATGAACCGCTGGGCGCCCGGAGCACTCCCGGTCTGCTCGGCCATGCCGACTGTTATATACCCGTTCGATGCTCGTCGCCGGGTACGCCCCGACGCACGGCCGCCTCGCGTCAGTACCCGTTGCCGCCCCCGTCCCCGCCAGACGCGATCGCGATCAGCACGATGACGATGATGATGATCGCCACCGCGATGGCGATCCAAATCCCCTTACGAGCCCCACCAGAAGCCATACCCCCACACCTCCGGGCGCCCGCATACCCGTCTCCCCCGCCGCAAACCCCTGCGACGGGACGGGTTAGGTGGGGAAGCCCTGGGTGGGGGGTGGGTTTTCGGCTTGGGCCAGGGCGGCGGCCAGGGGGGCCAGGTCGGTGGTGTCCAGGGAGCTGACGGTGATGCGCAGGGCGGGCGGGGCGGCGATCCGGTAGAGAGCGCCGGGTGCCACCGCCCAGCCGGCGTCGCGGAGGGCGGTCACCGTGCTGGTCTCGTCCGCGACCGGCAGCCAGACGTTGATGCCGCTGCGACCGTGTGCGGTCAGGCCGTGCCCCGCCAACGCGGCGAGCAGCCCTTCGCGCCGCTGCTCGTAGCTCAGCGCCGCGCGCCGCACCAACTCGGTGACCGCCGGGTCCCGCCACAGGCCGAGCACCAGGCGTTGCAGCACCGTGGAGACCCAGCCGGCGCCGACCCGGGTACGGCCACTCACCCGGGCCACCGTCGTCTCGTCGCCGACCAGCACCGCCATCCGCAGGTCCGGGCCGAAGGGCTTGCTCACCGAGCGGACGAAGGCCCAACTCGCTGTCGCACCGGCGAGCGGGTGCAGGGGTACGCGGGCCAGCTCGGCGGCGTGGTCGTCCTCGATCAACAGCAGGTCCCGGCGGCCGGCGAGCAGCGTCCGCAGCGCCTCGGCGCGGGCTGCGGAGACGGCGGCGCCGGTCGGGTTCTGCGCCCGGCTGGTGACGATGAGCGCCCGCGCTCCGGCGGCCAGCGCGGCGGCCACCCCGGCGACCAACGGCCCCTCGTCGTCCAGCGGCACGCCGATCGGGCGCAAACCGAGCGCGGCGACCAGGTCGAGCAGGTTGGCCCAGCCCGGGTCCTCGACTGCCACCGCGTCGCCGGGGCGCAGGTGGGCGCCGAGCAGCCGCTCGATGCCGTCCAGCGCCCCGCCGGTGAGGGTCAACTCCCCGGCCGGTACGCCGTCGGCGCGCAGCCGGGCGCGGGCCGCCTCGGCCAGTTCGGGCAGCACTCCGGCATCGGAGTAGCCGACCGACGGGCCGCCGTCGGCGGCGAGCGCCGCCAGGTGCGGGCCCAGCGGGGGAAGCAGCCGGGGGTCGGGTTCACCCCGGGACAGGTCTCGGGCGCCGGGCAACGGTGCGGGGCGCAGCGCGGAGCGGCGGGCGGCCACCGGCGGGCGCTGGCGTACCCGGGTGCCGTGCCGACCGGCGGTGGCAAGCAGGCCGCGCTGGCGTAGCTCCTGGTAGGCGCGGGCGACGGTGGCGGGGCTGACCCCCAAATCTGCGGCGAGTGCCCGCACGGGCGGCAGGGCGGCGCCCGGCGGCAGGGCTCCGGCACGAATGCCCGACTCGATGCTGGCCGAAATCTCGACGGCTGTCGTACCGGTGAGCTGATAGTGTGCTGACACAAATAAGAGATTGTACTAGAACAAAGGGGCGCGCATGTATCCACCCACCGCCCGGACCACACCCCACCGTTCCCGCGACAAGATGAGCTACGACCGGGCCGCCGCCCACGCCGTGCTCGACGAGGCGTACGACTGCGCACTCAGCTTCGTCGTCGACGGCCAGCCACGGGTGCTGCCCACCCTGCACGTCCGCATCGGCGACACCCTGTACCTGCACGGGTCCACCGGCAGCCGGCCCCTGCTCGCCGCCCGGGGCGACGACGGGCTGCCGGTCTGCGTCGCGGTGACAGTGCTCGACGGGCTGGTCTACGCGCGCTCCCAGTTCCACCACAGCGCCAACTACCGCTCGGTCGTCGCCCACGGCACCGCCCGACTGGTCACCGACGAGCGGGAGAAGCTCGCCATGCTCACCGCGCTTGTCGAGAAGGTCGGCGCCGGACGCAGCACCGCCGCCCGTCCGCCCAGCCGACGCGAGCTGGCCGAGACCGCCGTACTGGCGTTGCCACTGCGGGAGGTGTCCGTCCGGGCCCGCGCCGGCGGGGTCCGCGAGGACGAGGACGACCTGCACCTGCCGCACTGGGCCGGCGTGCTACCGCTGCGCCTCACCGCCGGGCCACCCGAGCCGGACGCCGGGGTCACCGCGCCGCTGCCGGCGTACCTGCGGACGCCCCGCACGCCCTGGCACGACCCCGTGCCGCTGCACGGCGAGCACGTTCGGTTGGAGCCGCTGGAATTGGCGCACACCGACGAGTTGCACACCACCACAGCGGACGAGGAGGTGTGGCGGCACCTCAGCGTCGCGGCACCCACCGCCCCCGCCGAAACCGCCGAGGTGATCGGCACCGCCCTGGCCGCCCAACACCGGGGCGAGCGGGTGGCCTGGGTGCAGCGGTGCGCGGCGACCGGGGCGGTGGTGGGCACCACCTCCTACTACGACATCGACCCGGAACGCCGGGCGGTGGCGATCGGGCACACCTTCCTCGGCCGGCCCTGGTGGCGTACCGGGATCAACACCGAGGCGAAGCTGCTCCTGCTCAGCCGGGCCTTCGACGACCTGGGCGCGGTACGGGTCGCCTGGCACACCGACATCCGCAACGTCCGCTCCCAGGCGGCCATCGAACGGCTCGGCGCGACCCGGGAGGGGGTGCTGCGGATGCACAGGCAACGCCCGGACGGCTCCTGGCGGGACACCGTGCAGTACGCGATGACCGTCGACGAGTGGCCGAACGCACAGGCCAGGCTGCGAGAAAGACTTCTGCGGACGGCACCGGTGGCGTGATGATGGCGGGCGTGCTGGGGATCACCGACATCTGGACGTACGTGCTGGGCACCGTGGCCATCATCCTGCTGCCCGGGCCGAACTCGCTCTTCGTGCTCTCCACCGCGGCCAAACGGGGCGTCGCGGTCGGCTACCGCGCCGCCGCCGGAGTGTTCGTCGGCGACGGGGTGCTGATGTTCCTCTCCGCCGCCGGGGTGGCGTCGTTGCTCAAGGCGTACCCGCCGCTGTTCATGGTGATCAAGTACGCCGGTGCCGCGTACCTCGGCTATGTCGGGGTGACCATGCTGCTCGGCGCCGCGCGGCGCTGGCGCGACCGCAACGACCCGAGCACGCCGCGGCTCATCGACGCCGCGGAGCCGGCGGCGATGCGCAGCCCGTTCCGCAAGGCGCTGGTGATCAGCCTGTTGAACCCGAAGGCGATCCTGTTCTTCATCTCGTTCTTCATCCAGTTCGTCGACCCCGGCTACGCCTGGCCGGCACTGTCGTTCCTGCTGCTCGGGCTGATCGCGCAGGTGACCAGCGCGCTCTACCTGACCGCGTTGATCTTCGCGGGCACCTTCCTGGCCGCCCAGTTCCGCCAACGCCGTCGCCTGGCGGCCGGCGGCACCACCGTGATAGCCGCCCTCTTCCTGGCCTTCAGCCTGAAGCTGGCCACCGCCAGCGCCGGCTAACCCCCGGCCCGGCCGCGGGCCTGGCGTCGCCGCGATCTTGCACTTTCGGTGGCCGGGACGCGTGCTTTGACCATATTTGTCTCCGCAGAAAGTGCAAGATCGCTGGGCTGGGCCCCGGGTAGGGCAGGCGGGGCTGGTCAGGTGCCGTCGCCGCCGGAGCCGCCGCCTCCCACGCCCGCGCCGCCGGCGGTGCCGCCGAGGCCGTAGCCAGGTCGGATCGGCTCATCGGGGTGGCGGCTGGTGTGGGCGGACCCCGCGATCTGCGCGGACCAGTCGGCGTGCGCGGCCGCAGCGGCGTGCCGGTTGATCGCCTGGCGGATCCAGCCGTCCACTGTGGCGACCCAGTCCCGCCGGTCGGCGTCCTCGTGCCAGATCCGGAACCGGCTGATGCTCTGGTGCGTGATGCCGGCCAGCGCCAGCCGGCGATCCATCCAGAGGATCACCTCAAGGCCCGCCGAGTTGGTCACGAAGATCACCTCCAGTTCGGTGATCGGGCCGGCGTAGAGCGGCCCCACCCAGTAGCCCCAACGCTGGTGCAACGGCAGGGTGTGCTCCACCCCCGGCAACCCGCCCTCCTGCAACCCGGACTGGCGGATCATGAAGCCCAGAGTGTCCAGCGCCGCCAGCACGTGCTGCTGGGTGGGGATCGGGTGCACGAAGACCGGCACCATGGCCCCCTGGTCAAGGTCGGGGTCGAGCGACACCTCGGTCCGCAGGCCCATCCGCAGACTCAGCAGTGGCACCCCGCCGAAAGTGGTCACCGGGGTCTCCCACGGCAGCGGGAACGCGAAGTCGACAGCCCGCCGCCGACCGGCCGGTACGACGAACCGGCCGGCGATCGGGAGCTGGTGGAACTGCATGAGACGGCGGGCCGCGGCCGGGTCATCCGGCTCGACAGTGGTGACGAGGCCGAGCCGGATGTGTCGCACCAGCACGTCGTCCGGGCCGGCCGCGAGGGTCACCCGCCCGGGTAGGCGCAGGCCCGGCCGGGTACTCGGGTTGGGGAGCGTGGTCTGCACGGAGAGCCCGGTCCGACCGGACTCCGGGGACACTCCCGTCAGCCGCACCGCGCCCTCCCGCCAGGCTGGGTGGCCTCGCCGTCGCGAGGCCACCTCAACTGTCGCGGATCCGGCGCAAGATCACCCCAGCTCTCGCGGATCCGGCGCGAGGTCACCGCAGCTCTCGCGGACCCAGCGCGAGGTCACCCCAACTCTCGCGGACCCAGCGCGAGGTCACCCCGACGTCCGCGAAGAGTGACCACCCCTCCGGTCAATTTCATCGCAAACGCCGCCCGCGCGGGACCGTGTCGGTCTCGTCGTCGAACTCCCCGATGACCTCCTCCAGGAGGTCCTCCAGGGCCACGAAGCCGATCGGACGGGCCGGGCCGCCGCCGTTGCGCACCAACGCGAGCTGTGACTGCCGGGCCCGCATCGCCGCCACCGCCTCGGTGACCGAGGACGTCGCGGGCAGGGTGAACGCGGGCGTCATCAGCTCCCCGGCGGTGGCGACCCGGCCGGTGGTGACCACCCGTACCGCCTCCCGGACGTGCACGAGGCCGCACACGTCGCCCGCCTCGTCGAGCACCGCGAGCCGGGAGCGGCCACTGTCCCGGCTGACGTCCTCGATCCGCCCGGCCGAGTCGTCCCGGCGGACGGTGACCATGGTGGCGAACGGTTCCATCACCTGCGCCACCGACGTGCCCTGCAACTCCAGCATGCTGGTCAGCAGCTGGTGCTGCTCGGCGCCGAGCAGGCCGTGCTCACGGGACTGCTCCAGCAGGATCCGCAGCTCGTCCGGCCCGTGCACCTGGGCGAGTTGGTCCTGCTGGTTGACGCCGAACAGCCGCAGGATCGCGTTGGCCAGGGCGTTCAGCGCGGAGAGCACCGGCCGGGAAACCCGGGCGAAGGCGCGGAACGGCAACGCGAGCAGCGTCGCCGAGCGCTCCGCGTCGGTGATCGCCCACGACTTCGGCGCCATCTCCCCCACCACCAGGTGCAGGAAGGTCACCACCCCGAGGGCGAAGACCAGGGCGATCAGGTGACTGGCCGCGTCCGGTAGGCCCACCGCGTGCAGCAGGGGGCTGAGCAGGTGCTCGATCGCCGGCTCGGCCAGCGCGCCGAGACCCAGGGTGCACAGCGTGATGCCGAGCTGCGCGCCGGCCAGCATCAGCGACAGCTCGCGGACGCCATCCAGCGCGGCGCGTGCCGCCCGACCACCGTTCGCCGCCGCCTGCTCCAGGCGGTAGCGCTTGCTGGCCACCAGGGCGAATTCGGCGGCCACGAAGAACCCGTTCAGCGCCAGCAGGATCACCGAACTGAACAGCGCGATCCCGGGGCTCATCGGTGCTTTCCTTCATTCGCGACTGCGGGGCTCGCGGGCTCACTTCTCGCGCTCATGCGGTCACCTCGGGTTTGGTCAGCTGCAACCGCACCGAGTCGGCCACGTGCCGGTCCACGGCCAGCACCTCGACAAGCGCCCGGGGTTCCATCTCGTTGTCCTCGCCGTCCGCTCCCTCGGGTTGCAGGCTGATCTCCAGCCGGTCACCGACCTCCGGCACCCGGCCCAGCTCCCGCATCACCAAACCGGACAGGGTGTCGTACTCGGGGGCCTCGGGCAGGGCGATACCGGTGCTGTCGGCGACCTCGTCGATCCGCCAGCGGGCCGGCACCACCCAGGACCCGTCGTCCTGCCGGGCCGGTGCCCGCTCCGGTGGGTCGTCCTCGTCGCGGATCGGGCCGACCAGCTCCTCGGCGATGTCCTCCAGCGTGATGACGCCGGCGAAGCCTCCGTACTCGTCGACCACGCACGCCATCTGCCGGTGCCCCGACCGCAGGCGGTCGAGCACCGTGGGCAGGGGCAACGTCTCCGGCACGAGCAGCGGCGGCCCGGCCACCGCGCTCACCGGGGTGGTGGCCCGCTCCCCCGGGGGTACGCCGAGCACGTCGGCGATGCCGACGATGCCGAGCAGGTCGTCGACGCCCTCCGCACCGCGGACGGGGAAGCGGGAGTGGCCGGTGTCCAGCAGTTCGACCACCCGGCTGACCGGTTCGTGCGCCCGTACGGTGTGCACGTCGACGCGGGGCACCATGGCCTCGCCGGCGGTCAGCTCGCGGAAGTCCAGACCTCGGTCGAGCAGCGTGGACATCTCGGCGTCGAGGCTGCCCTCCTCGCGGGACTCGGCGATGATCTGTTCCAGGTCCGCCGGGGTGGCGCCGCTGGGCAACTCCTCGATCGGTTCGATACCGATTCGGCGCAGCAGACGGACCGATGCCCGGTCGAAGAGCCGGATCAGGGGCCCGGCGACGGCCAGGTAGATCAGGGTGGATCGGCTCAGCGCCCGGGCCAGTTGCACGGCCCGTGCGATGGCCAGGTTCTTCGGGGCCAGCTCACCGAGGACCATCTGCACGATGGTGGCGATGACCAGGGCCAACGCCACCGACAGGGGCAGGCTGACCGCCTCGCTGACGCCGGCGACGCCGAGCAGGTCGGCGAGGCCGCCGCCCAGGTACGGCTCGGCGACGTAGCCGACCAGCAGCGCGGTGACGGTGATGCCGAGTTGGGCGCCGGAGAGCATGAAGGAGAGCCGGCTGGTGACGGTCAGGGCCCGGGCGGCGGCCTGATCGCCGTCATCGGCGAGCTGGCGCAGCTTGCCCCGGTCCACGGCGACGTAGCCGAACTCCTGTGCCACGAAGTAACCGGTGGCGGCAGTGAGAAGAATTATCAGAAGGAGACCAACGACGATCAACACGGGTCGCTCAGGGCTCCCGGGGTCGTCGGTACGGGGATATGCCGGGCACGACCCGGCTGGCTACTGCTGCCCTCCTGGGCAGAAGAGTCGATCATCCCCCTATTTTATCGGCGCTGGCTGGGACTCCGCTGGGGGTGGGCCGAAGGAGCGGATCGTCCGGTTCAGCGGGTGCCGTTGGGCGTCACGCCGGGCCCGCCGGCCCGCCGTCTGGTCCGCGTTCGGCCAGCTCATCGGCGTCGAGCAGACTCCGGTCGAGCCGCCCCGACCGGTACGCGGCCCGCCCGATCATCTGCGCCGCCACCGGCGCGGTCGCCAACTGGAAGACCGCCACCAGCAGGATCATGCCGAGGTCGGCCGGGGACCGCAGCCGCAACGCGATGCCCAGCAGCAACAGGAGCACCCCGAGCACCTGCGGCTTCGTGGCCGCGTGCATCCGGGACAGCGCGTCCGGGAAACGCAGGACGCCGATCCCGGCGGCCAGGGCGAGCAGCGCGCCGGCCACCAGACAACCGGCGCCGAGCCAGTCCGCGATCGTCGCGATCACTGCTGCTCCCGGACGGCGAAGCGGACCAGCGACACCGAGCCCACGAAGCCGAGCAGGGAGAGCACCACGAGCACGGGCAGCGTGGTGGCGTGTCGGTTGACCGCCGCCTCGGCGCCCACCGCGCCGACCATCGTGGCGAGCAGCATGTCCGCGGCGATCACCCGGTCCACCAGCGACGGGCCCCGGTAGAGGCGGGCCAGCGCGAGGAGCGCGGTGACCGACAGCAGTGCGGTGAGGACGACAGCCAGGAACGTGGTCATGGGCGGGTTCCCTTCTCGGGTGAGGCGACGTCGAGGCGGCGCAGTTCGCTGGTGGAGCCGACCGCGCGGATGATGCGCCGCTCGACGGCGAGCGTGCGGTCCCGGGCCACGTCGAGGTCCCCCGGGCCGTGGGTGTCCAGGAAGTGCAGGTAGAGCGTTCCGGAGTCCCGGTCCACCTCGAGGATCAGCGTGCCCGGCACCAACGAGACCGCCTCGGCGGTGAGCGCCAGGTTCAGGTCGGTGGGCACCCGCAACCGGACCGCGATGATCGCCCCGCGCGGTCGGTAGCCGGGCTGCACGGCGATCCGGGCGATGTGCAGGCTCGCGCTGACCAGCTCGACGGCGAACCGGCCCGCGAACACCAGCAGCGCCCACGGCCGTATCCGGCCACCGAAGCTGACCGCCGGCAGCGGGTAGAACATCAGCACGGCCGCACCCACCAGCAGGCCACCGATCAGGTTGGCCCAGTTGATGTCGCCCCAGAGCAGGTTCCAGACCAGCACCAGCCACCCGAGCGCCACCGCCTGGTCCCGCCAGCGCCCGAGCCGGCCCCGCCCCATCACTGCGGGCTCGGGGGTGTCGGGAGCCGGTTCCGGGGAGCCGGTCACGGCACACCGCCCGGTAGCACGGCACGGACGTACGGGGTGCGCAGCCGCAGGTCCTCGGCAGCGTCGGCGGTGACGTCGAAGAGCGGACCGGCCAGCACTGTCAACGCCAGCCCGATGGCGACCAGGGCCACTGTGGCGCCCACCATCAGCCTCGGCAACTGGACGACCGGTTCGCTGGTGGCCAGCCGGGGCGCACGCCAGAAGGCGATGTTCCACACCCGGGACGCCACGTACAGGGTGAGCAGGCTGGTCAGCGTGCCGGCCGCGACCAGCACCCCGGGCAGCGGCCCGCCGGCCGCCACCCCGGCCTGGAGCAGGCCGAGTTTGCCGAGGAAGCCGGAGAACGGTGGCACTCCGGCGAGATTCATGGCCGGGACGAAGAAGAGCACCCCGAGCAGCGGTGCCACCCGGGCCAGCCCGCCGATGCGACGCAGGTCCGTGCTCCCGGCGCGCTCCTCGACGAGCCCGGCGACGAGGAACAGCGTGGTCTGGATGGTGATGTGGTGCACCACGTAGAAGATCGCGCCGGAGAGCCCGGCGGCGGTGCTCAACGCCACCCCGAAGATCATGTAGCCGATGTGACTGACCAGTGTGAACGAGAAGAGTCGCTTCAGATCGGATTGGGCCACCGCGCCGAGGATGCCGATCACCATGGTCAACCCGGCGACGATCATGAGCAGCACGTGGGCGCGCCCACCGGGAAACAGCAACGTCTCGGTGCGGATGATCGCGTAGACACCCACCTTGGTGAGCAGTCCCGCGAAGACGGCAGTGACCGGGGCCGGCGCGGTGGGGTAGCTGTCCGGCAGCCAGGCCGACAGGGGGAAGACCGCCGCCTTGATCGCGAAGCCCAGCAGCAACATCAGCTCCAGGGCCAGTCGGACGCCGTCAGGCAGGTCGTCGAGGCGCTGGGCGAGCTGGGCGAGGTTGAGCGTGCCGGTGGCCGCGTACACCAGACCCACCGACGTCAGGAAGATCATCGAGGAGAGGATGCTGACCACCACGTACGTCGATCCGGTCCGGATCCGGGTCTCGGTGCCACCCAGGGTGATCAGCACGAAGCTGGCGGCCAGCAGGATCTCGAACCCGACGAAGAGGTTGAACAGGTCACCGGCCAGGAACGCGTTGGTGACACCTGCGGTGAGCACCAGGTACGTCGGGTGGAAGATCGACACCGGCGAGCTCTCGCTCGTGTCGCTGCGACCCTGGCCGATCGAGTACAGCAGCACGCAGAGGGTCACCGCCGAGGACACCACGAGCATCAGCGCGGCGAGCTGATCGGCCACCAGGACGATGCCGACCGGCGCCGGCCACGCACCGACCGCCACCACCACCGGCCCGTGCCGGTACGCCTGCACCAGCAGCAGCACCGACACCGTGAGCGTGCCACTCAGACACAGCACGCTGATCGCGCGCTGGAGTCGGGGCTTCCCGGCCAGCAGCAGGGTCAGCGCCGCACCGAGCAGCGGCACCACCACCGGCAGCGGCACCAAATTGCTCATCACGCGTCATCCCCGCGTCGTAGCCGTCGGCGGGCCGGCTCGGGATCGACCTGTTCCGGGTCACCGTTCGGGCCCTCCCCACCGAGGTCGACCGCGCCCACCTCGTTGCGCCTGGCCCGGCGGACGATCTGCCGGTCCTCCAGGTCGTCGGGCGCCTCGTCGTCGCCGGAGAGATACCAGCTCCGGTACGCCACGGCGAGCAGGAACGCGGTGAACCCGAAGGTGATCACGATGGAGGTCAACACCATCGCCTGCGGCAGCGGGTCACTCATCCGCTGCACCGGCGCGGTGCCGACGATCGGCGCCTCGCCCGCCCGCCCGCCCAACAGGATCAACAGGTTCACCCCGTTGCCGAGCATGACCACCCCGAGCAGGATCCGGGTCAGGCTGCGCTCCAACAACAGGATCACCCCGCACCCGACCAGCACCGCGACGGCCAGCACCAGCACCAACGTCGGCCCCGCGGCGCTCGCCGTCATGCCCGGTCTCCCTTGTCGACGGTCAGACCGCCGGTAACCGCTCCGGTGGCCTCGATGTGCCGGTCCACCTCGGCGCCGAGGCTGCGCAGGATGTCCAGCACCAACCCGATCACGACCAGGTACACGCCGATGTCGAAGAAGAGCGACGTGACCAGGTGGGTCTCGCCGATCAGTGGCAGCGGCCGGTCGACCTTGGCGCTCTCCAGCACCGACCCACCGACCAGTAGTGCCACCACGCCACTGCCCACCGACATGGCCAGCCCGGCGCCGAGGATCGCGCCGGCGCCGATCGGGGCCGCCTCGGTCAGCTCGTACCGGCCGCCGGCCAGATAGCGGACCACCAGGGCGAGACCCGCCACCAACCCACCGGCGAACCCGCCGCCCGGCGCGTTGTGCCCGGAGAAGAGTAGGAACAGTGAGAACAGCACAACGGTGTGGAAGATCAGCCGGGTGACGACCTCCAACACGATCGAGCGGCGCTCCTCGTAGAGGGTGGGGCCACCGCGCAGCCACACCGGCCGGCCGCGTCCACCCACCCGCTGGTCCGACTCGGGCCGGCGCGGCCGTGGGCCGGTGCGGGAGCGTTCGAAGATCAGGCTGGCCACCCCGGTCGCGGCCACCACCAGCACCGCCAGCTCGCCCATCGTGTCCCAGGCCCGGATGTCGACAAGGGTCACGTTGACTACGTTGCGGCCGTACCCGTGCGCCACCGCCAGATCCGGGAAGGCGGCGGAGATGTCCGGTGCCCGGCGGGCGCCGACGGCGGTGAGGGCCAGCCCGGCGGCCACCACACCCGCGGCCACCCCGATCACCCGACGGACCCAGCGGGTACGGCGCAGCGGGCGGGCCGAGAACCGCTCGGGCAGGCGACGCAGCACCAGCACGAAGACCGCGATCGTCGAGGTCTCCACCAGAAACTGGGTGAGCGCCAGGTCGGGCGCTCCGTGCAGCACGAACAGCATCGCCGTGCCGTAGCCGGTCATGCCCACCAGCAGCATCGCGGTCAACCGGCGACGGGCGCCGACCGCCAGCACCGCCGCCACCGTGATCACCAACACGACCACCGGTTGCAGCGGGCTGTCCCAGAGCGGTAGCCGGGCCCGCCAGGGGGCGGCGGAGAGCATCGCCGTACCGGGCACCAGCACCAGGGTGACCAGGATGATGCCCAGATACTGCGGCAGGGAGCCCCGCTGGGTCGCGCCGGTGACCTCGATGGCCAGCCGGTCGAACCGGCCGACGACCCACTCGTACCCCTGGTTGCCCCCCACCGGTGACCGGAGCCGGGCCAGCACCGGGGCGAGCGGCCCACGCACGGCGAAGAGCACGCCGCCGCCGACGAGCGCCAGCACGGACAGGCCGAGCGCCGGTGTCGGTCCGGCCCAGAGCGCCAGGTGCGCGTCGACCCCGCCGAGCAGATCGGCGTACGGCCGCAGCAGGTCGTCGAGCACGCTCGCGGCCGGACCGGCGAGCAGACCGGCACCGGCGAGCACCGCGGGCGGGACCAGTAGCGACGCGGCGATCGAACCCGGCGGGACCGGCTCCACGCCCGGCCGGTCGGCGAACGCGCCCCAGAGGAAGCGGGCGCTGTACGCGACGGTGAGCACCGTCCCGGCGACCAGGCCGGTGAGGAGCGCAGGTTGGTCGGTGAACGCCCCGAACACCGCCTCCTTGGCCACGAAGCCGACAAGTGGCGGCACCCCGGCCATCGACGCCGCGGCCAGCACGGCGACCACGAACAGCGTCCGGGACCAGTGCCGCAACCCGGACAGCTCGCGGAGGTCACGGGTGCCGGCTTCGTGATCGATGATGCCGACGACCAGGAACAGCGCCGCCTTGAACAGGGCGTGCGCCAGCAGCATCGCGGTGCCGGCCAGCGCGGCGTCCGGGGTGCCCGAGCCGGTCACCGCCACCAGCAGGCCGAGCTGACTGACCGTCCCGTACGCCAGCAGCAGCTTGAGGTCGGTCTGGCGCAGCGCGGCCCAACCGCCGAGCAGCATGGTCGCCACGCCGGCGACCTGCACCAGTGGCCGCCACGGGCCGACCGTGGCGAGTGCCGGCGCAAGCAGCCCCACCAGGTAGACGCCGGCCTTGACCATGGCGGCGGCGTGCAGGTAGGCGCTGACCGGTGTGGGCGCCGCCATCGCGACCGGCAGCCACGAGCTGAACGGCAGCACCGCCGACTTGGACAACGCGCCGGCCAGGATCAGCAGGACGGCACCCACCAGGTACCCGCCGCCGGGCAGCGGCCGCGCGCTGATCTCCGACCAGCGGTAGGTGCCGGTGTGCTCGCCCAGCATGATGAAGCCGACAAGCATGGCGAGGCCGCCCAGCGTGGTGACTGTCAACGCCTGCGCCGCCGCCCAACGGCTGGACCGCCGTTCGGTGCTGTGCCCGATCAGCAGGTACGAGAAGATCGTGGTCAGCTCCCAGCCGACGTAGAGAAGCAGCAGGTCGTCGGCGAAGACCAGGACGAGCATCGCGCCGGCGAAGGCGACCAGGACCGCGGCGAACTGCGCCAGACCGCTGGAGCCGGCGCTGAAGTAGCGGGCGCTGTAGACCAGCACCAGCGCGCCGACGCCGCCGATCAGCAGCGTCATCAGCCAGGACAGCGTGGTGAGCCGGAACGCGATGTCGAGGCCCAACTGCCGGATCCACGGGTACGTCTCGACCACCGCCCCGCCGTCCGCGACGGCCGGGGTGCGGGCCACCGCCCAGCAGAACGCGGCGGCCGGCGCGAGCGCCAATGGGTAGCACGCGCGCGGACCCCACCAGCGGACGAGCAGGGGCGCGGCGAGGGCCGCCACGAGGTGGAGGATGAGCAGTACCAGCACCTGCGCTCCCGATCGACATGGCCGACGCCCGTGGCAGCGGTGGCGCCTAGCAGCGATCAGACGCCAGTTCGTTCCCCGCCGGGCGGTTTTGCCGGAATTCGCTCGGTAGCCGCCGCGTGGTGCCTGTGCCGGGAGGTGGTCAGCGCAGCAGGGCGTTGTTGAGGGGCTGCGCCTCGTCGAGGGCGGGGTGGTCGCGGCGCGGCTCGGCCAGCAGGTCGGGGCGGCCGAGTTGGCGGGCGACCCGGTCGACCACCCGTTCGGCGGCGGTCAGCGACCGCACCGAGAGCAGGCGGCCGCGGCTCTCGCGACGCAGCACGAAGTAGTGGACGGCGACGCGGACCTGACCCCGATCGGCGGCGCTGGCCTGGGCGGTGCAGAGGACCAGCTCGCGCAGGCAGCGGGCGAGGCGTTCGGCGAGATCGAGCTCGGGGCCGTGCAGACCGGCGCGGAGCGTGGCGAGGTGGCTGTCGACCTTGCGAATCAGCACGTCGGTGCCGCGTGCGACGGTGCGCTGCTCGGCGGCCATCACATCCCCTCACCCCGGTTCGCGTTGGGGGTGAAGTTACTTTATGTTGCTCCTTAGAAGCAAGCAGTTAAGTGAGACTTAACGCATTAAGCGCACGTTCCACGCTTTTTGCCTTTCCCTCGCCCATTCCGTCGTGAGGTCGCTCGTGGATGTCGGACCTGCGGGGCACGATGGACCGGTGACCGGGGCAGACGCAGACGCCGGCGCGGTGCTCGGCGGGTTCGGCCCGGCCACCCGCGCCTGGTTCGACAACGCCTTCGCCGCCCCGACCGCCGCGCAGACCGGCGCCTGGCGGTCGGTCGCCGCCGGTCGCAACGCCCTCGTGGTGGCGCCCACCGGTTCGGGCAAGACGCTCGCGGCGTTCCTCTGGTCACTCGACCGACTCGCCCGCGAGCCGGTCCCGACCGAGGCCCGCCAGCGGTGCCGCGTGCTCTACGTCAGCCCGCTCAAGGCCCTCGCCGTCGACGTGGAGCGCAACCTGCGCGCCCCGCTCGCCGGCATCCGGCAGGCGGCCACCCGGCTGGGCGTCGCTCCACCCGACATCACCGTCGGCATGCGCACCGGCGACACGCCCGCCGACGAGCGACGAGCCTTCGCCCGCACCCCGCCCGACATCCTCATCACCACGCCCGAGTCGCTCTTCCTGCTGCTCACGTCCGCGGCTCGCGACTCGCTGCGCGGCATCCAGACGGTGATCGTCGACGAGGTGCACGCGGTGGCCGGCAGCAAACGCGGCGCCCACCTCGCCCTCTCCCTCGAACGCCTCGACGAGCTGCTGCCCGCCCCGGCGCAGCGCATCGGCCTCTCGGCCACCGTCCGGCCGATCGACGCCTGCGCGCAGTTCCTCGGCGGCGCCCGCCCGGTCGACGTGGTCCAGCCGGCCACCCCGAAGACCATCGAGGTCAGCGTGCAGGTCCCGGTGGAGGACATGACCCGCCTGGACGAGCAGGAACAGCCACCGGAGGACGACCTCGGCGGCCCCGGGCCACGTCGGGCGTCGATCTGGCCGGCCGTGGAGGAGCGTGTCTTCACCCTCATCGGGCAGCACCGCTCGACAATCGTCTTCACCAACTCCCGCCGCAGCGCCGAACGCCTCTGCGCCCGGCTCAATGAGCTGGCCGCCGAGGCGGTGGCCGCCGCGCCGGGCGAGGCCACGATCGGCGTACCGGAGGGGCTGCCAGCGGGCGACGACCCGGCGTCCGACGCGCAGCGCTGGGGTGGCCCCGCCGGTCCGGTGCGCAACCGGCCGCCGGCCGAGGTGATGGCCCAGTCCGGCGCGGCCACCGGCGCGGCGCCCGTGATCGCCCGCGCCCATCACGGCAGCGTCTCTCGGGAGGAGCGCAAGCACATCGAGGAGGCGCTCAAGTCCGGCCAGCTCCCGGCGGTGGTGGCCACCTCCAGCCTCGAGCTGGGCATCGACATGGGCGCTGTCGACCTGGTGGTGCAGATCGAGGCGCCGCCGAGCGTGGCCGCCGGGCTGCAACGGGTCGGCCGGGCCGGGCACCAGGTGGGCGCCGTCTCCCGTGGGGTGGTCTTCCCCAAGCACCGCGGCGATCTGCTCTCCTGCGCCGTGGTCGCCGAGCGGATGACCGCCGGTGCCATCGAGGAACTGCACTACCCGCGCAACCCACTGGACGTGCTGGCCCAGCAGATCGTCGCGATGGTGGCGTTGGAGCCGTGGTCGCTCGGTGACCTGGCCGTGCTGGTCCGCCGGGCCGCGCCCTTCGCCGAGCTGCCCGACTCGGCGTTGCACGCCGTGCTCGACATGCTCTCCGGCCGCTACCCGTCCACCGCCTTCGCCGAGCTGCGCCCCCGACTGGTCTGGGACCGGGCCACCGACCTGCTCACCGGCCGCCAGGGCGCGCAGCGACTCGCGGTGACCAGCGGCGGCACCATCCCCGACCGGGGCCTGTTCGGGGTGTTCCTGGCCGGCGCCGAGCGGGCCGCCCGGGTCGGCGAGCTGGACGAGGAGATGGTCTACGAGTCCCGGGTCGGCGACGTCTTCCTGCTCGGCTCCTCCTCCTGGCGCATCGAGGAGATCACTCCTGACCGGGTGCTGGTCTCGCCCGCCCCGGGGCAGGCAGCGCGCATGCCGTTCTGGAAGGGCGACCAGCTGGGTCGGCCGGTGGAGCTGGGTCGGGCCATCGGCGCCCGGGTGCGCACCCTGCTGCGCCAGACCGACGAGGCGGCGCTGGCCGCGTTGCGCGACGGCGGGCTGGACGACTGGGCCGCCGGCAACCTGATGGCCTACCTGCGCGAGCAACGGGAGGCCACCCGTTCGCTGCCCGACGACCGCACGGTCGTGGTCGAACGCTTCCGCGACGAGCTGGGTGACTGGCGGCTGGCCGTGCACAGCGTGCTCGGTGCCCGGGTCAACGGGCCGTGGGCCCTCGCGGTGGGCCGCCGGCTGGCCGAGCGCTACGGGGTGGACGCCCAGGTGATGCCCTCCGACGACGGCATCGTGGTGCGACTTCCGGACACCGCCGACGAGCCACCCGGCGCCGACGTGGTGATCTTCGAACCGGACGAGATCACCCAGCTCGTGGAGGAGTCGGTCGGCACCTCGGCCCTCTTCGCCGCCCGTTTCCGGGAGTGCGCCGCACGGTCACTGCTGCTGCCGCGCCGCGACCCGCGCCGCCGCCAACCGCTCTGGCAGCAACGGCAACGCGCCGCGCAACTGCTCGACGTCGCCCGCGAGTACGCGGACTTCCCGGTCACCCTGGAGGCCGCCCGAGAGTGCCTCCAGGACGTCTTCGACCAGCCGGCGCTGGCCGGGCTGATGCGTGACCTGGCCACCCGCAAGGTGCGGCTGGTCGAGGTGGAGACCAGCGCGCCGTCGCCGTTCGCGCGGTCGCTGCTCTTCGGCTACGTCGGCGCGTTCCTCTACGAGGGCGACGCCCCGCTCGCCGAGCGCCGCGCGGCCGCACTCGCCCTCGACTCCACACTCCTCGGCGAGCTGCTCGGCCGGGTCGACCTGCGGGAGTTGCTCGACCCGGCGGTGCTCACCGAGACCGACCGGCAGCTGCGGTGGTTGACCGAGCAGCGCCGCCCCCGCGACGCCGAGGACGTCGTCGAGCTGCTGCGGGTGCTCGGTGACCTGAGCGACGCCGAGTTGACCGAGCGGGGTGTGTCGGAGGCGTGGCTCGACGAGCTGGAGGCGACCCGCCGGGTGCTGCGGGTCCGAATCGCGGGCGAGCAGCGCTGGGTGGGCGTCGAGGACGCCGCCCGCCTGCGCGACGCCCTCGGCGTGGCACTGCCGATGGGGGTGGCCGAGGCGTACCTCGCCCCGGTGGCCGATCCGCTCGGTGACCTGGTGGCCCGCTACGCCCGCACCCACGGGCCGTTCGCCGCGGCCAGCTGCGCGGCCCGGTTCGGGCTCGGCGTGTTCGTCGTCGAGCAGGCGCTGCGCCGGCTCGGCGCGACCGGGCGGGTGGTCTCCGGGGAGTTCACCCCGGATTCGGCCGGCGCCCAGTGGTGCGACGCCGAGGTGCTGCGGATGCTGCGCCGCCGTTCACTCGCGGCGCTGCGCCGGGAGATCGAGCCGGTGCCGCCCAGGGCGCTGGCGACGTTCCTGCCCCGCTGGCAGCAGGTCGGCTCGTCCGCCCGAGGTGTGGAGGCGCTCGCCGCCACTGTGGAGCAGTTGCAGGGCGCTGCGGTGCCGGCGTCCGCCCTGGAGCGGTTGGTGCTGCCCGCACGGGTCGCGGACTACTCCCCCGCCCAGCTCGACGAGCTGTGCGCGAGCGGGGAGGTGCTCTGGGCGGGGTCGGGCGCGATCTCCGGGGGCGACGGCTGGGTCACCCTGGCGTACGCGGACGCCGCGCCGCTGCTGCTTCCGCCGCCCGACGAGGCGTTGACCCGCACTCCGCTGCACGACGCGGTGCTGGACGCGCTCGGCGACGGACAGGCCCTGTTCTTCCGCCCGCTGGCCGACCGGGTCGGCTCGACCGACGACGCCACGCTGACCGGGGTGATCTGGGACCTGGTTTGGGCGGGGCACCTCAGCAACGACACCCTCGCCCCGCTGCGCGCGGTGCTCGGCGCCGGCGGTGCCCACCGCTCCCGGCCGTCCGCGCCTCGCACCCGTTACCGGAGGCCCGGTCGGGTGGCGCTGCCGACCCGGGGTGGCCCGCCGACTGTCGCCGGCCGCTGGTCGCGTCTCCCGGACCGGGACCTAGACCCGACCCGACGGGCCGCCGCGCTGGCCGACCTGCTGCTCGAGCGGCACGGGGTGGTCACCCGGGGCGCCGTGATGGCCGAGCAGGTGGTCGGTGGGTTCTCGGCGGTCTACCCGGTGCTGTCGGCGCTGGAGGAGCGCGGCGCGGCCCGCCGGGGTTACTTCGTCGAGGGGCTCGGCGCGGCGCAGTTCGCCGTACCCGGTGCGGTGGACCGGCTGCGCGCGCTGGCCGAGCCGACCGATGGCGCCCGGGGCCGGGGCGCGGTGTCCACGGTGCTCGCCGCGACCGACCCGGCCAATCCGTACGGCGCGGCGCTGCCCTGGCCGGAACGGGTGGTCGACTCCGGCGACGGGGCCGCCCCGGCGACCGGGCACCGGGCCGGCCGCAAGGCGGGCGCGCTGGTGGTGCAGGTCGGCGGCGACCTCGTCCTCTATGTCGAACGCGGCGGCCGAACGCTGCTGTCCTTCAGCGACGACACCGACACGCTCGCCGCGGCCGGCAAGGCGCTCGCCGACGCCGTCCACTCCGGGGCGTTGGGCGCGTTGTCGGTGGAGCGGGCCGACGGCGAGACGGTGCACTCCTCGCCGTTGCGGGACGCGCTGACCACCGCAGGCTTCCGGGCCACCCCCCGCGGTCTACGCCTGCGCGGCTGACGCCAGGGCCCCGCCGAGGGCAATCCCGGACAGAGCCTGATGTCTGTGAGTCATCACGATGACTCACGGACATCACAGTCACGAGAACGACATGCTTCGGCTGTGCCGGCGTCTCAGCGTAGGCCGTTGAGCACCTTCTCGTAGCGCGGGCGGTCGGCGGCCGGGGTCTTCGCCTCCAGGTAGTTCAGCACCACCGCGCCACGCTGGTACGACTGGCCGGCCCAGGTCTCGGCGATGTCGCTGGCGCTGGTCTCGTCCGGGAAGACGTAGACCGTGACGGCGTCGGTGGCCATCAGCTCGGAGCAGCCCAGGCCGAGGCCGTCCGGCCCGCAGTCGACCGCACGGTCCTTCGGGTGCGACACCTTCAGGCCGGCGGCCCGGAACGCCTCGACGATCTGCTTCGCCCCGGGCGCAGTGGCCGGACGCTTGGGCAGCACCACCGGCGGCGGGCTGGCCGGACGCCGCTGTGTCGTGCCCTGTGCGGCGGCGGGCGGCGAGGTGGCGGCGTCGACACCGGGCGAGGGCGAGGCCGGGGGCGTCGGCAGGTCGGTCGGGGCCGCCTCGGACGAGACGGACGGGGTCGCGTTCGGGCTGCGGTCGTCGTCACTGCCACAACCGGCCGTCAGGACGACGGCGACCAGCAGGATTCCGAGCGCGGGGAGGTTCCGAGTTGTCACCAGGGCAGTCTGCCCAACGCCATCCGGCGGCGGGAGGGGCCGGTCGGCCACTGCGCTGTCCCGTATCCGCCAGTACACCGCGTTCCACTGGCCTGCGGGCATGTCGGTCGCGGACCTCCTCGCGGCGGCCCCGGGGGACCTCCTGCGGGTATCGGGCTAATGTTCGACTGTGGAATGCTTCTCCGGTGGGTGAGCATGTGGTTCCTGTGGGCTGTCCCTGTTGTGCGTCACGGACCGGCGGGGGGACCTGCCCCGTCTGTTTCTGGACCGACGACGGCCAGACCGACGCCGACGCGGACGCCGTCCGGGGTGGCCCCAACGGCGACCTGAGCCTCTCGCACGCCCGTCTCAACTACGCCGTCTACGGTGCCAGCCACCCGCGCTACCAGGACATGGTGCGCACGGCTCGCCCCGACGAGCGCCCCTGACTCCGAGGCGACGCCCGACGGGGCGAGCGTGGCTCAGCAGACCGGCACGCTGCCGCCGTACACGCCGGAGATGTACGCGTGGCTGACGTACTGGCCGCTGGCCAGGCGGTTCCAGCGGGTGGTGGTGCGGTAGGGGCCGACGACCGACTGGCCGGCGACGTAGCACTGGATCGGCACGTGGGCCAGCCGGGCGGCCAGGCCACGGCTGGCGTACGCCGTGCTGGCCCCGGTGCGGATGTTGAGCGGCCCGTCGCCGACCACGCCGCGCGGCCCGCCGCCGGTCCACAGATAGGCGACGTCCACCCAGGCGTTGGTGGTCAGCCGCAGCCCGTCCCAGAACGTGCCGTCGGCCAGGTCGATGCCGGCCGGGTTGAGCACGGTCCGCCCGAACTGGTCCCGGCCGCCGTTGTAGCCGGACTGGTAGGCGGCCTGCGCCTCGGGCCGGCCCTGTGGCAGGTTCTTCCAGTTCTCCCGGACCGATGAGGGGTTCCAGTAGTCGTCACGGGTGTTCCACGGCCCGACGTCCCAGACCGGGGCGTACTCGCAGCGGGAGCCGCTCGTGGTGCAGACCCGCACGGTGTAGTCGCCGGTGTTGAGTGGGGAGAGACCCCGCCGCGACGGCAGCGCCGCGAAGTGGTCCCGGGGTTGCACGGTACGGCCGTTGGCGGTCAGCTCACCGACCAGTCCGATGCGGGTGGCGTACACCCGGTAGGTGCGGCCGGGTGTGGCTGCGGACACGGCGGCGTTCGCGTCGGCGGTGAGCTGCACGCCGCGTACCGTCGCCGTGGCGCCGCCTTCGGGAGCGGTGAGCACCACCCGGGTCTGCACCCGGGTGACGGGCCGGTCGAAGACCGCGCCGGTGGTGGCCGCCCGCCACTCCGTCCAACCGGCGGCCCGCCAACCGCGGACCTGCGCCTCCACTGTCGCCCCGGTCGGGACGGCGGCGCTGATCTCGGCGCGGACCCGGGTGGCCGGCCGGGCGAGGGTGCGGGGAGCGGTCAGCAGCATTCCCTCGGCGACCGCGCTGTGCGGGCTGCGGGCGCCGCGCCCGGGAGGCCGGGCCTCCCGCAGTCGTAGGCCGGCGGCGGTGCGCCGGACGTTGACGTCGTCGCGATCGACGATGCTGAGGTCGGCGCTCCACCGTTCGTCGCCGGGTGCGGCGGCCACGAGGGTGATCGGGGCACCGGTGGGTGCGGCCGGGACGGTACCGGCGGGCAGGAGCGCCGCGGTGAGCAGAAGGGTGAGGGTGGCGATGAGGGCGACGGATGGGATACGACAACGCGGTCGCGTCATGGGCATTCTCCTCAGAACCCCCTGACCTTCGCATGTCGGGAGATCATGAGGAACCTCAGTACAAATAGCGACACATGCGAATCTTGCTCGAAAGAGGGAGGATGGCAGGGTGCCCGAAGGCGACACCGTCTGGAACACCGCGCGCGTGCTGCACCGCGCGCTGGCCGGCGCGCGGATCACCGGCAGCGACTTCCGGGTGCCGCAGCTGGCGACCACGGACCTCACCGACTGGACCGTCCGCGAGTCGGGCAGCCGGGGCAAACACCTGCTGCTGCGGCTCACCGCTCCCACCGAGGAACACTGGACCCTGCACTCCCACCTGCGGATGGACGGCGCCTGGCGGGCGTACGCCCCGGGGGAACGCTGGACCGGCCGACCCGCGCACCTGATCCGGGTGGTCCTGCGCACTCCCGGCGCGGTGGCGGTCGGCTACCACCTGCACGACCTGACCCTGGTGCCGACCGCCGAGGAGGACCAACTGGTCGGCCACCTCGGCCCCGACCTGCTCGGCCCGGACTGGGACCCGGCCGAGGCGGTCCGGCGGCTCGCCGACCACAGCGAGCAGGCCATCGGCGAGGCGCTGCTCGACCAACGCAACCTGGCCGGTGTGGGCAACCTCTACAAATGTGAGGTGCTGTTCCTGCGCGGCGTGTCACCGTGGACCCCGGTCGGCGGGGTGCCCGACCTGCCGGGCCTGGTGGCCCTCGCACAGCGGCTGCTCGCCGCCAACCGCGGTCGGTGGACGCAGAGCAGCACCGGCTCGCTGCACCGGGGGCAGACCAGCTACGTGTACGGCCGCCGCGCCCAGCCCTGCCGCCGCTGCGGCACCGCAATCCGCAAGGAGGAGCTGGGCGAGCGGGTCACCTACTGGTGCCCGGTCTGCCAGCCCGAGCGTCCGGTTCCGCCGTCATCCGGCTGACCAGGCCCGCGCCAAACGAGACCCATCGCAGAAACGGACGATTGGGTAATTCCTAACCGGCCGCCGGAGTCGCATGCTGCGGTTGAGCGCTCACCGACCGTCAGCAGAGTGCCGAGGTCCCCACGCCGGGGTGGCGGACCTCGCGCCCCGAACCGGGGAGAGTCATGGCGATGTTCCGCAGACTCCGCTCCACCTTCTTCGAGCGGACCACCCGCGACACCGACGCCCGCGCCAACGGGCGGACGGCGTCCGTGCCGGCCGCGCGTGCCGCCGAGGAGGCAGGTGCGACGCCGAGCCTGGACCCGGCCGTCGTACCCCGCTACTTCGGCCCCGTGCCGAACTTCGCCCACAGTCCTCGCCCGAGGCGAGACCGCGACGGGCAGGTGGCAGCCGGGACCGGTCTGCGCAAGTTCGTCGACCCGCTGCCCCTCCCCGGCCAACAGGGCCACGGCGATCTCGGCAGCCACCTGCCGGTGGCAGCACCGGACACCATCAGCTACCCGGGCTGCGACTACTACGAGATCGGCCTCCAGGAGTACGCCCAGCGGCTGCACCGGGACCTGCCGGCCACCCGCCTGCGCGGCTACCGGCAGCTCAACCTGGGCACCGACCCGGCCGGACACAACACTGTGGCGCCTCCGGAGCGACAGTGGCACCTCGGGCCGATGATCCTCGCCCGTCGGGGTCGACCGGTCCGGGTGAAGTTCATCAACCAGCTCCCCACCGGTCGGGCCGGTGAGCTGTTCCTGCCTGTCGACGACACGATCGAGGGCGCAGCCCTCGGCCCACTGGACGGGCCGGCGCCCTACCCGCAGAACCGGGCAGTGCTGCACCTGGCCGGGGCGCAGACCGGCTGGACCAGCGCGGGCAACCCGGGGCAGTGGATCACCCCGGCCGGGGAGATCACCCCGTACCCCACCGGGCCCGGCCTGGCCCACGTGCCGGACATGCCGGCACCCGGCGCCGGGGCCACCACGCTCTACTTCCCGAACGAGCAGAGCGGCCGGCTGCTGTGGTTGCACGACAACACCCTCGGCCTCGCCCGGCTCACCGTCTACGGTGGACAGCTCGCGCTCTACCTGCTCACCGACCCGGCCGAGGACCAGCTCGTCGCCGACACGGTGCTGCCGGCCGACCAGGTGCCCCTGGTGATCGAGGACAAGACGTTCGTCCCGGACGACACCCAACTCGCCGCCGAGGACCCGACCTGGGACCGGGAACGCTGGGGCGCCCGGGGAAGCCTCTGGCACCCGCACGTCTACCAACCCCGGCAGAACCCGCACCGGTCCGGCGGACGCAACCCGACCGGCCGGTGGGACTACGGCCCCTGGTCCCGCAACTCCGCACCCGACGACGCCCGCGCCGACGGTTGGGTGCCGAACCCGTACCACGACCCGGTCGACGCACCGGACGAGCCGCCGCTCAACCCCGGCGTACCGCACCCGTCGGCGGTCCCCGAGGCGTACGGCGACACCCCGCTCGTCAACGGCGTCGCCTATCCGTACCTGGAGGTGCGACCACGCGCGTACCGGTTCCGGATCCTCAACGCCTGCCTGGACCGCAGCCTCAACCTCCAGCTCTACCGCGCCCGCTCCGACGCGCCGATGTGGACGGCCGACGGCGCGCTCGCCGACGCCGACGCCGGTGAGGTGCCGATGGTGCCCGCCGCGCGGGCGGCGGACCGTCCGGCGGTGTGGCCGATCGACGGACGCGACGGCGGTGTGCCGGACCCGCGCGCCGCCGGCCCGGAGTTCATCCAGATCGGCAACGAGGCCGGCCTCCTGCCGGCGCCGGTGGTGCTGCCGAACCGACCGATCGGCTACCGCTACGACCGGCTCGACCCGACAGTGCTGAACGTCGACGGACACACAGTGCTGCTCGCCCCGGGCGAGCGGGCCGACGTGCTCGTCGACTTCTCCGCCGTGCCACCGGGCAGCACGCTGATCCTGTACAACGACGCCCCGGCCCCACTGCCCGGCTTCGACCCTCGCTACGACCAGCACACCGACGCCCCGGACCGCGGCGCCGAGGGTGGCCCGCCCCGGACCGAACCGGGGTACGGCCCGAACACCCGCACCCTGCTCCAGTTCCGGGTCACCGGGACGCCCGCGCCGCCGTACGACCTGAGCCGGCTACGCGAACGGCTACCCCTGGCGTACGCGGCCAGCCAGCGCCCGCCGATCGTCCCGCAGCCGGCGTACGACCCGGCGTTCGGGACCCGGACCGCGGCGCAGACGACGGTGCCGGTGCACGCCACCACTGTGACGTTCACGCCGACGGCCGGCACCGGCCCGGTGACAGTGCCGATCGCGGTCAAGGCCGCACAGCAGATCTTCGAACCGGAGCACGGCCGACTGGCGGGCCGGCTCGGCGTCGGGCACCCGCACGCCGGGCCGCTGAACCCGTCGACGCTGCCGCTCGGTGCGACCGACCCGGTCACCGAGGTGCTCTTCGCCACCGACCCCGCCGTACCGGTGGGCGCACCCAGCGACGGCACCCAGCTCTGGAGGATCAGCGGCAACGTCCGGCAGACCGAGCCGTTGCACATCGGCGGCTGCGACGCGCAGGTGATCAACCGGGTTGGTTGGGACGGCACCCTGCGACCCCCGCACGGCACGGAGCTGGGCTGGAAGGGGATCATCCGGGTCAACCCCCGGGAGGACGTGGTGGTGGCGTTGCGCCCGGTCGCGCCGGCGCTGCCGTTCAAGCTGGGTGACAGCGTCCGGCTGCTCGACCCGTGTCGCCCGGGCGGAGCACGAACCGGATCGACGCCGGTCAGCCCGGCCGACGGGCGACCCGCCACAGTGGTCAACCAACTGGTCAACCTGGGCTGGGAGTACCGCTGGCACAGCCAGCTCGCCGGCCACCGCGACGGCGGGATGACCCGACCGCTGGTGCTGCGGGTGACGCCGAAGGCGCCGACCGGGCTGACCGCCACACCGGTGCCCGGCTCGGCCACCGCGCTACCCGCGATCGCGCTGGCGTGGACCAGCAACGGCGGGCGACCGCCCGCCACCAGCCACCTGCTGCAACGGGCCACCGACGCGACCTTCGGCGGCGACGTCACCACGATCACCGTCGCGGCCGCCGCCACCCGCTACACCGACGCGACAGTCACCCCCGGGGTGACCTACCACTACCGGATCCGGGCGGAGAACGCGGTCAGCTACTCGTCCTGGTCGAACGGCGCGCCCGCCTCGGTGCATCTGGCCGCGCCGAGCGGACTGGTCGCGACGCTCCCGCCGGCCGCCCCGCTGCGCGTGGCGTTGCGCTGGACGAACCGTTCGTTCGCCACCGGCATCGACGTGCAACGGGCCACCAACCCGACGTTCACCAGTGGCCCGGGCACCACGGCGATCCGGGTCGGCGACAACCACCTGGACCCGACCGTCGCACCGGACACCACGTACTACTACCGGGTGCGGACCACCTACCTGGGCGCCGCGTCGGCGTGGTCGACGGTCGCCACGGTGACCTCGCCACCCGCGCCGGGCACCCCCAGCACGGTGAGCGCCAACGCCAGCGCACCGGGGCCGGACACCGCGACGGTGATCCTGGCCTGGGCGGCGAGCACACCCGGCGGCCCGGGTTCCGGATTCACTGTGCAGCGGGCCCTCGACCCGGCCTTCGACCAGGAACTGGCCACCTTCACGGTGACCGGCCGCGGCTTCACCAACAGCGGGCTGGCCCGGGGCGTGACCTACCACTACCGGATCCGGTCGTTCAACGTCGTGGGCACCTCGCCGTACACCGGGCCGGTCCTGGTGACGACACCACCGTGACCGGCCGCGCGGTCTCCGCGCGGATGGGCTGTCGGCGCGTGGCTTCGGCGCGGGACCGCCGTCAGCGGGTCGGCGCGCGCAGCGGGGTGCCGACGGCCCGCAGCTCGGCGAGGGCCCCGGCGACCCCGTGCAGCAGGTCGGTCGCCTCGGTGAGCCGGTCGGCGGCGGGGTGGGCGGTCTCCGGTCGAGCGTCCTCGGCCAGGTAGCCGGCAGCGGCGACCACCAACCGTTCGTACGCCGCCACCCCGCCCTCCAGCTGGGCGGTCAGCGCGGCATGCGCCTCGGCCAGCGGCGGCCGAGCGTCGGCCGGGGCCAGCCGCAGCGCGCGTTCGACGCTGGCCACCCGTGCGGCCAGGTCGCGCAGCGAGCGGTCGGCGGCAGCGGCCTCCAGCACCGCCGGCTCGGCCAGCCCGGTGAGTCGGGGGGCCATCCCGGCCAGGGTGAGCGCCGCCCGGTCCAGTCGGGCCCACTGCTCCCCGGCGCTGGTGCCACGCAGCGCGATCCGGGAACGGACCCGGCGCACCTCGGCCAGCACGCCCGGGCCGACCGGCAGCCGCTCGACGGCGGCGATCAACCGGGCCCGCGACCGGGCCGCCGCCTCGGCCGGGTCGAGCGCGGGAGGCGCCGGCTGGGCGGCCAGGGCACGCACGTCGATCCACCGCCAGGCGGCGAGCGCCACCGCACTGCCCGCGGCGCCGGCCCAGGCCGCGTCGGGCAGACCAAGGCCGGCGTACGGAGTCAGCACCGCCGCCGCGCCGCAGAGCCCACCGGCCAGCACACTCCACCGTCGGGCCGACCGCCGAAGCCGACCCAGCCTCCGGAAGTACCGTGTCCGCTCGTCTGCCACAGTGACTCCTCGGTCCGGTCGTTCAGCCGGCGGCGGTCGGGTCGCCGGTGCCCCGCTCGCGAGCCATGCTGGCGCGCAGCTCGTCCAGTCGGGCGGCGGCCGTCGGGTCGTTGGCCGGGCCGGTCTTCTCGGCCTGCGGCACGGCCGGACGCTGGGCAGCACCGCCGCCGAGCTGCTCCCCCGCCATGCTGGACCGGATCTGCTCCAACCGGGCAGAGCCGGCCGAGTCGATAGTGGCCTTCTGAATTTCCAACATACGGCCCTCGACGGAGTTGCCGGCCAGTTCGGCGCGACCCATCGCGTTGGCGTACCGCCGCTCGATGCGGTCGCGCACCTCGTCCAACGACGGGGTGTTGGTGGGCGCGGTCAGCGACGACATCGACTCCAGCGAGCGGGCCACCGTCTCCTGCATCTTGGCCTGCTCCAGCTGGCTGAGCAGCTTGGTGCGCTCGGCGAGCTTCTGTTGGAGGATCATCGAGTTGTTCTCGACCGCTCGGCGGGCCTGGGCGGCGGCACCCAACGCCTGGTCGTGCAGGGTCTTCAGGTCCTCGGTGGCCTGCTCGGCGGAGACGAGCTGGCTGGCCAGCGTCTGCGCGGACTGCTCGAACCGCGCCGCCTCGGCCTCGTCGCCCTTGGCCCGGGCCTGATCGGACAGCACCAGGGCCTGCCGGGCGTTGCCCTGCAACCGCTCGACCTCGGACATCTGCCGGGACAGCTTCATCTCCAGCTGACGCTGGTTGCCGATCACCGCGGCCGCCTGCTGAACCAGCGCCTGGTGCTGCCGCTGGGCATCCTCGATGGCCTGCTGGATCTGCACCTTGGGATCGGCATGCTCGTCGATCTTCGCACCGAAGAGCGCCATCAGGTAGTTCCAACCCTTGACGAACGGGTTCGCCATCTCCGTGGTATCCCCTCAGTAGCGTCGCTCCACCACGGCCGGGCCGGCTGAACCGACCGACCGTGACCGGCCGGCCTCCATCGTCCCAGCCGAACGCCAACGAGGCATCCGTACCGGGCGGTCGACAGCACCGGCGGCTCCTGCGAGCAACCCTACGCGGCCGGGGCCAGCCCGCCCATGGTCAACCCGACGGGCGACTCAGGCGGCGCAGACCACGTCCCGGTCGCGCTCGGTCGGGCGGACGCGGGTGCTGCGCAGCGTGGCCTTGAACGGCGAGTCCTGACGGACCGACACGGCGACCTTGCCGTCGGAGGTGACCTGACGGACACCCCGGTTGGTGCTCTTGGCTGCGGCGTCGGCCGGCTCGTCCTGCATCGAGACGAGCACCCCGGGCATCTGCTCAGCGAGCGCCACGGTGTCGCTCACCTCTAGCAGCAACTCGGACAGGCGGGCCCCGAGGGCGTCACAGATCGCGGCGAGCAGCTCGCTCGACGGCTCCTTGTGCCCCCGCTCGATCTCGGAGAGGTAGCCGAGGCTGACGTTGGCGGCGGTGGAGACCTCACGCAGCGTGCGCTGCTGCCCCTGCCGGCGCGCTCGCAGTGCGTCACCGATCACCCGGCGTAGCAGGATCATCGCACCTCCCCCTGAGGGATACCTCGCGCCCGGCGCCGGGCAGCCGGTCGCGGCGGGCCGCGCCGACCCCGAACGTCGGAGCCTTCCCGCAACCGTACCCGTTGCGAGCCCGGGCGACATCCCGCCCCGCCCGTCGGTTCGTCGGGACGGGCCTCCCGGGCGCGCCGCCGCCCGTTTCCGCCCCGTTCCGGACGGCCCCGGCCACACTTCCGGCCTCGGGTCCCGGCCGCCACCCCCGGCCCCTTCCCTGGTCCCGGCCACCGTAGTCCCGGCCTGCGTGCTTCTGGCCTTGGCGTTCACGGTGTCGCGGCAACCAGTCGCTCGGCGAGCAGCCGCAGCGCCTCGACCACCGCCGCCGCGCGGACGTGGTCACGCCCGCCGCCCAGGTCGAGCTGGCGGACCTCACCGCCGTTCGGTCCGGCGACCGCGACGTAGACCAGGCCCACGGGCTTCCCGTCCTGCGGCTCGGGGCCGGCGACCCCGGTGGTGGCCAGCCCCCAGTCCGCGCCGCACCGCTGCCGGCCACCCTCGGCGAGCGCCGCTGCCACCTCCGGGTCCACCGGCCCCCGCTCGGACAGCAGATCAGCGGGTACGCCAGCCAGGGTCGCCTTCAACTCGGTGGCGTAGACCACGAGGCCACCCCGGTAGATGCCGCTGACCCCGGCGATGTTCACGATCGAAGCGGCCAGCGACCCGCCGGTGAGCGATTCGACAGTGGCCAGGGTCTCGTGTCGCTCGGCCAGCCGGTGCACGACCCCCGCCGCCGCACTGCCCACCTCAGCACCGTCCACCTCACCACCACTCACGCCAGCACCACCCACCTGTGCGCCATCCACCCCGGCACCGTCCACCCCGTCCACCGCCACCCCGTCCCTCGCCCCTCGCCCTCGCCCCAGCCGCACAAACCAGCCCTTCCCCACCCACCAATCCCCAACCCAACTGCACCCAACCCCCGACCCAATCGCGTTGATCATGAAGTTAGCGTCACGACACGCCGCCCCGGAGGGCAATAACTTCATGATCAACGGGGGCACGGGCCAGGCCGGGAGGCCCGGGAGGGGGTGTGTGGGGGTGGGGAGTTAGCGGGGGCGGCGGAGGCGTAGGGCTTGGGCTATGTAGTCGAAGCCGGTGGCGACCGTGACCAGGACGGCGGCGGCCATGATCCAGGGGCCGACGGTGGCGAGCGCGGCCGGCATCGGCCAGAGGTACCAGGCGATGGCCAGGATCTGGAGCGCCGTCTTGACCTTGCCGCCTCGGCTGGCGGCGATCACGCCGTGCCGGATCACCCAGAACCGCAGCCCGGTGATGCCCAGCTCGCGGACGAGGATCAGCGCGGTCACCCACCAGGGCAGTTGGTCGTACCAGGAGAGCAGCACCAGCGCCGCGCCGGTGAGCGCCTTGTCGGCGATCGGGTCGGCCACCTTGCCGACCGACGTGACCAGCCCGAACCGACGGGCGATCCAGCCATCCACCAGGTCGGTCGCGGAGGCCACCGCGAAGATCAGGCAGGCCGCCATCCGCCAACCGGCGTGGGTCATCCCCGACACGATCACCGAGGCGCCGAAGACCGGAACCAGCACCAGCCGCAGGGCGGTCAGCGCGTTGGCCGCGTTGACGACGGGCACCACGGCCACCACCCGGCCCGGCGTCGACTCCGTCGCCCCGGTCACCGCAGCACTCCGCTCGGGCCGCCGTGGCGTTCCCGGCACCGCACCACCTGGGTCCCCCGCTCCGCTCGGGCCCGCCGTCACCGTGCCGCGCCGGGCGCCGCCGAGATCATCTCATCCGGCACAGCGAGCAGGTCCACCCCTTCGGTGCCGGTCACCGTTGCGCGTACCAGATCACCCGGGCGCAGCGCGGCCAGGTCGACGCCGCCCTCGACCGGGGCGACGAGGGTGGTGGAGCCGTCCACCTCGGGCGCCTGGTGCGCTGCCCGCCCCTCCACCACACCGTCCTCGATCGAGTCGACAAGCACCTCGACGGTCGAGCCGAGCCGGTCCTCGGCCCGCTGGGAGCAGAGCTCGTCGGCGAGGGCGCTGAGCCGGTCGTAGCGCCGCTTGATCGTCGCGGCGGAGACCTTGCCGGGCAGGCCGGCGGCCTCGGTGCCGTCCTCGTCGCTGTAGTCGAACATGCCGATCGCGTCGAGCCGGGCCTCGGTCAGGAACCGGACCAGCTCGTCGACGTCGGCGCGGGTCTCGCCGGGGAAACCGACGATGAAGTTGCTCCGGGCGCCCGCCTCCGGGGCCAGGGCGCGGGCACTGGCCAGCAGCTCCAGGAACCGGTCGGTGGAGCCGAAACGCCGCATCCGGCGCAGCACCGGCTCGCTGGAGTGCTGGAACGACAGGTCGAAGTACGGGGCCACGCCCGGGGTGGTGGCGATCGCCTCGACCAGCCCGGGCCGGGTCTCGGCCGGCTGCAGGTAGCTCGCCCGCACCCGGACGATGCCGGTCACCGCGGCGAGCTGCGGCAGCAGCTTCTCGAGGGCGCGCGGGTCACCCAGGTCCTTGCCGTACGAGGTGGAGTTCTCGCTGACCAGCACCAGCTCGCGTACGCCGGTCTTGGCCAACCACTCCGCCTCGGCGAGCAGCTCGTCCGGCGTACGCGAGACGAAGGCCCCCCGGAAGGCCGGGATGGCGCAGAACGCGCAGCGGCGGTCGCAGCCGCTGGCCAGCTTCAGCGAGGCCACCGGGCCGGTGTCGAGCCGCCGGCGCAGCACCTGGCGCAGGTGTGCCGGGGTGTGCTCGTCGGTGTCGACGACGGTGCGGGTCACGGTGCCGTGGCCGGGCAGCGACACAGTGCTGTCGCGGCGCTGCACCGGGGTCAGCGGCAGCAGCTCGCGCCGGTCACGTGGGGTGTGCGCGGTGATCTGCTCGCCGGCGACGACGGCGTTCAGCCGGGCGGCGATGTCGGGGTAGTCGTCGAAGCTCAGCACCGCCTGGGCCTCGGGGAGGCTGTCGGCCAGCTCCCGGCCGTACCGCTCGGCCATGCAGCCGGCGGCGACCACCTTGGCGCCCGTTCCGGCGGCGGCGAGCAGGGTCTGGATCGAGTCCTGCTTGGCCTTCTCCACGAAACCGCAGGTGTTGACGACCACCACGTCGGCGCCCTCGCCGTCGGTGGTCACCTGCCAGCCGTCGGCGTGCAGGCGGGCGGCCAGCTCCTCCGAGTCGACCTCGTTGCGGGCACAGCCCAGGGTCAGCAGGGCGACGCGACGGCCCTCGGCGTGGTCAGCGGGAGAAGGAGAGGTGGCAGACACCATCCGAGGGTACCGGGCCGGCCGGGTAAGCCCACGCACGCGGGCTGCGGAGACTGTCGACACGGAGGCGAACGTCATTCCGATCAGCGCACCTCGGCGCCAACCCGGGTCAGCGCGTCGAGCAGGAACACCTCGGTGCCGGCCAGGCCGGTGGAGCAGAAGACGGAGATCTGGTCCGCGGTGGTCCGGCCGGGGACCGCGCCGGCCAGGATGCCGCCCAGGTCGCGCAACCCGCCGGCGTACGGGGGTGTGGCCGCGAGCATCGGTGGCTGGTAGTCCGCCGCCTGGGCCGGCGAGTCGGTGACCAGCAGGTCGGCGGTGTCCAGCAGGTCGGTGCCGAACTCGCTGCGGTCGCGCTGCTTGAAGCCGACCGCGTTGACGTGCGTGCCGGGGCTGAGGTCGGCGGCGCGGAGCACCGGGGTGGGGCTGGTGGTCGCCAGCACTACCAGGTCCCGCCCGGCGACGGCCAAGGCCGGGTCGGCCACCGCGCGGGCCGGCACGCCCAGTTCGCCACGGACCCGGGCGGCGAGCGCCTCCCGGCGAGCGGCGGACCGACTGTGCACCACCACCTCGCGCAACGGGCGGACCGCGGCGGCGGCCCAGACCTGGGTCCACGCCTGCCGGCCGGAGCCGATCACCCCGAGGGTGGCGGCGTCGGGACGGGCCAGCGCGTCGACCGCGAGGCCCCCCAACCCTCCGGTACGACGGGAGCCCAGCTCCTCGCCGACGGCGACCGCCCGGACCGCCCCGGTCCGGGCGTCGTGCAGCACCACCAACTGCTCTCCCTGCGGGTGACCGAAGGTGTCGTAGGAGCGGAAGCCGTACCACTCACCGACCAGGTGCCCGGCGGTGAGGACCATCCGCCCGCCGCTCAGCGGAGCGGCTGCCCGGGGCGGCGCGATCAGGCGTCCCTCGTACGCGGCCAGGACCGCGGCGCGCATGGCGTCGACCGTGGTGGCGGCGTCCAGCGCGGCGGCGACCTCGGGGTCGGCGTAGAGCATGGTCATAGTGGCGATACTGCAAGTTGAAGTCAGGTAGAGGTCAACCAGTCGTGGCGATGGTCACCGCCGCGCCGCCGGGGTCGGTGCTAGCGTCGGCACCGGTGGCCGGTTACACGTGGCCGCTCCGGACGAGTGGTGGGCGTACCCGGTCAGGCCAAGACGCCCCGCGTGACGTGCAGACTCGACTCGTCCCGGCGCGGCAGCCCCGGGCGCTTCCGGTGAGGTGAACGATGGCCTGGCTCGTACTCGTGATCTCAGGACTGCTGGAGACGGCCTGGGCGATCGCCCTGGACCGCAGCGCCGGTTTCAGCCGGCTGATCCCGTCCGTGGTGTTCGCGGTGACCCTGCTGCTGAGCATGGCCGGGCTGTCGTACGCGCTGCGGGACATCCCCGTCGGCACCGGCTACGCGGTCTGGGTCGGCATCGGCGCGGTCGGCACCGCACTGGTCGGGATGCTGGCGCTCGGCGAGTCGGCGAGCCTGCCCCGAGTCCTCTGCCTCCTGCTGGTGGTCGCGGGCGTGATCGGGTTGAAGATCTTCCACTGAGGTGCCCCGCCGGCAGGCGTGGCCAGCGCCCACAGTGGGTAGTGATCGATTCGTCACGACAGGCTCTCACCCGGAGGAAGACATGGCCGACATGCCGAGCACCGCCCGTCCCCGCAGCAACGCCGCCCGCATCCTCACCATCGTGGGCTTCGTCTTCGCTGTCCTGGCCCTGCTGCTCAACCCGATCATCTTCGGCGTGCTCGGCGTCATCGCCGGCGTCGTCGGCGCGGTGCTCGGCGACAAGCCGCTGGGCTGGTACGCCGCCGCGGCCAGCGTCGTCGCCGCGATCATCGGTGTGGTGGTCATCGCCGCGCTGATGAACAACTGACCGCTCCGCCGTCGCGGGCCCGCCGGATTCCGGCGGGCCCGTCGTGCGTCCGGGGTCGGCCGCGGGTCAGTCCCCGTCGCCGCGCAGGCCCGCCAGGACGTCTTCCAGCTCGTCCGGCTTGACCAGCACGTCGCGCGCCTTCGACCCCTCGGACGGCCCGACCACGCCCCGGGTCTCCATCAGGTCCATCAGACGGCCCGCCTTGGCGAAACCGACCCGCAGCTTGCGTTGGAGCATCGAGGTCGAGCCGAACTGCGAGGTGACCACCAGCTCCACCGCCTGCACCAACAGGTCCAGGTCGTCGCCGATGTCCTCGTCGGGCTTCTTCTTGGTCTCCTGCGCCGGGGCCAGCACGTCCTTACGGAACTCCGGCTCGCGCTGGTCCTTGCAGAACTTCACCACGTCGGCGATCTCGCGCTCGGTCACCCAGGCGCCCTGGATGCGGACCGGCTTGGAGGCGCCCATCGGCAGGAAGAGCCCGTCACCACGGCCGAGCAGCTTCTCCGCGCCCGGCTGGTCGAGGATGACCCGGGAGTCCGCGAGGGAGGACGTGGCGAACGCCAGCCGGGACGGCACGTTCGCCTTGATCAGACCAGTCACCACGTCGACCGAGGGGCGCTGAGTGGCCAGCACCAGGTGAATGCCGGCGGCCCGGGCCAGCTGGGTGATCCGGACGACCGAGTCCTCCACGTCGCGCGGCGCGACCATCATCAGGTCGGCCAGCTCGTCCACGATCACCAACAGGTACGGGTACGGCCGCATCTCGCGTTCGCTGCCCGGCGGGGCCTTGATCTCGCCGTTGCGAACCTTGCGGTTGAAGTCGTCGATGTGCCGGACGCCGTTGGCGGCGAGGTCGTCGTAGCGCATGTCCATCTCGCGGACCACCCAGTCCAGCGAGTCGGCCGCCTTCTTCGCGTTGGTCACGATCGGGGTGACCAGGTGCGGGATGCCCTCGTAGCCGGTCATCTCGACCCGCTTCGGGTCGATCAGCAGCAGCCGCACCTCGTCCGGGGTGGCACGGGTCAAAACGGAAACAAGAAGAGTGTTCAGGCACGAACTCTTGCCGGCCCCAGTGGCCCCGGCAATGAGAATGTGGGGCATCTTCGCGAGGTTGGCCACCACGTAGCCGCCCTCGATGTCCTTGCCGAGCGCCACGACCATCGGGTGGTGATCGCTGGTCGCCGCCCGCGAACGCAGCACGTCGCCGAGGGCGACGTTCTCCGGGTCGGTGTTCGGGATCTCCACGCCGACGGCGCTCTTGCCCGGGATCGGACTGAGGATCCGCACGTCCGGCGACTTCACCGCGTACGCGATGTTGCGGGACAGCTGGGTGATCCGCTCGACCTTGACGCCGTGCCCCAGCTCCACCTCGTAACGGGTGACGGTCGGGCCACGGGTGAAGCCGGTGACCGCCGCGTCCACATCGAACTGGTCGAACACGCCGGTCAGTGCGGCGATCACCTCGTCGTTGGCCTTGCTGCGAGTCTTCGCGGCGGCCCCGGCACTCAGCATGTTGGCCGGCGGCAGGGTGTAGTCCCCGGACAGCCCGGTCAACGCGAGTTGCTCGGCCCGGGTCGGGGCGGGCGAGTGCTCCGGCGGCTCGGCCTGCGGCTTGCGGCTGGCCGGCACCTTCGCCGGCGACTTGCGCGGCAGCACCATGGTCTCCTGGAGGTCCGCGCCGTCCAGGTCCTCGAAGTCGTCCGGGTCCAGTGGCGCGGGCATCCGCTTCGCCGGTCGCTTGCGCGCCGGCTTGGCGGCCACCTCGTCCGCCTCCTCGTCCGTCTCCGGTGCGCCGACCAGTCCACCTGCGAGCAGGCCCAGCCGCTCCGGGATCTTGTTGATCGGCGTCGCGGTCACCACGAGCAGGCCGAAGAGCAGCAGCAGGATGAGCAGCGGCACCGCCACCCAGGCGGTCACCGCCCGCTCCAGCAGCCCGCCGACGCCCGCGCCGACCAGACCGCCAGCGAAGTCACGCTCCAATGGGTCGGCCGGGTCCTGGCCGATCTGGAGCAGCGCGGCGGTCGACACCAGCAGCGAACCCCAGCCGATCAACCCACGGCCCCGGTGCTCCGGATCCGCCGGCTGACGCATCAGCCGCCACGCCCCGATCATCAACAACACCGGTACGACAACCGAGATCGCGCCCAGGAACAGCCGGATCGTGTCGGCCAGTCGAGCGCCCACCGGCCCCGCTCCGGACAGCCAGAGCGCCACGGCGGAGAGTAGGGCGAGCCCGAACATGAGCAGCCCGGCACCGTCGCGGCGGTGCTCCGGGTCGAGGTCACGGGCCGAGGCGGCCTGCCGGCCGGCAGCGCGCACGGCCCAGCCCATCCCGTGCGCCAGCCCCATCCACAGTGCCCCGACCGCGCGGCCCACGTAGACCGCCGGGCCGGGCCGCGGCGGCGTCGTGCGACGTCGGACCGGCGCCCGGGTGGCCTTCTTCGCCGGTTGACGGGCACGACTGTTGGTGCCACCGCGCGGCGACGCGCCGCGTCGCCGGCTCGCCTGAGAGGTACGGCCCGCCATAGAGTCACGGTAACGGTGGGGCCGGGCAGATCCCCGCTTTTCCGGGTCGTGTCCGCGCGTCGTAACACGAACCCCACCGCCGGTCGTGATATCCGCCTCAGAAGGGATGCCCCATGGCGTCGCCGGAAATCGAGGGCGATCCGGACGATCCGCTGGCCGGGCACCCTGGCGCACTGCGTCCGCTGACCGGCGAACTGGTCGCCGCGGTGCTCGCTGCCCGCGGCCGGTCCGTCGGCCTGACCCTGGACCGCGAGCTGGTGGGCCACTTCGACGACAACATGATCTGGTTCCTCCGCGTCGGCGGCGACGGGGAGCTGCTCCAGATCCGCACCATGGTCGATCCGACCTTCGGCATCGAACGGGTGCCCGACCTGTACGCGTTCTGCAACTCCTGGAACCACGACCGGCTCTGGCCGAAGGCGTTCGTGCACGTCGACGACGACGGTCGGGCCCGGGTGTACGGCGAGGTGATCACCGACCTGGAACGCGGCGTGACCCCACACCAGCTCGACCAACTGCTCGACTGTGGCATCTCCACCGGCTGCCAGCTGGCCGTGGCGGTCCGTCGACTGCCCGGGGCGGTCCCGTCGTGACCGGCCGGGACGAGTTCACCGGCAGCCGCACCGGCACGCCGCCCACCGGCCCCGGTGACCGCCTCGCGCGCGTACCGGCGCTGGAGACCGCGCTCGCCGACGCGCGGGACCTCCCCGACGGCCCGGCCCGGCAGGTGGCCCTGGAGCGGCTCGCCGAGCGCGCCGACGCGGCCGGCGACGTCCGGTCCGGGATGGACGCGCGGTTCGCACTGATCGAGGCGTACCTGCTGCACGGGGAACGGTGGCGCCTGGTCGAGCCGGTCCGGCGCTGCCGCGCCGCCGCCGACCACCGGCCCGACCTGCTCACCGACACGGAAACCGGGCTGCTGCTGCGCTACCAGCGGTACGCGGTGGAGGCGCTGCTCGGCACCCCCCGGGTCGGGCTGGACCAGACCCGGTCCCTGCTGCACGACCTGGCCCACCGGGTCGGCGCGGATGGCCCGGACACACCGACCGTCGCGGAGCTGCACTGCCGGATCGCCGATCACCTGGGCGACGAGCCCACCGCGCGGCACTGGTACGAGCGGTGGTCCGGAAAACGACCCGGCCCGGCCGGCGGCTGCCCGGGCTGCGCCTCGGCGCGGCGCGCCGAACTGCTGGCCGGCTGGGGCGAGTGGGCCGCCGCGCTCACCGAGCTCACGGAATCCGACGGCGACCCGCAGTCCTGCACCGACCAACCCGAGCGGGACCTGGTCGCCGGCCTGCTGCCCGCACTCCGCACCGGCGAGCCGACGCGGGCGGCGGCGGCCCACGTGCGGGCGTACCGCCGGCACGGGCGCGAGCGCGCGGCATTCCCCCACCTCGCCGCGCACCTGCGGTTCTGCGCGCTGGGCGGGCACCTGGAACGCGGGCTGACCATTCTGGCCGAGCAGCTACCCCGGTTGGACCGGCCGACCGACGATCTCGCCGCCATGGAGTTCGCCGCCGCCGGGGCACTGGTCTGCGGGTTGGCCGCCGACGCCGGGCTGGGCGGGCGGACGATGCCCCGCCCGGCGTACGGCGAGCGGACGGCCACCGAGTTGAACGTCGCCACGCTCGGGGCGCTGCTGCTCGGGGTGGCCAACGAGTTGGCCGGCAGCTTCGACGCGCGCAACGGCACCGGGCACCACTCCGGACGGATGGCCGCCTGGTTGGCCGAGCGCCCACTCGCGGCGCCGGTTGCGCTGCCCACCGACGACGGGCCCGACGAGCCCGACACCGGCAGCTCCGACGCTGAGAACGAGCTGGGTGAGCGCGAGTTGTCCGCGCTCTCCCTCGGCATGATCACCGCGATCCTGGACGGGCGCGGCGACCGGTACCTGGTGGACGAGGGCGGGGCCGTGGTCGGCCACTGGGAGGGGGCGGTGATCCAGTTCCGGCGGGCCGGTGAGCGCGGTGAGGTGCTGCACGCCCGCGCCATGGCCAACCGCCGGCTGCCGGCGGCCCGCCGCGCCGAGGTGTACGCCTTCTGCAACGCGTGGAACCACGACCGGCTGCTGCCCAAGGCGTACGCGCACGACCTCGGCGACGAGTTGGTGCTGGCCGGCGACATGGCCACCGACCTGGCGCACGGGGTCGCCCCGGCGCAGCTGCGGATCCTCATGGACGCCGCCATCGCCACCGGCGTCGCGTACGCCGAGGCGGTCGCCGCGCTGCCCTGATTCGCCAGGGGCGCAAAAGGTTGCGGTTGCCGCGCGACTGCAGGACATCCGACAGCACGCAACCGGGAGTACGGCACGGCTGTGATATCGCCGTCAGCCCACCGCTACCCCTCGGGAGTCGTCATGAACCGCCCGCTCCGGTCCGGCATTCTCGGTGCCGCCGTGCTCGCCCTGTCCGCCCTCGCCGCCCCGACCGTTGCCGGTGCCGCCGCCGCGAACCCGACCGTCTCGCCGAGCACGACGGCCGGGAACCCCGCGCCGACGATTCTGGCCCGGGCCGACATCGTCTTCCTCGGCGGTGACCCGTGGCACCCGTCGGGTCCGCTGGAGGTCAAGGTCGTCAACGAGGGTGGGACGGCGGCGAAGGGCTTCTTCGTTCTCCGCCTGCCACAGGATGCCGGCCTGACCGCACGCGGCGACTGCCGGGCCGTCGACGGTGCGCCGAGGAGCTGGGTCTGCGGCGGCGCGGAACTGCCCGCCGGGGGCGATCGGACGTACCGCCTGACGGTGACCTCATCGGCTGCGCAGCCGGTCTTCGGGGTGACCGAGTGGGGTTCCGTCGCCGGGCAGGACGCCACCGGCCGCACCGACCGACCCACCGACTTCCGGCTCAACTGGCCGGACCGCACGACGCTGCGACTACGGGCCACCGCAGGCCCGGTCGTGGACAGTGCCGCGACCATCCGGGTACGGGTCACGAACACCGGCACGTTCGACATCGGCGGGTACTTGTTGAACGTCGCCACCCCGGACGGGGTGCGGGTGACCGCACCGGGGTGCTCCGACAGCGGCCGGACGAACGGTGTGGGCTGCGAGATCCTGCGCGGTCGCCCCCTCGCGGACGGCGCCACGGACAGCTTCGACGTACGGGTGGCGGCCACTGGCGGCACGACGAGCGTTCGGCTCTGGCTCGGGCCCACCAACCGGTACACCAACCGAGACACCTCGGTGACGGTCCGCCTGACCGGCGGCGGATCCGGAGGCGGCGGGGTCGCCACCACAGCACCGGCCGGCCCGACCACAGCACCGGCCGACCCGACCACGCCACCGGCCACGCCCGCCCCGGCGGCAGCGGAACTGCCGCGCACCGGCACGAGCACCCTCGCGTACGGCCTGATCGGCGTGTCACTGCTGACCCTCGGCGGCGGACTGGTGCTGCTGCTGCGACGCCGGCTCCAGCGCGGCTGACCCGGGGAACATTTCGGAACGGCGATGCCCGCCCGCACACGAGGTGCGGGCGGGCATCGTGACGCGTGCGGTCAGACCTCGACGACGGTGGGCACGATCATCGGACGACGACGGTACTTGTCGTTGACCCACCGCCCAACGGTCCGCCGGACGATCTGCTGGAGCTGGTGCGGGTCGGTGATGCCGTCCGCCGCGGCCCGGTTGAGCGCCTCGGTGACCAGCGGGACCACCGGGTTGAACGCCTCCGGGTCCTCGGAGAAGCCCTTCGCGGACAGCGTCGGGCCGGCGACCACCTTGCCGGTGACCGAGTCCACGACCACTGTGGTGGCGATGAAACCGCCGTCACCGAGGATCCGCCGTTCGGTGAGCAGCGACTCGCTGACGTCACCCACGGCGAGGCCGTCCACGTAGACGTACCGGCTCTTCACGTGCCCGACCAGTGTGGCGCGGCCCTCGACCAGGTCGACCACGTCGCCGTCCTCGCAGATCACCACCCGGTCGGCGGCGACCCCGGACTCGATGCCGAGCCGGGCGTGGGCGCGCAGGTGACGCCACTCGCCGTGCACGGGCATCAGGTTGCTGGGCCGAACCACGTTGAGCAGGTAGAGCAGCTCCCCGGCGGGGGCGTGCCCGGAGACGTGCACCTTCGCGACGTCCTTGTGCACGACGACCGCGCCGGCCCGGGCAAGCCGGTTGATCACCCGGTAGACCGAGGTCTCGTTGCCGGGCACCAGCGAGGAGGCCAGCACGACGGTGTCGCCGGGGGCGATGGTGATGTGCCGGTGGTCGCCGCTGGCCATCCGGCCCAGCGCGCTCATCGGCTCACCCTGGGAACCGGTGGACATCAGCACGATCTCGTCCGGCGGCAGAGTGGTCGCCTCGTCGATGCTGATGACCAGGCCGGCCGGGATGTTCAGCAGGCCGAGGTCCCGGGCGATGCCCATGTTGCGGACCATGGACCGGCCGATCAGCGCGACCTTACGGCCGTGCTCGGCGGCGGAGTCGAAGACCTGCTGCACGCGGTGCACGTGCGAGGCGAACGACGCCACGATGATGCGACCCTTGGCCTTCGCGAAGATCGAGTCGAGCACCGGCCCGATCTCCCGCTCCGGGGTGACGAAACCCGGGATCTCCGCGTTTGTGGAGTCGGACAGCAGCAGGTCGACACCTTCGGCGCCGAGCCGGGCGAAGCCGGCCAGGTCGGTGATCCGACCGTCCAGCGGGAGCTGGTCCATCTTGAAGTCGCCGGTGTGCAGCACCAGGCCGGCGGGGGTGCGGATGGCCACCGCGAGGGCGTCCGGGATCGAGTGGTTGACCGCGAAGAACTCACACTCGAACGGGCCGAGCCGCTCACGGCCGCCCTCCCGCACGGTCAGCGTGTACGGCTGGATCCGCCGCTCGGCCAACTTGGCCTCGACCAGGGCGAGGGTGAACTGTGAGCCGACCAGCGGGATGTCGGGCTTGTGGGCGAGCAGGTACGGCACCGCGCCGATGTGGTCCTCGTGACCGTGCGTCAGCACGATCGCCTGGACGTCGGCCAGCCGGTCCAGGATCGGGCCGAAGTCGGGCAGGATCAGGTCCACACCCGGCTGCTCGACGTCGGGGAACAGAACCCCGCAGTCGACGATCAGCAACTTGCCGTCGTACTCGAAGACGGTCATGTTCCGACCGATGGCGCCGAGCCCGCCGAGCGGGATGATCCGCAGGCCGCCTTCCGGCAGCGGCGGGGGTAGTTCCGCCTCGATGTGCGCCTCGGTCACGCGTCCACCTCATTCTGCGACGCCGTTACTCGACGTCCATCGTGTCGTTCGTTCATTCGGGCAGCTCCAGGCCCGCTGCCGCGAAGTCCGCGCGCAGCTGGGCGATCTCGTCGTCGGTGGCGTCCACGAGCGGGGGTCGCACCGGGCCGGCCGGCAGGCCCAGCGACGCCAGGCCCGCCTTCACCAGGATGGTGCCCTGGGTACGGAAGATGCCGGTGAACAGCGGCAGCAGCCGCCGGTGCAGGGCCAGCGCGGTCGGCATGTCCCCCGCGTCGAACGCCTCGATCATCTGTGCGGTCAGCGCCCCGGTGAAGTGCGTCGAGGTGCCGACCACGCCCACGGAACCGACGGCCAGCGCCGGCAGGGTGAGGGCGTCCTCGCCGCAGTAGAAGGCGAGGGTGGTCCGGCTGGTGACCCAGCTGGTGGCGGTCAGGTCGGTCTTGGCGTCCTTGACCGCGACGATCCGGCCGTGTTCGGCGAGCCGGACCAACGTCTCGGTGTCGATCGGCACGCCGGAGCGGTGCGGAATGTCGTACAGCATCACCGGCAGGCCGGTGGCGTCGGCCACCGCGGTGAAGTGTCGCAGCAAGCCGCTCTGCGGCGGCTTGCTGTAGTACGGGGTGACCACCAACAGGCCGTGCGCGCCTGCCTTCTCGGCGGCGGCGGCCAGCTCGATGGTGTGCCGTGTGTCGTTGGTGCCGACGCCCGCGACCACCTTGGCGCGGTCACCGACGGCCTCCACCACGGCCCGGATCAGCTGTTCCTTCTCCGCGTCGGTGGTGGTCGGCGACTCGCCGGTGGTGCCGTTGACCACCAACGCGTCGTTGCCCTGCTCGTCAACCAGGTGGCTCGCCAGCCGGGCGGCGCCGTCGAGATCGAGGGAACCGTCGGGGGCGAACGGGGTCGCCATGGCTGTGAGCAGCCGGCCGAAGGGGCGGGACGCCGGTCGGGCCGCGGCGTCGAGGTGGTCGTGCGTCATACCCTCCAACCTAGCGGACGACCAGCCGGGGCCCGCCGGGGAAGGGCTCAGGACGCCTCGTGCGGGCTGGCCGCCACTTCGGTGCCGTCCGGCAGCGTGGAGATCACGAAGTCGGCGAACACGTTCGGAGCGACGCCCTGGAGCTGGCGAAGGCACTCCACGGCCAGCTCACGGATCTCCACGTCGGCGTGCTCGGTGGCCCGCATGGCGACGAAGTGCCGCCAGGCCCGGTAGTTGCCGGAGACCACGATCCGGGTCTCGGTGGCGTTGGGCAGCACCGCCCGGGCCGCCTGCCGGGCCTGCTTGCGGCGCAGCGTCGGGTTCGACTCGTCCGAAAAACGCTGCTCGAGGCCCTCCAGCAACTCGGTGTACGCCCGAACGCTCGCCTCGGCGGCTTCTACGAACTTCTTGTGCAGCTCCGGGTCGTCGGCGATGACGGCCGGCTCGACCATGGCCGCGTCACGCTCCGGGACGTAGCGCTGGGACAGCTGGGAGTACGAGAAGTGTCGGTGCCGGATCAACTCGTGGGTGAAGGAACGGGACACCCCGGTGAAGTAGAAGGTGACCGACCCGTGCTCCAGCACGCTCAGGTGGCCCACTTCGAGGATGTGCGCCAGGTAGCCGGCGTTGGTGGCGGTCGCCGGGTTCGGCTTCTTCCACGACTGGTAGCAGGCCCGACCGGCGAATTCGGCGAGCGCCTGGCCACCCTCCGCGTCGGTCGACCACGGCACGTCGTCCGGGGCCGCGAATTGGGTCCACGCGATCAACTTGACCTGGGGCTGCACCATGTCCGGCATTCCTGGGACTTTAGTGGTGGGGTGCCGCCCGGCCCAACTCAGGCACGCCCCGTGCAATGTCGATCACTCAGCCAGCTGCGGAGCCGAGGACGCCCGGGCGCGGGCGGGTCCGGCCGCGCCACGCGGGTCCGCGCCACGCGGGTCCGCGCCACGCCGGGATCCAGGGTCCAGGCATCATCGTCGAGGCCGGGGACGGACAGTTCCATCAGCGTCCTCTGGAGCTGAATCGTTGACGACATCAGCCCCGGCAGATGGTCGCCAAGGCCGACGACCGAGGCCCGAGCGCCGCTCAGGCGACCCGGACGAGCCGAGCGATCCGGCAGCCGCTTCCGTCCGCAAGATCGCGCAACACCAGGGATGTCAACACCGTTGCGTTAGGCGGAGTGGCTGTTCGTCAACCCCGCGCTGTTCCGTCGATCATGGACTTGTGGTGGGTGGCAAAGTGCCCGAATCGAGCCAAACCAGGCACCGTAACTCCATGATCGACGAGGGTGGGGTGCCCCTCTTCCGCGATCTTGCGTTTACTGTCGCGACACAAGAGGGCATTCGGCGCATATCGGCGACCGAAACTGCAAGATCGGCGCGGGCGGGGCGTTTCTGGAGTGGCGGACCTGGGCTCACCGCGCCCTTGCACCCAGCAACCGCTCGCTAACGCAATTATGTTGCCAGGGATGTAGTGGCATCCGCCGCGTCCGACGCCACTACATCCAGGATCGAGCACGATGTTGGGCCGAGCTGCGTCGGCCGCTGTGCGGCGGACGCGGTGTGCCGCTGCCCAGCAGGGTGATCGACTCGGGTTCCTGAAAGTCGGGGCATCCGGGTCGGGTGGATGGACCGGTTTCCTGGATACCCGAGTTGATCATGCGTGGTGGCACCGGAGGAGGCCCGTGATGTCGTAAACGAATCAGCTCCAAAGGACGCCCGAACAGTGCATCCCGGCCGAGCCCCGTATCCGCGCACCGGCGCTTCGGGCACCGGCGCGGCCGACGACGGCAGATCGAGCCGCGGCAGGTCAGACGTAGAGCGAGGTGAACGGCGCCCACGGCAGGTTGCGGAGCACCGAGAAGGCCAGCCACGCGGCCAGGAAACCGCCGATGGCCTTCGAGCTGATCCGCATCTCGGGCATTCGCCAACCGAACGCCTGGCTTCCCGCCCAGGCCACGAAGAGGTACGCGAGGAACGGCAGCGCGAAGATGAACAGGAAGTGGTGCCGGGCGGCGGCCGGCAGGTCGCCGTGCAGCACGTACCAGAGTGCGCGTGTGCCGCCACAGCCCGGGCAGTCCAGCCCGGTGGTCAACTTGAGCAGACAGGTGGGCGCGGCATCCGGGTCGGCGTGGGTCGGGTTGCTGAGCATCGCGTAGCTCATGCCGATGCCGACGCAGCCGAGCGCTGCCAGCGGCACCGCCCAGCGCGGGGAACGTTCGTAGAGTCGCAGCACGAACCGGGTCAGCCGATCCGGCTCAGGCGCCGAGTAGCTGCCAGGCGGGGTCGTCGGCCAACCCTCCGGACCCGAGCCGCCGGGACCGGAACCGCGGGGATCGAACCCACCGGGACCGAACCCGTCGGGCGGCGCCGTGTGGACCGCGCCGGGGGCGGGCTGCGGCTGGTTGACCGGTCCGGGAACGCTCGTCACACGCTCACGGTACACCGGACACGCCGGCCAATGCGGCCCTGAGTGGACCGGCCAGGTCGCCAACTGTCGGCGGTACGACCGCGTCCAGGCCGAGCCAGCCGGCGAGCCGGTACAGCTCGGCGGCGAGGGCCACCGCGGTCTCCCCCGGGTCCGCGCCGGGTTCGAGCCAGGCTGCCGGTACCAGCAGCACCCCGGCCTTGCGATCGGCCTTCAGATCGACCCGGGCGGTGAACCGGTCGCCCTGCAGGAACGGCAACACGTAGTAGCCGTAGACCCGTTGTGGCGCCGGGACGTAGATCTCGATCCGGTAGCTGAAGTCGAACAGCCGCTCGGTGCGGGCACGTTCCCAGATCAGCGGGTCGAAGGGGCTGACCAGTGTGTTGCCCCGCACCCAGCGGGGCAGCCGGGCGGACGTGTGCAGCCAGGCCGGCTGTCGCCAGCCCGCCACGGTGACCGGCACCAGCTCACCGGCCTCGGCCAGCTCCGCGACGGCCTGCCGGGCGCCGGCCAGCGGCAACCGGAAGTAGTCGCGCAGCTCCGGCTCGGCGGCCACCCCGAGCGAGCGCGCGGCGAGGGCCACCAGCGTGCGGTACGCCTCGGCGTCGCTCGGGGTGGGCGCGGCCAGCACCGCCGGGGGCAGCACCCGCTCGGGCAGGTCGTAGCGGCGGGCGAAGGAGGTGCTGCGCTCGGCGGCGGTCACCTCCCCGGCCCAGAACAGGAACTCCAACGCCCGCTTGACCGCCGACCAGTTCCACCCCCAGTTGCCGGTCTCTCGGGGCGCGTCGTGCTCGATCTCGGCGGCGGTCAGCGGGCCTCGGGCGGCCACCTCGTCCCGAACCCAGGCGACCAACTCCGGCTGCTCCTGGGCGATCCGTCGCATGCCGCCCCAGGATTCGCTGTGCGCGCGGGCCATCCGCCAGCGCAGCATCGGATGCAGCTCCACCGGCACCAGCGACGCCTCGTGGCCCCAGTATTCGAACAGCTCGCGTGGGCGTCGGTAGGCGGCCTGGTCGAGCAGTGTGGTCGGGTAGGGCCCGAGCCGGCTGTAGAGCGGCAGGTAGTGCGCGCGTTGCAGCACGTTGACCGAGTCCATCTGGATCAGCCCGACCCGGCCCAGCACCCGACGCAGGTGCCGGCGGGTGGGCACGCCCGTCGGCGCCGGGTCGGCGAAGCCCTGGGCGGTCAGCGCCACGCGGCGGGCCTGGGCGAGCGAGAGTGATTCCGGTGCGCTCATCGTCGGCGACCTTAATTCATTGGTACGACGCCGGTGCGGGAAGCTGGACGTGACGACCAACGGGGCATAGAACGGTGCAATGCTGACCATCCGTCGGGAGGAGCCGGACGACGCCGAGGCGGTCGCCCGGGTACACGTGCACGGCTGGCAGGCGGGCTATACCGGCTTCATGCCGGACGAGGTGCTCGGGCGGCTCAACGTGGTGGCCTGGGCGCAGCGTCGTCGCGACGTCGGCACCGCCGATCCGGAGCACCCGTTCACCACTCTGCTCGGCGAGGTGGACGGGTCGGTCGTGGGCTTCACCACCTTCGGGCCGTACCGCCGCAACCAGGACCGGGACGACCTGGACCCGACGGTCGGCGAGGTGGTGGCGCTCTACGTGGATCCGGCCCGCTGGGGTGACGGGACCGCGGCCGCGCTGCTGGACGCCGCCCGGAGCGGGCTCACCGAGCGGGGCTGGGGCGGGTACCGGGCGTGGGTGCTGGCGGACAATCGGCGGGCTCGCCGGTTCTGCGAGAGCGCCGGCCTGTCACCGGACGGTGAGCGGTCGACCTACCAGGTGCCGCTGGCCGGCGGGGGCCCGCCGGTCGGGCTCGTCGAGTTGCGGTACGCCGGACGCCTCGACCGCTGACCCGTCCGGGGTCGGCCACCGGCGGATCGGCAGGAAGGCCAGCAACGCCAGACTGATCCACACGTAGGCGTTGCTGCCCAGGAAGCCGTCGACGCCTGTGAAGTCCTTCTCCCAGAACCAGACGGTCCGGCTGATCAGCAGCGCGTACCCGATGGTCGCGGCGACCAGCAGGAACCGCCGTCGGCGGCCGGCCGGCGCGGCCATCGCGTTGTCGACCAGCAGGATCAACGCGGGCAGCAGCCAGACCAGGTGGTGCACCCAGGTGACCGGGCTGACCAGGCACATCACGGCACCGGTCAGCGCCAGGCCGGTCGCCTCGTCGCCGGCCGCGACGGCAGCCCGGGACCGCCAGGCCCAGAGCGCCAGGGTGCCGAGCACCAGCAGCAGCCACAGCAGGGTGCTCGGGTGCTCCGGGTCGAGCCGGGCGACCACCCCGCGTAGCGACTGGTTGGAGACGAAGGCCAACTCGCCGACCCGGCCGGTGTTCCACAACGCCTCGGTCCAGAACTCCCGGGACGCGTCCGGGAAGAGCGCGGCGGCCAGCAGCGACACCCCGGCGGCCGTACCGCTGGCGGTGAGCGCCGCCCGCCAGCGCCCGGTCACCAACAGGTAGACGATGAACACGCCCGGGGTCAGCTTGATCGCCGTGGCGAGGCCGATGCCCACCCCGGTCCACCGGTTGCCGGCCGGCAGCAACCGCAGCAGGTCCACCGCCACCAGGAAGAGCAGCAGCGTGTTGACCTGGCCGAAGTTGACCGTCTCCCGCATCGGCTCGAACGCGGCGACCAGGCACAGCGCCACGGCGAGGGCGAACCACCGGGTCCAGCCGGCGCGCCGGGCTATCGGGTCGACCAGCCACCAGATCAGCACCGCGGTGGTGGCCACGCTGGCGAGCACGCTCACCACGATCGCGGCCGACCACGGCAGGTACGCCATCGGCAGCATCACCAGCGCGGCGAACGGCGGGTAGGTGAAGCCGTACTGGGTGCCCGGTTTGAGGTAGTCGTAGATCTCCCCGCCGTCGTGCACCCACCAGGTCAGCGCGCCGTAGTAGACCTTCAGGTCGAAGAAACCGTGCCGGACGGCTGCGACGGCGAGGAACCCGGTGACCGCCGCGGCGAGCACCACCACCCCGACGACCTGCGTGGTCGTCCTGTTGGCACCCTGCGCCACCGTCGTCTCCCTCGCCCTGCGTAGGCTTCCGTCCCATGGCTCTCGGGTACGTCCGCCCGGCGCGTCCCGAGGACGCCGGCGAGATCGCACGCATCCAGCTCGCGACCTGGCGGGTCGCGTACCGCCGGATCCTGCCTCGGCATGTGCTCGACAACCTGGACGAGGCGTTCCTCGCCCGGCGGTGGAGCGCCGCGGTGCTGGAGCCGCCCTCGGGCGCGCACCGGGTGCTGGTCGCCGTCGAACAGGCCGAGCAATCGTATCTGGTGGGGTTCGCCGCCTCCGGTCCGGCCGACGGCGAGGCGTTGGCCCCGGGCGAGCCGGCCGACGCGCTCGGCCCGGACGTGGCGGCGGTGACCGACCTGCTGGTGGAGCCGCGGTGGGGCCGGCGGGGGCACGGCAGTCGACTGCTCGCCGCCGCCGTCGACCTGTGGCGGGAGGACGGGATGAGTCGGGCGGTGGCCTGGGCGTTCGATGGTGACGAGGCGACCCGCAAGTTCCTGACCAGCACCGGGTGGGAGCTCGACGGCGCGGCGCGCGCGCTGGACGTCGACGACATGTTGGTGCCGCAGGTGCGCCTGCACGTGGGCGTGCCGACCGAGAAGGTGCCGGTCGAGTGAATGACGTGGGCCGGGCCGGACGGGCTCAGGGGGTTCGTTCGGCGATCAGCTCGTCGTCGTCCACGCCCCACATGACGTGGCCGACGACTGTGTCGTCGGCGTACACCGCGAGCGAGTTCCACACCTCGGAGCGCATGCTGAGCAGCAGGTAGCGAGCGCCCAGCGCGGCCACGAACCGGCGCTGGTCGTCGCGCGGGGCAACGTCGGCCACCGCACGCCAGTTGTCGTCGTCGACCGGCCGCAGCGTGACTCGCCGCCCGGCCCGGTCGACGTGTCCACCATCGATCATCGGGGCAGCCTAGGGGCGGCCGGACCCGCGCCGCGACCGGATTTCGCCCCGGAAGGACGCGGCCCGGTCAGTCGAGCAGGGCGTCCAGGCCGACGGTGAGGCCGGGGCGGTCACGCACCGCGCGGACGGCCAGCAGCACACCCGGCATGAACGACACCCGGTCGTACGAGTCGTGCCGGATCGTCAGCGTCTCGCCGGTGCCACCGAAGAGCACCTCCTGGTGGGCGACCAGGCCGGTGGCGCGCACCGCGTGGACGCGTACCCCGTCGATCTCGGCGCCGCGCGCACCCGGCACCTCGTCCTTGGTGGCGTCCGGCACCGGGCCGAGACCGGCCTCGGCGCGCGCCCGGGCGATCTGTCGGGCGGTGTGGGTGGCGGTGCCGCTCGGAGCGTCCAGCTTGCGCGGGTGGTGCTGCTCGATGATCTCGACGGACTCGAAGTGCCGGGCGGCGCGCGCGGCGAACTGCATCATCAGCACCGCGCCGATGCCGAAGTTCGGAGCGACGACCACGCCCACCCCGGGCCGGTCGGTCAGCCAGCCGCGCACCTGCTCCAGCCGCTGCTCGGTGAAGCCGGTCGTGCCGACCACCGCGCTGATGCCCTGCTCGACGCACCACTGGAGGTTGTCCATGACGACGTCCGGCGTGGTGAAGTCGACGACCACCTCGGCACCGGAGACGGCGGAGCGGTCGTCGCCCTGGTCGATCGCCGCGGTCAGGGCGAGATCGTCGGCGGCGTCTACCGCCTTGCAGACCTCGATGCCCATCCGGCCGCGCGCACCAAACACGCCGACCCGCAGCTGCTGGGCCGGGGTCTTTCCCCGCTCGTCAGTCACGGGGCACAACCTATCCCAATCGGGACGGGCCCTTCCGGCCGGATCCGCTGTGCTCCACCGGCCGGTACGCCCGACCGGGACGCCTCGACCGGCCGGACGGCAGACCTCAGACCGCGAAGTCTCCAGCGCCGAACGGGCCCACCACGGCCAGCGACATCGGGCGGCTGAGCACCTCGGCGGCGAGGACGTTCACGTCCTCCACGGTGACCTCGTCGACCCGGCGGAGCAACTCGTCGACAGGCATCAGGTCGCCGTAGAGCAGCTCACCCTTGGCAAGCCGGCTCATCCGGGAACCGGTGTCCTCCAGGCCGAGCACGAAGGAGCCCTTGCTCATCCCCTTGCCCCGGGCCACCTCGGCCTCGGTCAACCCGTCGGCGGCCACCCTGGCCAGCTCCGCGCGGGTCAGGGCCAACACCTCGTCCACCTTGCCCGGCGCGCAGCCGGCGTAGACGGCGAACAGGCCGCTGTCGGCGTACTGGCTGGCGTAGGAGTAGACCGAGTATGCGAGGCCGCGCTGCTCGCGGATCTCCTGGAACAGGCGGCTGGACATGCCGCCGCCGAGCACGTTGTTGAGCACCCCGAGGGCGAACCGCCGATCATCGAGCCGGTCGATGCCGGGGCAGCCGATGATGACGTGTGCCTGCTCGGTCTCCTTCGGCTCCACCACTGTGGTCGCCGGCTTGGTGCGTACCGCAGGGGTCGCCGCGCGGTGCGGCGCCGGGCTGGCCGGGTCGCTGTCCAGCGGGGTGCCGCGCACGGCCTGACGGACCATCTTGACCACTGCGGCGTGGTCGAGGTTGCCGGCGGCGGCGATGACGATCTGCGGCGCTGTGTAGCGGCCCCGGTAGAAGCTCTGGATCTGCCGCCGGGTCATCGGGGTGACGGTCTCCGCGGTGCCGGAGATCAGCCGACCGAGCGGGTGATCTCCGTAGACGGCCTGGACGAAGAGGTCGTGCACCTCGTCACCCGGCTCGTCGTCGTGCATGGCGATCTCCTCCAGGATCACGCCGCGCTCGGTCTCGACGTCGGCCGGCTCCAACAGCGAGTCGGCGACCAGGTCGCACATCACGTCGACCGCCAGCGGCAGGTCCTCGTCCAGCACGCGGGCGTAGTAGCAGGTGTATTCCTTCGTGGTGAAGGCGTTGGTCTCACCGCCCACCGCCTCGATCTGCGAGGAGATCTCCAGTGCGGTGCGCTTGTGGGTGCCCTTGAAGAGCAGGTGCTCGAGGAAGTGCGCGGCACCTGCCTGCGGCCCGGTCTCGTCACGCGAGCCGACCGCCACCCAGATGCCGAACGAGACGCTGCGCATCGCCGGAATCGCCTCGGTGAGGACGCGCAGGCCGCTGGGCAGCACGGTACGTCGTACCGTGCCGCCCAGCGGGTCGTCGCTGAGTGTCCGGGTCACCGCGCGGGCGGTGCCGCCGGAGCGGCCCGCCCCGGTGTCCCGCGACGGGGCCACCCCCCGTCGATCCGGTGGAAACGGCGCGCTGATGGCCCGACTCACGTCTTGCTCCCGGTTCGACGAGGGGTGGGTGATGCGTGGTACGACGATCAGCTGTGCCGGGTCCGGCGGCGCGGACGCTCGCCGCCCTCGCCACCCTCGCCGCCGCCACCGTTGCCGTTGCCGCCCTCGCCGCCGCGCTCCGGGCCACGCCCGCCACGGTCGCCGCCACGCTCACGGTCGCCACGGTCACGCGGAGCCCGGTCGCCCCGGTCCCGACCAGCCGGCCGGTCACCGGAGGCGGCCTCACCGGCGGCCGGAGCCTCGGTGCCCTCCGGGCGGACCTTGTCCAGGTAGATCTTGCCGCGGGCGTCGATGTCCGCGATCTCGACCTCGACCCGGTCGCCGACGTTGAGGAAGTCCTCGACGCGCTCGACCCGCTTGCCGTCGCCCACCTTGGAGATGTGCAGCAGGCCGTCACGACCCGGCAGGAGCGAGATGAACGCGCCGAACGCGGCGGTCTTGACGACAGTGCCGAGGAACCGCTCGCCCTGCTTCGGCAGCGTCGGGTTGGCGATCCCGTTGATCCGGTCGACGGCCGCCTGGGCCGACGGCCCGTTGGTGGCGCCGACGTAGATCGTGCCGTCGTCCTCGATGGAGATCTCGGCGCCGGTCTCGTCCTGGATCGCGTTGATGGTCTGCCCCTTCGGGCCGATCACCATGCCGATCTTGTCCACCGGGATCTTGACGGTGGTGACTCGCGGCGCGTAGTCCGACATCTCGGCCGGAGCCTCGATCGCCGCCTTCATGACGCCGAGGATGATCTGCCGGGCCTCGTTCGCCTGCTGGAGCGCGGCGGCCAGCACATCCGACGGGATGCCGTTGAGCTTGGTGTCGAGCTGGAGCGCGGTGACGAACTCCGGGGTGCCGGCGACCTTGAAGTCCATGTCACCGAACGCGTCCTCGGCACCGAGGATGTCGGTGAGCGTCACGTACTGGGTCTTGCCGTCCACCTCGTCGGAGATGAGCCCCATCGCGATGCCTGCGACCGGCGCCTTCAGCGGAACACCCGCGGAGAGCAGGCCCAGCGTCGAGGCGCAGACCGAACCCATCGAGGTGGAGCCGTTGGAGCCGAGCGCCTCCGACACCTGCCGGATGGCGTACGGGAACTCCTCGCGCGACGGCAGCACCGGGATCAGCGCACGCTCGGCGAGAGCGCCGTGGCCGATCTCGCGACGCTTCGGCGAGCCGACCCGACCGGTCTCGCCGGTCGAGTACGGCGGGAAGTTGTAGTTGTGCATGTAGCGCTTGCGGTTCTCGGGGGACAGCGTGTCCACCATCTGCTCCATGCGGAGCATGTTCAGCGTCGTGACGCCCAGGATCTGGGTCTCGCCCCGCTCGAACAGCGCCGAACCGTGCACCCGGGGCAGCACGCCGACCTCGGCGGTCAGCGAACGGATGTCCCGCGGGCCACGCCCGTCCATGCGGACCTGCTCACGCAGCACGCGGTTGCGCACCTCGGACTTGGTCAGCGACCGGAAGGCAGCGCTGAGCTCCTTCTCCCGACCCTCGAACCGAGCGCCCAACTCCTCGGCGACCCGGGCCTTGACCCGGTCCAGGGCCTCCTCGCGGTCGGCCTTGCCGGCGATGGTGATCGCCTCGGCGACGTCGGCGCGGGCCAGCTCGGAGACGGCGTCGTACACGTCGTCCTGGTAGTCCAGGAAGACCGGGAACTCGGTGACCGGCTTGGCGGCGACCTCGGCCAGCTCGCTCTGCGCGCGGCACAGCTCACGGATCGCCGGCTTGGCGGCCTCCAGGCCGCTGGCGACGACCTCCTCGGTCGGGGCGGTGGCGCCGGCCGAGATGAGGGCGACGGCGTTCGGGGTGGCCTCGGCCTCGACCATCATGATCGCGACGTCGCCGTCTTCGAGCGTGCGGCCGGCCACGACCATGTCGAAGGTGGCGCGAGCCAGCTCCTCCAGGGTCGGGAAGGCGACCCACTGGCCGTCGATGTGGGCGACGCGGGTCGCACCGATCGGGCCGGAGAACGGCAGGCCGGAGAGCTTGGTCGACATCGAGGCGGCGTTGATCGCCACGACGTCGTACGGGTGCTGCGGGTCGAGCGCGAGGATGGTCTCGACGACCTGGACCTCGTTGCGCAGGCCCTTGACGAAGGACGGGCGCAACGGCCGGTCGATCAGCCGGCAGGTGAGGATCGCGTCCTCGCTGGGCCGACCCTCGCGGCGGAAGAACGAGCCGGGGATGCGGCCCGCGGCGTACATCCGCTCCTCGACGTCGACGGTCAGCGGGAAGAAGTCGAACTGCTCCTTCGGGTGCTTACCGGCGGTCGTGGCGGAGAGAACGACCGTCTCGCCCAGCTGGGCGATGACGGAACCGGCGGCCTGGCGAGCCAGCCGACCGGTGGAGAAGGTGATCTCGCGGGTGCCGAAGGACCCGTTGTCGATCACGGCGGTGCGGGATTCGGTGCCGAGTTTGGTCTCGGTCATGTGCTGTGGTGCTCCTTCGCGTCGTGGGCCCACGACATCGGGGAGCTGCTCAGACGGCCGGTCTTCGATCGAAGCGCCCGGGTGGCCGGCATGATGCCGGGGTTCCCGGGGGCCACTACCGGAGACCGGTACGCTGACCGGCTCCCTCTCGGGTGGTCGCGCGGCCCGTGTTTCTTCAGGTGGGACGCGGTACGGGGGAGCGGCCGTCCGGCCACTCCCCCGTCACGTCACCGGCGCAGACCGAGCCGCTCGATGAGCGACCGGTAGCGGGCAATGTCCTTCTTCTGGACGTAGTTGAGCAACCGACGGCGCCGGCCGACCAGCAGCAGCAGCCCACGGCGGCTGTGGTGGTCGTGCTTGTGCACCTTCAGGTGCTCGGTCAGCTCGGCGATCCGCTTGGTGAGGACCGCGACCTGGACCTCCGGCGAACCGGTGTCGCCCTCGGCGGTCGCGTACTCCGCGCGGATGCTGGCCTTGGCTTCCTGATCGAGCGCCATGTTCTCCCTGTTTCGATGGGTTGATCAAGTGGGTGTCCGTCGTCCCGATGAACCGGGAACGGACCGGTACCTCGCACCCGCGGCGTCGAGCAGGCACGCGAGGCCCCACGCCGGTCACCCGACGTCCCGGCAAGACTACCAGCACTCGCCGGTAACACCCGGCGAAGGGCCTCGGTGGCGGCCCGCCACTCCCCGACGATCAGGCCAGAACGCGCCGGGTGCGCTCGACATCCTGATTCATCTGGGCGATCAACGGCTCGATCGAGTCGTACCGGATCTGACCGCGCAGGTGCGCCACGAAGTCGAGGGCCAGCCGCTCGCCGTACAGGTCGCCGCTGAAGTCCAGCGCGTACGCCTCCACCCGCCGCTCCCGGCCGGAGAAGGTCGGGTTGGTGCCCACGGACACCGCCGCCAGCAGCGGCTCGTGCTGGCCGCGACGGATCAGCCGGGCCGCGTACACCCCGTCGGCGGGCACCGCCGCGTACCTGTGGCAGAGCAGGTTCGCGGTGGGGAAGCCCAGCTCCCGGCCCCGCTGGTCGCCGCGGACCACGACGCCCTCCACCCGGTGTGGGCGGCCCAGCGCGGCGGCCGCCGCGCCCACGTCGCCCGCGTCGACGCAGGAACGGATGTACGTGGAGGAGAAGACGGTGCCGGACTCGGCGACCAGCGGGTTGCCCTCCACGCCGAAGCCGAACGTCTGACCCAGCCGTTCCAGCAACGCCACGTCGCCGGCGGCCCGGTGCCCGAAGCGGAAGTTGTTGCCGACCACCACCAACGCCGCGTGCAGGTGCTCGACCAGGACGTCGTGCACGAACTGTTCGGCCGGTACCCGGGAGAACTCGGGGGTGAACGGCACCACGCAGAGCACGTCCACGCCGAGCGCCTCGATCAGCTCGGCCTTACGCGCCGGCTCGGTGAGCACCGCCGGGTGCGAACCGGGGCGGACCACCTCGGCCGGGTGCGGGTCGAAGGTGACCACCACCGACTGCACGCCCAACTCGCGGGCCCGGGCCACGGTGTGCCCGATCGTCGCCTGATGCCCCTTGTGCACGCCGTCGAAGACGCCGATGGTGACCACCGAGCGTCCCCATCCGCCGGGCGCCGCGTCGTAGCCCCGCCACCGCTGCATGCCGTTCCTCTCTGCTGTCCCGCCGATCGGCGGGTAGACACCGCCGGCTGCGGCCGGCGGACCTGCCCCGCCGTCAGGCCGGGGCGAGCACGATCTCCGCCCGAGCCCGCCCGTCCCGCTCGCTGACGATAGCGATCAGGCCGCCGGCTGGCCCGAAGACGGCGTACGGCCCGGTGAGGCCGGCCGGGTCCAGTGGACCGCCGTGGGCGAGCACCCGGGCCTCGTCGGGCGTGGCCTCCCGGCGTGCGAAGAACCGGTCTGCCGCCGCGTCAAGTGGCAGGTTCACCACGTCCGGGGCGCGCTGTTCCAACTCGTCGAGGGTCGCCGCCTCGGCGAGGGTGAAGCCACCCACAGCGGTGCGCCGCAGCGCCGTGAGGTGCCCGCCGACGCCGAGCGCCAGGCCGGCGTCCCGGGCGATGGCCCGGATGTACGTGCCGGAGGAGCAGGTCACGTCCACGTCCACGTCCACCACGTCCGGCTCGGTGCGGCGGATCGCCAACACCTCCAACCGGGAGATGGTGACCCGCCGCGCCGGCAGTTCGACGCTCTCCCCGTCGCGGACCCGCTTGTACGCCCGCTGCCCGTCGATCTTGATGGCGCTGACCGCGCTCGGCACCTGGTCGACCTCGCCGCTCAGCCCGGCCAGCGCCGACCGGATCGCGTCGTCGGTGACCTGCCCGGCCGGCACGGTGGCGGTCACGTCGCCCTCGGCGTCGTCGGTGACTGTGGTCTGGCCGAGCCGGATGGTGCCGGCGTAACTCTTGCCGGCGCCGATCACGTAGGTCAGCAGCCGGGTGGCCCGGCCGACACCGATCACCAGCACGCCGGTCGCCATCGGGTCGAGGGTGCCGCCGTGCCCGACCCGTCGGGTCTTCGCCAGTCGGCGGATCCGCGCCACCACGTCGTGCGACGTCATGCCGCCGGGCTTGTCGACCACGATCAGACCATCGGTGCTCACGTCGGCCAAGCCTGCCAGATGGCCACCACCCCGCACTGCGTGGGCACGCCCGGCGTGACCCCAGCCTCCGCCCGGGGGCTGAGCCGGCTTTGTCGGGCCGGGGCGTCCATTCGGCGTTTTGTCGGATGGGGACAGCCAGCCGTCTGCCCGGATGCGAAGATCATCCGCCCGTTGCCATCACCGTGAGATCAGGACTGCCGATGACCACCGACCGACCCCCGGGCCACGAGCACCGCGCTCGGGTCGACCTTCCGGACTGGATGCGGCATCCGACGCCGCAGCGGCGGACGCCGGCACGCCATGTCGACGACCTGATCGAGGGTTGGCCGGCGCTTCGGGCCGCCCGTCGGGCGGTGTGGCACTGGCGCGGCCGGCGCAGATGGAGCGAGTCGCATCCGCACCTCGTCGCCGTGCTGTCGTTCGTCGTGGCCGCCGCCCTCGGGACCGCGTTGGTGACCGGCACCTACTACCTGCTCGCGCTGGCCACCAGCGGCGACTACTGACGGAGAGAACATGGAACGCACGTCGCCGGAGCCGGTCGACCCGCCACCGCCGCCCGCCGCGGTAGCGGAGGTCAACCCGGTGCAGCTACCGGACTGGCTGCGGGCACCGCAGACCGAGCACCAGCCCACCGGATGGGACCGGGTCCGCTTCTTCTCGGCCCGGCACAACGGGGCCCTGCTGCTCGGCTTCGGCCTGGCGCTGACCCTGCTGATGGTCGTCGGCGGGGTGGTGTTGGTCGGTCGGGTCGCCGACGGCATCCAGGCGTCCCCCTCGGCGAGCCCCACGCCAAGCCCGACCCTGCCGGTGAGCAGGGTCGGCGAGCCACGGGACCTGTTCGCCGGGTCACCGGCGGCCTCCTTCGCGCCGGGTGAGCAGGCCGTGCGCATGCCGGCGGCCAAGGCCACCGGGCCGTTCACCACGGCCCAGGTGCGGATCGCGCTGGAGTCGGTGCGCAAGGCGTTGATCAAGAGCCGGCTCGACACCTCGATGTTCATGGGTGATCCCGAGCCGTTCCTGGCGCTGCTCGCCCCGGACGCCCGCGAGCGGCTCCGGCCGGACTTCACCAGCAACACCTTCCTTCGGTACGCGACCCGAATGGCGTCGCCGTCGGAGTGGGAGCCTGGCGCCCGCGCCGACGGCCGGGTCAGTTACCGGGCCACCGAGGAGAACGGCATCCGGGTGCTGGAGGTGTCCAGCGAGTTCGTGTGGGCGTACCCGTTCGACGTGGACCTGCGTGCGCCCGCCGGCGCCAGCGTGGTGGCACTTCGCGACCGCGTGGTCTGGCAGGTGCCGCACCCGGACGACGTGCAGGCATCCTCGAAGGGCCTGTGGCTCGGTTCAGCGGAGGCCATCACCTGGAACGCGGACTGCGCTCAACTGCGGGACGGCTGGGTCCGCGAGCAGTACTGGTTGGCAGACCTGCACGGGAAGCGGATACCCGCAGGTGACCCGGGCACCATCTTCGACCTTGGCGCGCCCGCGCCGACCACCATGCGCTGCTGACCGGCGGGCCCGGCGGGCGGTCAGCGGATGGCCCCGGTCACCGCCCAGCCGCCGTCGCGCAGTCGCAGCAGCAGGGCGACCAGCCGGATCACCACGAACAGGGTCAGCCCGGCCCAGATGCCGCCCAGCCCGAGGTCGAGCGCGTACGCCAGCCAGATGGCCGGCAGGAAGCCGCCGAGCGCCGCCACGATGGTGAGGTTGCGCAGGTAACGCACGTCGCCGGCGCCGATCAGCACGCCGTCGAGGGCGAACACCACCCCGGCCAGGGGCAGCATGACAACGAACCACGGCCAGGCCACCGTGGCCTGCTCGCGTACCCCCGGATCGGAGCTGAACCACGACGGCACGACGCCGGCGCCGGCGGCGATGAGCAGCGCGAAGCCCACGCCGCAGACGCCGCCGAGCAACCCGACCCGGCGGGCGAGCGCCCGCGCACCCTCGTCGTCGCCGGCGCCGAGCGCGGCACCGACCAGGGACTGTGCGGCGATGGCCAGAGCGTCGAGCACCAGCGCGGTGAAGAACCAGAGTTGCAGGGCGATCTGGTGGGCGCCGACGGCGGCGGCCCCGAAGCGGGCGGCGACGGCGGTCGCGGACAGGAAGCTGGCCTGGAACGCCAGCCCACGGATCAGCAGGTCCCGGCTGAGCACCAGTTGCTGGCGGATCACGCGGGGCCGGGGCCGCAGCGACACCCGCTCGCCGACCAGGGCGGCGGCGAAGAGCACGCCGCACAGCGTCTGCGCGACGACGTTCGCCACCGCCGAGCCGACCAGGCCCAGCCCGCCGGGGTAGACCAGCAGCGGGCAGAGCAACGCGGAGAGCAGGTTGGGGCCGAGCACGAAGAACAACGGGCGGCGAGTGTCCTGCACACCGCGCAGCCAGCCGTTGCCGGCGGCGGCGAGCAACAGGCCAGGAGCGCCAAGGGCCGCGATCCGCAACCACTGCGCGGCGGCGTCCGCCACCTCGCCACCACCACCCGCGAGGGTACGCGCGAGCGCGCCGCCGCCGACCTGCATGCCGATCGCGATCAGCAGACCGACGCCGAACGCCAGCCAGGACGACTGGACGCCCTCGGCGACCGCGGCTGCCCGGTCGCCCGCTCCGAAGCGGCGGGCCGCGCGCCCGGTGGTGCCGTAGGCGACCACGGTGCCCACCCACGCGGTGAGCGTCATGACCGTGCCACCGACGGCGAGCGCGGCGAGCGGCACCCGGCCGAGGTGACCGACCACTGCGGTGTCGACAAGCACGTAGAGCGGCTCGGCGGCGAGCACCACGAGGGCCGGCAGAGCGAGCGCGGCGATCCGGCGCGGCGAGGCGGATCGGGTGGCGGAGGTCTGGCTCATCGCGCCGATCCTGGCACGGCTGCGGTAAGGATCGCAATCCCGCCGACTACTTACCCTCGTTGGCGGGTGGCGCGCGGACTCGCCGCAGCCCGGGCAGTGCCTACCGTCGGACGGTTCGAATCACTGCCGGGTGTCCATCGACGTCTGCAGCGCGCGGCGAGCCTGCTCGCGGGCGTCGTCGGTGGTGGTCTCGGGCTTGGGCTTGTTCGGCATGGTGGCGCTCCTCTTCCCAGGGCGCGAGCCGCCGACACGCGGCGGCCCTCACGGGCGGTCGTGCTGAGCGCCCCACGGCGGTCCGGGGTTACCGGAGCAGCCGACTGGGCAGCGTGAGCCCGGGTCGATCCGACCCTGGAGGGAGGCGGCACGGGGTGTGGCACCACCGCCCATGACCTGCACCGCCAGGCGGCACCGGCCTTCTCCCAAGTTATCGTTCAGGTCCACATACTGCTTACGGTTCCCGCCATCTGGACAGTCGACAACCCGGTTCAGCGGGCCAGGAAGTGCCAGCCCAGCCACCACCAGAACCCGAACAGACCGATCCGGCCCACCGGCACCGGGCCGACCTCGTAGCGCATCACGTAGGCGCAGACCTCGCCCAGGGTGGGGATCCGGGAACCCTCCCGCCGGGCCATCCACTCGACCACCGCGAAGAGGACCAGCGCGGTGACGAACCCACCGATCGCGAGTGCTCGCATCATCGCCGCACCAACCCCCAGAAAGCGGCCAGCCAGGCGAACCAGACCGCCGACCGGGTCAGGTGATCCTCCAGGAGAGGGTCGGCCAGCCGGGAGAAGGTGGGGAAGTCATCGCCGACAGCCAGCACGAAGGTCACGCCCTCGAAGACCCCGAAGACCACCACCGGCACCGCCCACCAGGCCGCCCCCGCGCCCAGCCGGCGCGGCGCCGGCCGGCGGGGCACCCGGTTGCTCAGACCGAGCCAGATCAGCACGCCACCGGTGCCGAGGGTGAAAAGATTCGCCTCCGTGGAGAAGGACGCGAACCGGCCACCGACGAGCGACAGGCAGACGAGGACGGGAACGGAGACGGCGGGCCGGTCCCAGGCGCGGGGGGCCTCCACGGTGAGGTCGTGCGGCTGCTCCATCCCGCGATTCTTCCCGCTATCACGGAGCGCCGGAAGACCAACACTCCCCGGAGCTGACCCTGATCTTCCGGACCACGCGAGCCACGGCAGCCGTCGGAGGGCCTCAGCCGATCAGCGCCGCGTCCAGCTGACCGCGGATCGACTCGACCACCTGCTCGGCGGTGCCCCGACCGGTGAACCCGGCCGCGAACGTGTGACCACCACCGCCCAGCGCGACCGCGACCCGACTGACGTCCACCGCGCCCTTGCTGCGCATCGACACCGCCCACTCGGCGGGCCTGGTCTGCTTCACCACACAGGCCACATCCGCCTCGGCGGTGCAGCGCACCGAGTCGATCAGCGCCTCCAGCACGTACGGCCGCTGGTCGTGCCGGGCCAGGTCGTCCAGCGTGGCGAAGGTCCAGACCAGCCCCCGCCCACCGGCGGCGGCCGGCTCGAGCCGGGCCCGACCGAGCACCTCACCGAAGAGGCGGACCGCGCCGAAGGGCCGGGTGTCGAAGACCCGCCGGGAGATGTCACCGGGCGAGATGCCGGTCGCCAGCAACCGGGCGGCCATCTGATGCACCGCCGGAGTCGTCGCCTCGAACCGGAACGAGCCAGTGTCAGTCGTCAGCGCCACGTAGAGGCACTCGGCGATGGCCCTATCCACCACCACCCCGAGGCGGGCCAGCAACTGCTCGGCCACGACCGACGTGGCCGCCGCACCCGGGTCGACCAGGTTGACAGTGCCGAAGCCAGGGTTGGAGGCATGGTGGTCGAGCACCAGCGCCGCACCCGCCGACGACAACCGCCCGGCCAACTCGCCGAGGCGCGACTCGCTCGCCGCGTCGAAAGAGATCACCAGATCGGGCGCCGGGTCGGCGGCGTCCGCCGGAACCAGCAGATCCAGCCCGGGGAGCCCACGGAACGGCTCCGGCACCTCCGGTGGCCCGGGGAAGGTCGCCTGCACGTCGCGTACGCCGAACTGCCGCAGGCCCAGACCAAAGCCCAGCATGCTGCCCAGCGCGTCGCCGTCCGGGTTGATGTGGCAGATCAGCAGCACCCGGCCGGTCGACGGGAGAGCCCGCACCAACGCCTCGGCCGCGGCCCACGCCGCCTCGGCGGGACCGAGCCCGGATGCCCCGGTGAGCGGGGCGCTGGCGGTGCTGGTCACCGCGTTTCCCCACCCCGCGGGGTGTCCTTGACGTCGGTGGCCTCGTCGGCTTCGTCCGTCTCGTCGTCCTCGTCATCCACCCGGTACGGCTGGGCCTCGCCCGCGTACTTCGCCTGGGCGGCGAGCCGCTGCACCTCGGCGTCGGCGTTGCGGGCGGCGGCGAGCAGGTCGTCGATGTGCTTGACCTGGTCCTGCACGTCGTCGAGGACGAACGTGAGGGTCGGCGAGTGGCGCAGCCCGAGCGCCTTGCCGACCGTGCTGCGCAGCAGCCCCTTGGCGCTCTCCAGCGCCGCCGCGGTGTCCGCCTGGGCCACCGAGTCACCGAGCACCGTGTAGAAGACCGTCGCGTCACGCAGGTCAGCGGTAATCCGGGCGTCGGTGATGGTGATCATCCCGAGCCGCGGGTCCTTGATCTGGCTCCGCACCACCGACGCGACCAGCTCACGCACCCGTTCCGCGTGCCGGCGTACCTTGGCCGGATCAGACATTTCGCCACCTCCACGGCGTCCTGCTCCCGGTCGACCCGACGGCCCGTAGGCCGCCGGCCGACCGGCCAACATCTCGAACATTACCTTCGCGGCCGCCCCGGTCGCCCGGCGCGGCCGGCACCATGGTCAGTCGTCGTCCACGCCGTAGAGCCGGCGCCGGACCGACAGCAACTCGACCTCGGGGCGACCGGCCACCAGGCGCTCACAGGAGTCGAGCACCTCGCGGACGTGCGCCGTCTCGGCGGCCACCACGGCCACCGCGAGCTGCGCTCGACCATGCAGGTCGAGCGCACCCACCTCGGCGGCCGACACCTCGAAGCGGCGCAGCGCCGCCACGATCGGCCGTACATATGATCTCTTGGCTTTGAGCGACCGGGAGTCGCCCGGCAGCAGCAGGTCGAAGACCGCGGTTCCGGTGAACATCGCCCCGGACGATACCGCCAACCCGCCCCGCATGATCAAGGGGTTTACGCCGTACGGCGTAAACCCCTTGATCAGCGTGTCACTGCCGGATCAGGCGCGAACCTTCTCCCGCATCTCGAAGGTTTCGATGATGTCGCCGACCTGGACGTTGTTGTAACCACCCAGGGTCAGACCACACTCGAAGCCCTCGCGGACCTCGGTGGCGTCGTCCTTGAACCGCTTCAACGAGCTGATCGTGAGGTTGTCCGCCACGACCGCCCCGTCTCGCAGCAGGCGAGCCTTGGCGTTGCGCCGAAGGACACCCGACCGGACGATGCAACCGGAGATGTTGCCGATCTTGGACGAGCGGAAGACATCGCGGATCTCCGCGGTGCCCAGCTCGGCCTCCTCGTACTCCGGCTTGAGCAGGCCCTTGAGCGCTGCCTCGATCTCCTCGATGGCCTGGTAGATGACGGTGTAGTACCGGATCTCCACGCCCTCGCGGTCGGCCATCTCACGGACCTTGTTCGAGGCCCGCACGTTGAAGCCGATGATCGTGACCGGCTCGGACGAAGCGCTCGCGAGCATGACGTTGCTCTCGGTGATCGCGCCGACGCCCCGGTCGAGGACCTTGAGCTGGACCTCCTCGGGGATGTCGAGGTTGAACAGCGCGTCCTCCAGGGCCTCCACCGAACCGGAGACATCGCCCTTGAGGATGAGGTTGAGCGAGGTCTTCTCGCCCTCCTTGAGCTGCTCCATGAGCGTCTCGAGGGTGGCCCGACCACGGGAGTTGGCGAAGGACGCCGCCCGCCGCCGTGCCTGCCGCTGCTCGGCGATCTGCCGCACCGTGCGGTCGTCCGCCGCGGCGAGGAAGGTGTCGCCCGCGCCGGGCGGCGCGGTCAGACCCAGCACCATGACCGGACGGGCCGGCCCAGCCTCGGTGAGCTGGTTGCCGTTCTCGTCGAGCATGGCCCGAACCCGGCCGTGCGCTCCACCGGCGACGATCGAGTCGCCCGCCCGCAGGGTGCCCTTCTGCACCAGCACCGTCGCCACCGCACCGCGGCCCTTGTCCAGGTGTGCCTCAATGGCCACACCCTGCGCCGGCCCGTCGATCGGAGCGGTCAGCTCCAGCGACGCGTCGGCGGTCAGCAGGACAGCCTCGAGGAGCTCCTCGATGCCGATGCCCGGCTTGGCTGCCACGTTGACGAACATGGTCTCGCCGCCGTACTCCTCGGCGACCAGGCCGTACTCGGTCAGCTGCTGGCGGACCTTGTCCGGGTTGGCGTCCGGCTTGTCGACCTTGTTGACCGCGACCACGATCGGCACGTCGGCCGCCTTGGCGTGGTTCAACGCCTCGATGGTCTGCGGCATCACACCGTCGTCGGCCGCGACGACCAGGATCACGATGTCCGTGACCTGAGCACCACGAGCACGCATGGCGGTGAACGCCTCGTGACCCGGGGTGTCGATGAAGGTGACCGCCCGGTCCTCGCCCTCGTGCGGGACGTGGACCTGGTAGGCACCGATGTGCTGGGTGATGCCACCCGCTTCACCGGCCACGACGTTCGCCTTGCGGATCGCGTCGAGCAGCTTGGTCTTACCGTGGTCGACGTGACCCATGACGGTCACCACCGGCGCACGGCTGACCAGACGCTCCTCGGCCACCTCCGCGTCGAGGTCGATGTTGAACTGCGCGAGCAGCTCGCGGTCCTCGTCCTCCGGGCTGACGATCTGGATGTCGAAGCCCAGGTGCTCACCCAGCAGGTGCAGGGTGTCGTCAGAACAGGACTGGGTCGCGGTGACCATCTCGCCCAGGTTGAACATCTCCTGGACCAGCGAACCCGGGTTGGCGTTGATCTTGTCCGCGAAGTCGGACAGCGAGGCGCCACGGGAGAGCCTGACGATCTGACCCTGACCCCGGGGAGCACCCGAGCTCATGGTCGGAGCCGACAGGTTGTCGAACTCCTGTCTGCGCTGCTTCTTGGACTTGCGACCACGCGTCGGCCGGCCACCCGGACGCCCGAAGGCACCCGCGGCGCCGCCGCCACGGCCACGACCACCCGCACCCGGGCGACCGCCACCACCGGACGGAGCGCCCGGACGGAAACCGCCACCGGGAGCACCGCCACCGCCGCCGGGACCGCCACGGTAGCCACCGCCACCGCCGGCACCCGCGCCGCCACCAGGGCCGCCTCGGTAACCGCCACCGCCACCGGCGCCACCGCCGGGACCGCCACGGAAACCACCGCCACCGCCACCGGGACGACCAGCGCCACCGCCACCGGGGCGACCAGCGCCACCGGGACCGGGGCGACCGGCAGCCGGACGCTGACTCGGCATGGACGCCGGGCTGGGCCGCGGCGGCATCGAGTTCGGGCTCGGCCGCGGCGGCATGCCCGCCGGGCTGTTGGGACGGGGGCCACCCGCACCCGCGGCCGGGGGCCGCTGCTGCTGGCCACCCTGGATGCCGAACGGGTTGTTACCGGCGCCACGCGCCGGCGGGCGACCACCAGGTCGGGCACCCGGACCCGGAGCCGGCGTGCTCGGACGAGCTGCCGGTGAACCGGGACGAGGGGGCATCGCGGCCGGACCCGGCCGAGGGCCGGGGCGGTTGCCGCCGTCTGCCGGGGGCTCCCGGCGAACGGGGTTGTCCCGCTGCTGCTGGCGGGCGGCCTGTGCGGCCTTGACCGCGGCCTCCTGCTCAGCCTTCAACGCGGCGGCACGCGCCTCCGCGGCCGCCACCTCGATGTCGTGCGCACTCGCCGGCTTGGCGACCGGAGCCGCGGGCTGCGGCGCACCAGGCACCGGACCCTTCGGCTTCGGGCCGGGAGCCGGCGCGGCCGGCCGCCGAGGCGGCATCGGCCTGGCCGAGACCCGGGGCGCGCCCGGGGTCGGGGACGTCGTCGGGGTCGGTGTCGAAGCCTGCGTCGACGCGGGCGCCGACGGGGCGGCCGGAGCCGGAGCTCCGGCGGACGCGACGAATGCGTTACGCAGCCGTCGGGCGACGGGCGCCTCGACGGTGCTGGACGCGGACTTCACGAACTCGCCCATTTCCTTCAGCTTGGCGAGAACGGTCTTACTCTCGACCCCGAGCTCTTTTGCAAGCTCGTGTACGCGGGCCTTGCCTGCCACTGCACTCCTCACTCCGAGGTCGTGCGGGCAGCACCCGCAGCGACCTCACTCGTGCACTTGAAGCCTGGTCATTTCAGGGACTTCATCGTGTGCTCATGTCGGTCGTCCTACCCTGCTAGCGACCCTCGCCCGGTCGGGCTGACCGGACGTAGTGGTTGGCGCATCGACGTGCTCCGCCAGCACACCGTGGTCGAGGACCTCGGTGCTGCGCAGCGCACGCCCGAAGGCGCGGCGCCGCACCGCCAGCGCGAAGCAGGCCGGATCCGGGTGCATGTTCGCTCCCCGACCCGGCAGCCTGCGGAGCGGATCAGGCCGGAGGCTGTGACCAGCCTCGTCCCTGACCGCGACAACCCGCAGCAATTCGCTGGCCGGCGCACGTTTCCGGCAACCCACACAGGTGCGCTCCGGTTGAGTGCGTCGTACCACTGGAGGAAGTCTACCCCTAGCTGCCCGAGATCGCGCCGCCCGGCTCCCGCACGTGATCAGCCGCCCCCCGCGCGGCAGGCGCGGTCTGCTCCGCATCGGACCGAATGTCGATCCGCCAACCGGTCAAACGGGCCGCGAGTCGGGCATTCTGCCCCTCCCGACCGATCGCGAGCGACAGCTGGAAGTCGGGAACGGTCACGCGAGCGGCCCGGTTGGCCAGATCGACCACCTCGACCCGCAACGCCTTGGCCGGCGACAACGCGTTGCCGACGAAGGTGGCCGGGTCGTCCGACCAGTCGATGATGTCGATCTTCTCACCGTGCAGCTCGCTCATCACGGCACGCACCCGCTGACCCATCGGGCCGATGCAGGCGCCCTTGGCGTTCACCCCGGGGGTGGTGGAGCGGACAGCGATCTTCGTACGATGGCCCGCCTCACGGGCGATCGCGCCGATCTCCACGGTGCCGTCGGCGATCTCCGGCACCTCCAGGGCGAACAGCTTCTTGACCAGAGCCGGGTGCGACCGGGACAGGGTGATCTGCGGCCCGCGCATGCCCTTGGCCACGTGCACCACCACACAGCGGACCCGCTCGCCGTGCGCGTACCGCTCACCGGGCACCTGCTCGGACTGCGGCAGCACGCCCTCCAGCTTGCCCAGGTCGACGCTGACGATGCCCTTCTCGGTACGCGTCTCGTGCGCCTGCACCACGCCGGTGACCAGGTCACCCTCGCGGCCCACGTACTCACCGAAGTGCACCTCGTCGGTGGCCTCCCGCAACCGCTGGAGGATCACCTGCTTGGCGGTCATGGCGGCGATCCGGCCGAAGTCGTGCGGGGTGTCGTCCCACTCCCGCACCAGGCTGCCGTCGGCGTCCATCTCCTGCGCGTACACCAGGGCGGCGCCCGACCTTCGGTCGATCTCCACCCGGGCGTGCGGTTCGGCTCCGTCGGTGTGCCGGTAGGCGGTCAGCAACGCGGTCTCGATCGCCGCGAGAATCGTGTCGAACGGGATCTCCCGCTCGCGCTCGAGTGCGCGCAGCGCCGCGAGGTCGATGTTCACCTCTCCTCGTCCTCCACATCATCTTCGTCGTCGATGTCGTCTGAATCGTCGATCTCGTCGGAATCATCCGCGTCGTCGAACTCGTCGTCCGGCTCACCGAGCTCGGCGAGCCGGGTGAACTCGACCTGCACGCGGCCGGGGCCCAGCTGGGCGTACGCCCAGGCGGCACGGCCGTCGTCGGTCTCCAGGTGCACGCCCTCGTCGTCGGCCGCGACCACCCGACCGGTCAGCTGACGGTCACCGGCGGGCTGCTCGCCACGCTGGCCCGGCAGCGCGGCCGCGCCCCGGACGGTGACCTTGACCAGTCGGCCCACGTTGCGCCGCCAGTGGCGGGGCAGGGTGAGCGGCCGGTCGACGCCGGGTGAGCTGACCTCCAGCTGGTACTCGCCGGCGACGATGTCGCCACCGGCCTCCTCCGCGGCGTCGAGCGCGGCCGAGACCGCGCGGGAGACGTCCGCCACGGCGTCCAGGTCGATCCCGCCGTCGGTGTCCACCATCACGCGCACCACGTGTCGGCGGCCGGCCCGGGAAACCGACAGGTCCTCCAGGTCGTAGCCGGCGTCGTTGACCACCGGCTCGATCACGGCCCGCAGTCGGGCTCGCCGCGCGGCAAGGTCACCGCCGCGGGGACCCGCGGCGTCGCGGGGTCGACCCGTCGGCCTGGTGGCACGGCCACGCTGCGTCATCTCCGCACCCTCTCCCTGGTCGACGGCGCCGGTCGTCCCGCCATGCCGGCACGCCACCGGAGTGGACACGCCGGTGGTTGCGCAGAGCGTAACGCGCCTGCCCGGCGGTGGACCGGGCGGCGCACCGACGCCGGTGACCCCCGGACCGGCGCGCATGGTGTTGACTTGGCCGGTGGGGAACGGCAGAACGACGCAGCGCGACCAAGCATCCGGACATAGCCGGCGAAAGCTCCTGAGTGCCGGCGCGCTGCTGGTGCTCGGTGGCGCCGTGACGCCGCTGACCGGCTGTGATCTTTTCGACCGCGACGATCAACCAACCCCACCGCCCGACCCGCTGCGGCCGATGGTCGACGAGTCGCTCGCGCTGGCCGCCGCGTACCGGGCGAGCGCGACCGCGCATCCCGAACTCGCCGACCGGCTCAACCCGATCGCCGAGACGCACACCACGCACGCCACCGAGTTGGCCCGGGTGATCGGCGTGACAGTGCCGTCGGCGGCTTCCGCTGCCCCGACCAGCGCCCCGGCGGCCGATCCGAACGGGGCGCGCGCCGCCCTACGGGCGTTGGAGAAGACCGCCCAGCAGTCCGCCACCGCCGCCTGCGCCGCGGCGCCCGCGGAACGGGCGGCGCTACTCGGGTCGATCGTCGCCGCCCGGGCCACCCACCAGGAGGCACTGAAGTGAGGCAGCCGTCCGCCGAGGAGGCGCTCGCCTCCGCTCTGTCCGCCGAGTACGCGGCCATCTACGCCTACGGACGGATCGGCGTCCGGCTCGGCGGAGCGGCCCGGGACGCGGCACGCCAGGCGGAGGCCGGACATCGACGCCGGCGCGACGCGCTGGTGGTGCAGCTCACCACGGCCGGCGGCGTCGTCCCGCCCGACCGCGCCGGGTACGCGCTGCCGTTCCCGGTCACCGACCGGGCGAGTGCCCTGCGGCTCGCCGCCGAGGTGGAGGAGCGCACGGCCGCGCACTGGCGGGCCGCCCTGGCGTCCACCACCGGCGCCGACCGGGACCAGGCGCTGGCCGCCCTGGTCGAGTACGCCGTGCGGGCCACCCGGTGGCGGAAGACGGCCGGGGCGACCCCTCTGACCGTCGCTTTTCCCGGTCGACCGACCTGAACCGGCCCACTCCGGTTGCGGTACGCATACCAGGTATGCATACTCCGTTGCCATGTCCATCCGTCACGGGTTGCTCGCCCTGCTCGAACGCGGTCAGATGTACGGCTACCAGCTGCGCGCCGCGTTCGAGGAGTCGACCGGCTCGACCTGGCCGCTCAACATCGGGCAGGTCTACACCACGCTGTCCCGGCTGGAACGGGACGGTCTGGTGCGCCCGCTGCCGGAGAGCGAGGCCGGGCAGCGCCCGTACGAGATCACCGACGCCGGCCGGGCGGACCTGGCGCTGTGGTTCGCCACCCCGATCAGCCGTACCGACCGACCCCGCGACGAGCTGGCGATCAAGCTGGCGCTGGCGTTGACCACCCCCGGGGTCGACGTCCGGTCGGTGGTGCAGGCCCAGCGCAGCGCGACCATGCGGGCCCTGCAGGAGCTGACCCGGTTGAAGTACGGCAGCGAACGGCCGGAGGACCTCCCCTGGCGTCTCGTACTGGACTCGATGGTGTTCCAGGCCGAGGCCGAGGTGCGCTGGCTGGACCACTGCGAGACCAGTCTGGTGCGGCACCGGCCCAGCGGTCCGGCGCCTCCCCCGCCGCCCCGACCGGGTGACGCCGACGCGCGGGACGCGGCTCGATGGGCCGGCGACGAGGCACGACGGTGAGCGGGTCGGACGACGCGGTGCTGGAGCTACGCGCCGTCCACCGCACCCACGGCGTCGGGCCGGCGGCGGTGCACGCGCTGCGCGGTGTCAGCCTGGTCGTCCGGCCGGGAGAGTTGGTCGCCGTGATGGGGCCGTCCGGCTCCGGTAAATCGACACTGCTGGCTCTCGCCGGCGGCTTGGATCGCCCGACTGGCGGCGAGGTTCGGGTCGAGGGACAACCGCTGGGTGCCCTGGACCGCCGCGGGCTGGCCCAGCTGCGCCGCCGCCGGATCGGCTACATTTTCCAGCAACTCAACCTGCTGGGCAGTCTGAGCGCACTGGAGAACGTGGCGCTCCCGTTGGAACTCGACGGGACCAGCGGACGTCGGGCCCGCGCACTGGCCATGGCCGCGCTCACCGAGGTGGGCCTGCCCGCGTTGGGTGACCGCTTCCCGGACCAGCTCTCCGGCGGGCAGCAGCAGCGGGTGGCCATCGCCCGAGCGCTGGTGGGCGAACGCCGGCTGGTGCTCGCCGACGAGCCCACCGGGGCGTTGGACTCCCAGACCGGTGAGGCGGTGCTGCACCTGTTGCGCCGCCGGATCGACGCGGGCGCCGCCGGAGTGCTGGTCACCCACGAGGCACGGCACGCCGGCTGGGCCGATCGGGTGGTGTTCCTCCGCGACGGCGTCCTGGTCGACACGACGGCGCCGCTGGGCAGTGTCGAGCAGTTGTTGTCCGGCAGCGACCGGTGAAAGTCCGCCGGCCGACGCGGACCCCCGGTCGGGCCGATACCGTGACGCCGCAGCCGGTCGCCCCGGTCGGCCGACGGCGGTTCGCCGAGCTGAGAGGCTCCTGGCGGGCGGCGCTGCGGATCGCCCGGCGGGAGTCGGGCCGGTCGCGGCGGCGGACCGTCCTGGTGCTCGCGATGATCGCCATGCCGGTGGCAGCGCTGGCCTTCCTGGCGGCGAGCTACGACATGGCCGAGCTGACCCCACAGGAACGCGTCGACCGTCGGCTCGGCGTGGCCGACGCGCAACTGCAGTGGATCGCCAACGCCCCGGTGGGGCAGGACGAGTGGGGTGAGGGCTGGTACACCCGCGAGGGCGAGCTTCCCGCGAAGGTCACCGCGGCCCAGGTGAGCGCACTGCTCGGGCCGGGCAGCCGGGTCACCGAGGTGCGTCCGAACGTCCCGCTGACACTGCGCGGCCCGCACCGCGACGAGGTCGTGAACGCTCGGGTGCTGGACCTCACCGACCCGCTGGCCCGCGGGCTGGTGCGGTTCCGGGCCGGCCGGGCGCCGCAGCAGCCCGGCGAGGTCGCGGTCAGTCCGACGGCGCTGCGTCGCCTGGGTCTGCGCCTCGGCCACGCCGTGGCCGCCGCCGACGGGAGCAGGGCGTACACAGTGGTGGCGGTGGTCGAGTTCCCCGACGACCTCGGGCCGGTCGTGGCGCTGCACCCCGGAGCCGCGCCGGCGGCCGGTCCGGAGCCGGACAGTGTCTGGCTGGCGGACGTGCCGGGCACCGTCGACGCGGCGCTGGTGTCCCGACTCAACGACCATGGGGTGGTGGTCGCCGCCCGACAACCGATCGGCCCGGCGACCACAACGGACCGGACGTGGTTCGGGTCGGTCAGGCAGAGCAGCCCCGACGACCTGAGCACCAGCATCCTGATCGCCGGCCTCGGGCTGCTGGAGGTCGTCCTGCTGGTCGGGCCGGCCTTCGCCGTCGGCGTCCGTCGCCGCCGACGGGATCTGGCGCTGGTCGCGGTGGCGGGCGGGGACGCCGCCCAGCTTCGCCGGGTCGTCCTGGCCGACGGTGTGGTGCTGGGCGTGCTGGGGGCCGCCGCCGGCCTGCTCGTCGGCGTCGGCGCGGCGTTCGCCGGTCGCCCGCTGATGGAGCAGTACGTCTTCAGCGCCCGTTTCGGCGGCTACCGCTGCTGGCCGACGGCGCTGGTGCTGCTCGGCGGCGTCGCGGTGCTGGCCGGGGTGCTCGCCGCGCTGGCACCGGCCTGGACCGCCGCCCGGCAGGACGTCAGCGCCGGGCTCGCGGGGCGACGCACCCCGGCGAAAGCCCCGGGCCGCTGGTTGGCTCTCGGACTGGCGCTGGTGGTCGGCGGGGCGGGGCTGGCGGCGTTCGGGGCCACCCGAACTTCCCCGGCGGTGATCCTCACCGGGCTGATCCTCGGCGAGTTGGGCCTGGTCTGCTGCACGCCCACGCTGCTCGGGACGCTCGCCCGCCTTGGCCGGGTGTTGCCGCTGGCACCACGGATCGCGCTCCGCGACGCCAGCCGCAACCGGGCCGCCGCGGCACCGGCCATCTGCGCCGTGATGGCCGCCGTCGCCAGCAGCGTCGCCCTCGGCGGATACCTGGCCAGCGACGGCGTCCGCGAAGCGCGGGCCTACCGGCCGGCGCTGCCGACCGGCCACGTGCTGGTCAACTCGATCGGCTCGGCCGGGCAGCCCACACTGGCCCAGGTCACCGACGCGGCCCGGACCCAGTTCGGGGTCGACGCGGTCGCCCCGGTGCAGACAGCGAGTTGCGGGGCGGGGAGCAACGGCTACTGCGACATCGCACCAGTGCTCCCACTGACACGTGCCTGTCCCTGGCAGCCCGGCGTCCAACTCTCCACGGCCCAGCGCCAGCAGGCCCGCGCCGACCCCCGCTGCCAGATCCGCGAGGCGGACTATCCGGGCGACTACGTGGAGACCGGGGTCGACGACGGGACCGCACTCCCCCTGCTCACCGGTGTGGACCCTGCGACGACCGCCACCGCCACGGCCGTGCTGCGCGCCGGCGGCGTGGTGGTGACCGACCCGCGCTACCTGCACGACGGCCTGGTGACCGTCCGGGTCAGCGAGGTGGAGGCCGGTCCGGACCGGCCGACCGCGGTCCGCGACCTTCCGGGGTACGCGCTGCCGCGGGCAACCGGCCAGTCCCGCCTGCTGCTGTCCACCGCCGCGGCCCGGCAACTCGGCGTGAGCTGGTCCCCGACCAGCTGGGTGATCGGCACCACGGCCCCGCCCGACGACGATCAACAGGCGCGGTTCACCGCAGCCCTGCGGCCCTTCGGGACGCTCTCGCTGAACGTGGAGTACGGCGGCCCCCCGCGCGACGTCTCACCGCTGCTGCTGCTGCTCGCGGCGGCGGCCGGGCTGATCACGGTGGGGGCGGCCGGGGTCGCCACCGCGCTCGCGGCCGCCGAGGGACGCGCCGAGCTGACCACCCTCGCGGCCGTCGGCGCGGCCCCAGCGGTACGCCGGCTGCTGGCGATCTGCCAGGCCGGGGTCATCGCCGGTCTCGGTTCGGTGCTCGGCATCGTGGCTGGCCTCGGCACCGCCGCGATCGTGCTGGTCTCGGTGAACCGGCAGTACGCCAGCCACTGGCCGGTGCCCGATCCGTACCCCTTTCTGGTGCCGTGGCCCGCGCTCGGGGTCCTGGTGCTGGTGCCGGTGGTGGCGATGCTCGGGGCGGGCCTGTTCACCCGGGCCCGGCTGCCGATCGAACGACGGCTGGACTGACTGATCTGCCGGGCAACGGAAACGGGACCGCCCAGGGGTGCCGCCGGGGCCGGGCAGCCGGCAGACTGACCGGCGTGTCAGTGCTGGGAAGAGTCACCCGTCGGCTCGGTCATCATCGTTGGTTCGGCGCGACCGCACGTCTGTTGGTCCCCGCCGATCGGGTGGTCGGTCGCCTCACCCGAGGCCGGGTGGTCGCGCTCGGCCTGATCCCGTCGCTGGTGATCACCACGACCGGCCGCCGCTCCGGCAAGCCCCGCAGCAATCCGGTGGTCTACGTGCCCGACGGCGACGCGTACGTGGTGATCGGCTCCAACTGGGGGCAGACCCACCACCCCGCCTGGGCGCTGAACCTGCTCGCCGATCCCGCCGCCCAGGTGGACGTGAAGGGCCGGCGGCTCACGGTGCGGGCCGAGCGCGCGTCCGGCCCCGAACGGGAGCGGTTGTGGCAGTTGCTGGTCACCGAGTGGCCCGCGTACCGCTCGTACGTGCAGCGCTCCGGCGGCCGGGAGATCCACATCTTCCGGCTGGCCCCGACCGGGCGCGGCGCGCCCGACGGTCCACCGTCGGCTGGCTAGGCTGACGCCCGGTAGCCCGAGCCCCGCAGCCGCGAACAGAGGTGGTCCCGTGGGTGAGCAGGCCGGTGTCGACAGGGGCCTCGACGATCGACGGTGGACGGTCGCGGAGCGGGTCGCCGAGGCGGTCCGGCGGCGGTTCCCGGCCGATGCGCTCGCGATCGCTGTGCACGGGCCCCTGGCGCACGGTGACGACGACGGCGGCGGGGACCGCGAGGCGGGAATGCTGGTGGTCACCTATCGGCCCCGGACCGGGCCGCCGCCGGCGACCCGGCGGGTGGACGGGGTGCTGGTCGATCTGACCGTGGCCGCCGCCGAGGACTACCTGGCCCAGGCGCGGGTGCTCTCGCCGCTCTGGCCGCTGACCGCCGACCGGTACGTCACCACGCAGGCGTTGCACGACCCGACGGGCTGGTTGCGGACGCTGCGCGACGAGCACCTCGGTCGGCTGGCTCGGGCCCGGCCGGCGGAGTTCAGCACCGCGGCCCGGCAGGCGTGGTACAGGGGCAGCGCGGCGCATTCCCGGGCTGCCCGGCTCGCCGAGTGGTACGAAACCGATCAGGCTCTGCTGATGCTCGGTGAGGCCCGGCTGGCGGCGGCCACGGTGACCGGCCTGCTGAGTCGCACCTACTTCCGTGACCCGGGGGACGCGGTGCGGCGCACCGGTTTGGCCGGCGCGGACATGACCGAGGTGGGTGTGGTGCTGGCCCGGCAGGCCGAGGAGTTGGCCGCCCGTGGTCGTGCGGTCGACGGCACTGTCGACGAGTTGCTCACCACCTGAGGCGTGTCACAGCCCGCCCGGCACCCCGATCAGCGAGCCGATCAGGTAGGTGGCGCCGGCCGCCGCGGCACCCAGCAGCAGCTGGCGCAGCCCACCAGTCCACCAGGGACGGTTGGTGAAGCGGGCCACCACGGCACCGGCGACGAACAGTCCGAGCCCGCCGACGGCGAGCGCCAGCCACAGTTCGGTGGCGCCGAGCAGGTACGGCAGGAGCGGGACCAGCGCGCCCACCGAGAAGAACAGGAACGACGAGATCGCCGCGGCCCACGGGCTGGGCTGGTCGTCGGGGTCGACGCCCAACTCCTCCCGGACGTGCACCCGCAGCGCCTCCTCCGGGTCGCGCCGCACCGCCTCGGCGACCTGGGTGGCGAGGTCTCGGGGCAGGCCCCTGGCCACCCACGCGTCGGCCAACTCCCGGGCCTCCGCCTCGGGGTGCCGTTCCAGTTCCCGTCGCTCCTTGGCCACCTCGGCGGCGACCTGTTCGTTGGCGGAGCGCACGCTCGTGTACTCGCCGAGCCCCATCGAGATCGCACCGGCCACGAGGCCGGCGCTGCCGGTGAGCACGATGTTGCGGGGCGACACTCCGCCGCCGCCGACGCCTGCGATCAGGGCGATGTTGGTGACCAGGCCGTCCATCGCGCCGAAGACGGCCGGGCGTAGCCAGCCGCCGGAGACGTCCGCGTGGTGCGCCTCGCGCAGCGCCGCTGGGGTGTCGGTCACGGCGCCTGCCCTTCGCTCGCGACTGCGGGACTCCGCTCCGCTGCGTTCCTCGCGCTCACGATGCCTGCCCTTCGTTCGCGACTGCGGGACTCCGCTTCGCTGCGTTCCTCGCGCTCACGGAAGGGTCAGGATTTCGTGGCCACCGTCGGTCACCACGATGGTGTGCTCGAACTGCGCCGTCCACTTCCGGTCCTTGGTGACCACTGTCCACCCGTCGTCCCACATGTCGTACTGGTAGGTGCCGAGGGTGATCATCGGCTCGATGGTGAACGTCATGCCCGGCTCCATGATGTCCGTGGGGCGCGGGCTGTCGTAGTGCGGCACGTAGAGGCCGCTGTGGAATGCCTCGCCGATGCCGTGGCCGGTGAAGTCGCGGACCACGCCGTAGCCGAACCGCTTGGCGTACGACTCGATGACGCGGCCGACGACGTTGATCTGGCGACCGGGGGCGACCGCGCGGATGCCGCGCATCATGGCCTCGTGGGTCCGCTCGACCAGCAGCCGGGCCTCTTCGCTGACCTCGCCGACGCAGAAGGTGGCATCGGTGTCACCGTGCACCCCACCGATGTACGCGGTGACGTCGACGTTGATGATGTCGCCGTCGGTCAGGACCGTGGTGTCCGGGATGCCGTGGCAGATGACCTCGTTGAGGCTGGTGCAGCAGGACTTCGGGAAGCCCTTGTAGCCCAGCGTCGACGGGTACGCCCCGTGGTCGCAGAGGAACTCGTGCACCACCTTGTCGATCTCGTCGGTGGTCACGCCGGGCTTGCAGTGCTCGCCGGCGAGCTGGGTCGCCTGGGCGGCGAGCCGGCTGGCGATCCGCATCTTCTCGATGGTCTCCGGCGTCTGCACGTGCGAGCCACGCCACTCCTGCGGGCGCTTCTTGCCCACGTACTCCGGTCGGGCGATCTGGGATGGCACCGGTCGCATCGGGGAGAGCGTGCCTGGTGTCAGCGGCGGACGGACGGTCATGCCGCAAGCCTATCGCCGGGCCCGCTGGTGACCCGCGCCACGGCCGCCCGGTGGGGGTTGTTGCCCAGCCAGGGCCGCTGTGCCATGGTGTCAGCGTGGATCAAGGGGGAGCACCGCCCGTCTTCTCCGCCAGCGCCGAGATCGACGGTGACCACCTCCACGTGGTGGTGGCCGGTGAGGTCGACATGGCGACCGCGGACACGATGCTCCAGACGGCGCTGCGCGAGCCCGCCGGGAAGATCACTCTCGACCTGAGCGCTGTCACCTTCTTCGACTCGGCCGCCATCCACGCCCTGGTCCGGCTCGCCCAGCAGTTCTCGGGAAAGCTCACAGTTCGCCCGTCCCGGCAGGTCCGCCGCGTGCTGGAGATCTCCGGCCTCGGCGAGCAGAGCTGGCTCGACCCGGCCTAGAGTCCCTCGACCCGGCCCAGGGTCCTCGGTCGAGCCGGGCCGGAGGCCAGGCCCGAAAGGCACCCGGCCGCCGGGCGCGTGGTCAGTCCTGCAGCTGCCGGCGCAGCGTCACCTCGGTGCCCTCATCGGTACGTCGTACCGACAGGTCTCCCAGCGCTCTGATCAGGGCCAGGCCGCGGCCCCGGAAGCCGGAGCCGGTCGACTCCCGCCACTGCCCGCTGTCGCGCACAATGGCCGTCACCGTCCGACCCTCGATGGCCACCTCCACGCTGATCATGGCCTCGGCGGGGTGGACCGGGTGCTCGATGGCGTTGGCGGCGGCCTCGGAGACGGCGACGGTCAGGTCGAACAGGTCGGTCTCGCCGACGGAGTGCGCGACCAGGAAGTCCTCCAGGCGCTTTCGCAGCACGCTGAGCCGGGTCGGGTCCGCCGGTAGCCGTAGGGCGAAGCGGTTCAGCTCGGCAGCCTCCAGGGCGAGGACCGCCACGTCGTCGCGGCGCGGCCGGCCGGTGACCCGCTCGACCACCGCGTCGATCAGATCGGCCACGTGCTCACTCGGGGTGGCCGCGTCGATGCGAAGCTGGGCCAGTGCGGCATCGATGCCGAGCTGACGGTCCTCGATCAGCCCGTCGGTGTAGAGCAGCAGTCGACTGCCGGCCGGCAACTCGGCCTCGACCGACTCGTACGTCGCGTCGGGGAGTGCGCCGACCGGTGGACCGAGCGCCCGATCGTGCAGGAACGCCACGTCGCCTCCGGTGATCAACAGTGGGGACGGGTGACCGGCGCTCGCGTACCGCAGTCGACCGGTGCGGGGGTTGAACAGCAGGCAGACCACTGTCGCGAAGGACCGGCCCTCGGTGGAGCCGACCAGCCGGTTGAGCCGGGTCAGCGACCCACCCGGATCGAAGCCCTCCAGCACGTACGCCCGCAGCGCGTTGCGCAGTTGCCCCATCGCCGCGGCGGCCCGGACGCCCTTACCGACCACGTCCCCGATGACCAGCACCAGTTCGTCGCCGTTCAGCGCTATCGCGTCGTACCAGTCGCCACCGACCTCGACGTCGGCGCTGCCGGGCAGGTACCGGCTGGCCACCACCGCGCCGGGCAGTTGGGGCAGCGACCGGGGCAGCAGGCTGTGCTGCAGGGTGGTGGCGATGCGGTGTTCGGCTTCGTAGAGCTGCGCGTTCTCCAGCCGCACCCCGACGAGCCGGGCCAGCTGGGTCAGCGCCGCGTCGTCGGTCTGCGCCTCGTCGCCGTCCGCCCGCCAGACCTGCAGCTCGCCGAGCTGCTTGCCGGTGGTGCCGGTCAGCTCGGCCACGAAGGACGGGGCGGCGGCGGTGGTGCCGCCGCCGTCCGCCTCGAAGCGCGCCTCGTTCGCGGTGACCACCACCCGGGCCGCCTCGGCGAGGCTCAACGCGTGCCGCGCGGCGACCTGGAGCACATCGGCTGTGGATCGGGCGGTGTTCACCGCCACCGCCGCGTCGGCCAGCGCCCGGAGCCGGCGGATGATCTGCCCGCGCAGCTGGCCCAGCTCCACGTTGGCCCGCACCCGGGCGACCAGTTCCTGGGCGGAGAACGGCTTGGTGAGGTAGTCGTCGGCCCCGACGGCGAGACCGGCGACGGCCTCCGCGGAGCCGGCGCGGGCGGAGAGCAGCACGATCGGCACATGCCGGGTACGCGGGTCGGCGCGCAGCGCGCTCACCAGCCCGAACCCGTCCAACCGGGGCATCATCACGTCGGTGAGCACCAGGTCGAACCCGCCGTCGCGAGCCAACGGCAGGGCGTCGAGCCCGTCGTTCGCGGTGACCACGTCCCAGGTTCCGGAGAGCAGCCGACTGACGTGCTCCTGCAGGTCGGCGTTGTCGTCGACGACCAGGATCCGGCCAGCCGGCGTGCCCTTCGCGGCCTGACGGTCGGCCTGGGGTGTCGGTGCGACACCGGCCCACAGCGCGGTCTCCGCCACGAAGAGCCGGGCCTGCTCGGGCTCGCCCACGGGCAACGGGTCGAACGCCGCCACCCGGTCCGCCGGAAGGTGCGTCGAGCCGAACGGAACTGTCACCGTGAAGGTGCTGCCCCCGTCGACCTGACTGGTCAACCCGACCGCACCGCCGTGCATCTCGACCAGCTCCCGGACCAGCGCGAGGCCGATGCCGGTGCCTTCGTGGGTGCGTGCCCGCACCCCCGGCACCCGGTGGAACCGTTCGAAGACGTGCGGCAGCTCGTCCGGCACGATGCCGACGCCGGTGTCCGTCACCTCCAGCCGGGCCGCGCCCTCGACGACCCGGATCCGCACCCTGATCTCGCCGTCGAAGGTGAACTTGACCGCGTTCGACACCAGGTTGAGGACGATCTTCTCCCACATGTCCCGGTCGACGAAGACCGGCGTCGACAGCGGCGGACAGTCCACCACCAGTCGCAACCCGGCCCGCTCGGTGGCCGAGCGGAAGGTGCTGGCCAGCCGGGCGGTGTAACCGGCGAGGTCGGTGGGCTGGTAGCGGGCGGCGAGCCGACCGGACTCCAGCCGGGAGAAGTCCAGCACGGTGTTGACCAGCTTGAGCAGGCGCAGCGCGTTGCGGTGCATCATCGTGAGCCGGTCGGTTTCGGTGGCGGGCAGCTCCGGGTCGGCCAGCATGTCCTCCAGCGGGCCGAGCACCAGGGTCAGTGGGGTGCGGAACTCGTGACTGACGTTGGCGAAGAAGTTGGTCTTCGCCCGGTCCAGCGCGGCCAGCTCGGCGGTGCGGGCCCGTTCCTGCTCGTACGCCCGCTGGGTGCCGACCGCCCGGGAGATCTGGGCGGCGACCAGGTCGAGGAAGTCGCGGTAGTCGTCGCCGAGCGGCAACTGACGGGCCACGCCGACGACAAGCGCGCCGACCGTCTGGTTGGTAGCCGTGAGCGGCAGCACGAGGGCCTGGTCGGCGGCGTCGACAGGCAACACGTCGAGCAGAACGGCCACCTCGACAGTGGCGGGCACGCCATCGGCGGTCAAACGGGCCAGCAGCTGCGACGCGACATCGACGGCGGGTGGGGTGGTGCCGGCGCAACCGGCCAGGGTGAGCTGGTCGCTGTCGTCCGCCAGATAGATCAGGGCGAACGGCACGTCCGCCCGGTGCCGGCCGAGCACCCCGGCGGCGGTCCGACCCAGTTCCGCGGCGCTGCCGATGTCGTTCAGCTCGGCACCCAACTCGGACAGCGCTCGCAGCCGGCGCTCGCCGAGCACCCGCCCGGTGGTCTCGCTGACGATGCAGTAGACGCCACTGACCGAGCCGTCGTCACCCCGGATCGGGTCGTACGAGACGTTGAAGTAGGTCTGCTCGACAAAGCCGTGCCGGTTCAGCAGGAAGGGGTGGTCCTCGCCACGGTAGGAGCGTCCGGTGCTCCGGACGCTGTCGAGCAGCGGACCGAGCACCTCCCAGGTCTCCGACCAGTACGGGCGGGCCGGCTGGCCGATCACGTCCGGGTGTTTGTCACCAATGGTCGGGCGGTAGGCGTCGTTGTAGAAGGCCAACTGCTCGTCGCCCCAGAACATGACGATCGGCGCGCTGGAGGCGAGCATCATCCCGACCGCGCTGGCGAGTGCCGGGGGCCACTGACCGGGCTCACCCAGCGGGCCCGAGGACCAGTCGAAGGAGGCCAGCCGCCCGCCCATCTCGCCGCCGGCCGCGAACGCGGCCGTCAGCATCGGAGGAGTCTCGCGGCCGGACAGGGCGGGGTGCCCGATGTCCGCGCCCCCCTGGGCCGAGCTCATGCAGCCTCCCGCTCCGGCCGTACCCCTCGACCGTTGATCTTCACCCGCCGTGCTCCGACTTGTACCCCAGCGGACCAGCAACGTAACGCATCACGACAGATGGACGCTGTTTACGTACGCCTCGGTCGTCGGGCACCGGACAGTGCGGGTGGACAACGGCGTCGAACCGCGGTGGTCGGAACGCCCTGACGAGTCAGAAGACCGGCAGCCCGTCGATGCTTGCCGCGTTCTTGGTGGCCCGGTAATCGACCAGATCCTCTGAGCTGCGGCGGGAGTGTGAGGTGAGTAACAGATCGCGTTCGGCCCGGAAGTCCATCAGAGGCACCGCGTATCCGCAGGAGTCACTGACCCGCTCCACCTCGACCGTGACGACCGCCCGGACGGCGTGCACGTCCGGCGGTGCGGGAAAGTCGGCGAGCCGATCGGCGAAGGCGTCCTCGGTCACCGCGACTGTGGTGCCCCGACCGTGCAACCGGACGATCTTCGGCGGGCCGTCGAAGGCACAGAACATCAGCGTGATCCGGCCGTTGTCCCGCAGGTGGGCGATGGTCTCCGCCCCACTGCCGTGATAGTCGAGGTAGGCCACCCGGCGCGGCCCAAGAATCACGAACGTGCCCCGCATGCCCTTCGGTGACACGTTGACGTGCCCCTCGGCACCGGACGGGGCGGTCGCCACGAAGAAGAGCGGCTGGGCCCCGATGAAGTCACGCAGTCGAGAGTCGATCTCCGGATAAACCTTGCCCATGGGCCGATCCTCCCACCGGCGACATCGACGGGCGGGGGCGATCTCAGTCACACCCGCTGGCCAGCGGCCCGCACCAGCGCCGTGATCGGGCGGGGATCCGACTCGTTCTCCGGATGCCACTGCACCCCGAGCACGAACGGCAGGGCCGGGTCCTCCACCGCCTCGACCACGCCGTCCCCCGCCCAACCGGTCACCGTGAGCCGGCCCGGGTCGGCGACCGCCTGGTGGTGGTACGAGTTGACCTGGTCGACCCCCGCCAACACCGAGGCGGCCAGGCTCCCCGGCGCGAACCGCACCGGGTGGGTCCCGTACACGCTGGGCGCCGGGCGGTGCGCGTCGTGACCCACCACGTCGGGCAGGTGCTGGTGCAGGGCGCCGCCGTACGCGACGGCGAGCAACTGCATCCCCCGACACACGCCCAGCACCGGCACCTCGGCGGCGAGCGCGGCGGCCAACACTGTCAGCTCGCCGGCATCCCGGTCCGGCCGATCCTCGGTACGCGGGTCGGCCGGCTGGCCGTACCGCCCCGGACCGACGTCCGCGCCACCGGCCAACAGCAACCCGTCCAGGACAGCCACCACGTCCGCGTCGACGTCGTCCGGCGGCAGGACCACCGCCCGGCCGCCCGCGGACGTCACCGCCCGCGTGTACGCCTCCGGCACCAGCACCGCCCGCACACCCCGCCAGACAGCCCAGTCGGCGGGTTCGACGTACGCGCTGACCCCGATCAGCGGCCTCCTCACAGGTGGCACGGTTCGCGACTGCGGGGCTCGCAAACCCGGCTCACTCCTCGCGCTCACAGGGCCGGCACGGTTCGCGACTGCGGGGCTCGCAAACCCGGCTCACTCCTCGCGCTCACAGGGCCGGCACGGTTCGCGACTGCGGGGCTCGCAAACCCGGCTCACTCCTCGCGCTCACAGGGGAGTGACGTAGGCGCCCGTGATGCCGCCGTCGACCACGAACTGCGCGGCGGTCATGAACGAGGCGTCGTCGCTGGCCAGGAACGCCACCGCGGCGGCGATCTCCTCCGGCTGCCCGAAGCGACCCATCGGCACGTGCACCAGCCGACGGGCGGCCCGCTCCGGGTCGGCGGCGAAGAGTTCCAGCAGCAACGGAGTGGCCACCGGACCGGGACAGAGCGCGTTGACCCGGATGCCCTCGCGGGCGAACTGCACACCCAACTCCCGGGTCATCGCCAGCACCCCGCCCTTACTCGCTGTGTACGCGATCTGCGACGTCGCCGCACCCATCAACGCCACGAACGAGGCCGTGTTGATGATCGACCCCTTGCCCTGCCGACGCATGTGCGGAATGGCGTACTTGCAGCACAGGTAGACGCTCGTGGTGTTGACCCGCAACACCCGCTCCCACGCGTCCAGGCCGGTGTCCAGGATGGAGTCGTCGTCCGGCGGTGAGATGCCGGCGTTGTTGAACGCGATGTCCACCCGGCCGTGCCGGTCGGCCACCCCGTCGAACAGGTCGCGTACCGCCGACTCGTCGGCCACGTCGGTGGCCACGAACTCGCCGCCGCACTCCTCGGCGGCCCTCGTACCGGCCTCCGCGTCGATGTCCACGCAGACCACCCGGGCCCCCTCGGCGGCGAACCGCCGCACGGTGGCCAACCCGATGCCGCTGCCCGCTCCGGTGACCACTGCCACCCGGTCCCGCAACCGACCCTGCACTGGCGTCACTCCTCTGTCGAGATGAACACGTTCTTGACGTCGGTGAAGGAGTGCAGCGCGTCCGGGCCCAGCTCACGGCCGAGCCCGGACCGCTTCATCCCGCCGAACGGGGTCCAGTAGCGCACCGAGGAGTGCGAGTTGACGCTGAGGTTGCCCGAGTCGACGGCGCGGGCCAGGCGCAGGGCCCGCCCCACGTCCCGGGTCCAGATCGATCCGGAGAGGCCGTACTCGGTGTCGTTGGCGAGCCGGACCGCCTCCGCCTCGTCGTCGAACGGGAGCACCGAGACCACCGGGCCGAAGATCTCCTCCCGCCAGTGCCTGTCGGCCGGCGAGTCGGCCAGCAGCACAGTGGGCGCGTGCCAGAACCCGGGGCCGTCGGGGCAGGAGCCGGTGAAGGCGATCTTCGCCCCGGCGAGGTAACCGCCGACCCGGTCCCGTTGGGCGGCGGAGATCAGCGGGCCCATCTCGGCGGTGTCGCGGGACGGGTCCTCGACGCGTACCGCGCGTACCGCCGGTTCGAGCAGTTCCAGGAACCTGTCGTACACCGAACGCTGGACCAGGATCCGCGACCGTGCGCAGCAGTCCTGGCCGGCGTTGTCGAAGACCGCGCCCGGCGCGGTCGCGGCGGCGCGTTCCAGGTCGGCGTCGGCGAACACGATGTTCGCGCTCTTGCCGCCCAACTCCAGGGTGAGTCGCTTCACCTGGGCGGCGCAGCCGGCCATGATCCGGGTGCCGACCTCGGTGGAGCCGGTGAAGCAGATCTTGCGGACCGCCGGGTGGCTCACGAACCGCTCCCCCACCACCGAGCCCTCGCCCGGGATGACGGTGAGGACGCCGTCGGGCAGGCCCGCCTCACGGGCCAGCTCGGCCAGGCGCAGCGCGGTGAGCGGGGTCAGTTCGGCGGGCTTGAGCACCACAGTGTTGCCGGCGGCGAGCGCCGGGGCGAACCCCCAGGCGGCGATCGGCATCGGGAAGTTCCAGGGCACGATCACGCCGACCACACCGAGTGGCTCGTGGAAGGTGACGTCCAACCCGCCGGGCACCGGGATCTGCCGCCCGGTCAGCCGCTCGGGCGCGCCGGCGTAGTAGTCCAGGACGTCGCGGACGTTGCCCGCCTCCCACCGGGCGTTGCCGATGGTGTGCCCCGAGTTGCGCACCTCCAGCAGTGCCAGCTCCTCAAGGTGCGCGTCCACGACGGCGGCAAACCGCCGCAGCAGCCGAGCCCGATCCCCCGCGCTGACCTGACGCCAGCTTTCAAATGCGGCAGCCGCCCGCGAGATGACCGCGTCAACCTCGTCCCGAGAGGCAGCCGCAACCTCCCGAAACCCCACCCCCCAAGAGGGGTCCACGAGAACCGTCACACCCTTACCCCCATCCTCACGTGGTCAGAGGCGTTCGAAGCCACGGGTCAGCTCCCAGTCCGTCACCGCGGCGTCGAAGGCGGCCAGCTCCACCTTCGCCTGGTTGGCGTAGTGGGCCACCACCTCGGGGCCGAACGCCTCCCGGGCTGCCGTGGACTCCTCCCAGAGGGCCAGGGCGTCGCGCAGGGTGCCGGGAACGCGCTCGGCCTCCGGGTCGTCGTACGCGTTGCCGGCGCACTCCTCGCCCAACTCCAGCTCACCGTCGATGCCGTGCAGCGCCCCGGCGACCAGCCCGGCGATCGCCAGGTACGGGTTGACGTCGGCCCCGGGCACCCGGTTCTCCACCCGCATGCCCTGCCCGTGCCCGACCACCCGCAGCGCGCAGGTGCGGTTGTCGACACCCCAACGCAACGCCGTCGGGGCGAACGATCCCGGCTGGTACCGCTTGTAGGAGTTGATGTTCGGAGCGAACAGCAGGCTGAACTCCCGCATGGTGGCCAGCAGCCCGGCGAGCACCCGCTGCCCGGTCTGCGACAGGTGCGCCGGCCCGTCGCCGAGCATCGCCGAGTCACCGTTGCTGTCCCGCAACGAGAAGTGGATGTGGCAGGAGTTGCCCTCCCGCTCGTTCGGCTTGGCCATGAAGGTGATCGCCATCCCCTCCTGGGCGGCGATCTCCTTGGCGCCGTTCTTGTAGATCACGTGGTGGTCCGCGCAGGCCACCGCCTCGTCGTACCGGAAGGCGATCTCGTGCTGGCCGAGGTTGCACTCGCCCTTGGCGCTCTCCGGGGTGAGCCCGGCGCCGGCCATCTCCACGCGGATGCGACGCAGCAGCGGCTCCACCCGGGCGGTGCCGAGCAGCGAGTAGTCGACGTTGTACTGATTCGCCGGGGTGAGATCGCGGTAGCCGCGCTGCCAGGCGTCCTCGTACGAGTCACGGAACAGCACGAACTCCAACTCGGTGCCGGCGTACGCGGTCAGCCCGTGCTCGGCCAGCCGGTCCAACTGCTGGCGCAGGATCTGCCGGGGCGAGGCGACCACGTCACCCGAGCCGTCGAGCCAGGTCAGGTCGGCCAGCAGCAGGGCGGAGCCGGGCTGCCAGGGCATCCGGCGCAACGTGGCGAAGTCCGGCACCATCGCGAAGTCGCCGTAGCCGCGTTCCCAACTCGACATCGCGTACCCGTCGACGGTGTTCATGTCGACGTCCACGGCGAGCAGGTAGTTGCAGCCCTCGCTGCCGTTGGCCACCACCTGGTCGAGGAAGAAGGGCGCGTGGAACCGCTTGCCCTGCAACCGGCCCTGCATGTCGACGAGGGCCAGCACCACGGTGTCGATCTCACCGTCGTCGACGGCGACCCGCAGTTGTTCCAGCGTGAGCGGAGCTTTCCTCATTCGCGGGCCTCCATCACCAAGGTCTACTGGCAAACCGGATCACCGTCAATGCCCCCGGCGGCACGGCCGGCAAACCCGACGATCGGCCGGCGGGACGGCAGCACCGCCCGTCCCGCCGGGTGCCGATCAGACCGGGCCGTCGACCGGCGCCGGGTCGGCCGCCGCCGCGGGTTCCTCGACGGTACGAACCGGGCCGGCGAACCACTTGCGGGCGGAGGCGTACCACCAGACGGCGACCACCAGCAGCACCCCGCCGACGGCGAGTGGCGCGTAGTTCACCGCCGACCAGGTGAACCCGTCGTTGCCGGGCACCCCGGCGGGCACGATCGGCAGCACGAAGTAGACGGCGATGATCACGATCTCGATCACCGCGATCCAGCCGAACAGCTTGTACTTGCGGCCGAGCGTCCACGGCCCGGGGACGAACCGGTCGCCCATCCGTAGTCGGAGCGCGATCGGGATGAGGAACGACAGGTACAGCCCGAGCACCGCGACGGAGACGACCGCGTAGAAGGCGATCGGGATACCCGCGGAGCTCTCGTAGAGCGCCGGCAGGGTCAGCACCAGGCCGGCCACTGTGGCACCGATGATCGCGTTGACCGGGGTGCCGTTGCGGTCGACAGTCGACCACAACCGCCATCCGGGTACGGCCCGGTCGCGGCTGAACGCGTACGCCATGCGGCTCATCGAGGTCACGCAGCTCATGCCGCAGAAGAACTGCCCGATGGTGGAGATGATGATGACGATCTTGAAGAAGACCGGGGTCAGCGCCGACTCGAAGATCGCGCCGGAGAAGCCGCCCGCGGCGTTCACCGCCTCGACGTCGGTGGCCGCGAAGAGGAACGCCAGCAGCAGGATCCAGCCGCCGACCGCCGAGTAGAAGATCGACTGCCAGAGGCCGCGGGCCGCTGCCTGCGAGGCGCCCCGGGTCTCCTCGGAGACGTGCGCGCAGGCGTCGAAGCCGGTGATCGTGTACTGGGTCAGCAGGAAACCCAGCGGCAGCACGTAGAACCAGAACGTCAGCCCGCCGATGTCGCCGTCACCGAAGCCGGAGTTGTTGAACCGCTCGGTGAACACGAACTGGAAGCTCTGGTGGTTGTCGGGCACGAACACCAGAATGGCCACCACGACGGCCGCGCCGGCCACGTGCCACCAGACCGAGACGTTCTGGAGTACGTCGATGATCCGGTGCCCGAAGATGTTGATCAGCCCGTGCAGCACCAGGATGATCACGAAGAGGACGAACGCCTGCCGCAGCGTCCCGGCCCAGCCGTCGAAGAGCGCCGACAGGGTGAGGTTGAGGAACGTCGCGCAGCCGTAGTCGACCGAGGCGGTGACCGCCACCAGGCCGATCAGGTTCAGCCAGCCGGTGAACCAGCCGTGCACCGGGCGGCCCATGGTGGCCGCCCACCAGTAGATCCCGCCCGCGGTGGGGTACGCCGACACCAGCTCCGCCATGCAGAAACCGATGATCAGGATGAACAGCGAGATCAGCGGCCAGCCCCAGGCGATGGCGACCGGCCCGCCGTTGTTCCACGCCTGGCCGAACGTGGTGAAGCAGCCGGCCAGGATCGAGATGATCGAGAAGGAGATGGCGAAGTTGGAGAAGCCACTCCACTTGCGGCGTAGCTCCTGTTTGTAGCCGAGTTCTGCGAGCCGTCGGGCGTCCTCGTCCATCGGTTGCTCGGCGGTCGGCACGGGCGTCGTGGCCACTGCACACCTCCCTGAGGTGGTTCCGCGTGCGAGTGCGCAAAGTGTCGACCCGGCCGATCAAGGCGGTCAATACGTAGTCGTTGGGAATCTCACCGCCGTCGGGCTAATTGCGTTGCCGTCCGGCCGCTCCGGCCCGCATCCTGGACCAGTGACCAGGCCCGATCAGGGCCCACCCCGGGCGCTCGGACCGCCCGACCAGTGTGGCGCGGGGCACGCCTCTCTCTCACGTACGGCGCTCCGCCGTACCCAAAAGTGCCCCGCGCCCCGCCCCCGGGCGTGGGTCAGGTCAGGAGGAGGCCGGTTACCCAGAGGGCTGCGACCAGGAGGCCGGCCAGGAACTCCACGAGCATCGACAGGCCGGCGGCCTTCAGGGCCTGCACGGTGGAGGGCCAGGCGAGCTGGTTGCTGCCCAGGCGTAGCCGTTCCGCCGCCCACACCCCGGCCACGAAGCCGAGCACCAGCCCGACGACCGGCACCACGAAGAACCCGATGATGCCGAGCACCCCGCCGGCGAGCAGCGTGGACGTCGGCACACCTGTGCGCTTCAGGTTCCGGCCCGGCCACGCGTACTTGATCACGGTGCCACCCGCGGCGACCAGGGTGGCGGCGGCGAACACCGCCCAGCCACCCGGACCGGCCCCGCCGAAGATCGCCCAGACCAGCACGCCGCCCCAGCACAGAGGCAGCGCCGGCAGACCGGGCACCACCACACCGGCCAAGCCGGCCAGGATGGCCAAGCCGGCCACCACTGTCACCACCGTCTGCGAGTCCGTCAGATCCACGTCGTCACCTTCCGTCGCCACCTGCCGGACCGGAATGGTCCCCGCTCACGCCGCCACCCCGTCCCCGCGTAGCCGGGCGGTGATCGCGTCGGCCGGGGCCGGCGCGCCGAAGTACCGGCCCTGGCCGGTGTCGCAGCGCAACGCCCGCAGCCGTTCCGCCTGCACGTCGGTCTCCACCGCCTCGGCCGTGACCCACAGCTCCAACGCGTGCGCCAACCGGACCAACGCGTCGACGATCCGTTCGTCGCGGTGGTCCGCCGCCACGTCGGCGCCGTCCGCGCGGATGCCCTCGACGAACGGCCCGGCGAGCTTCAGGCAGTGGATCGGCAACCGGCGCAGGTACGCCAGGTTGGAGTACCCGGTGCCGAAGTCGTCCACGGCCAGCCGGACGCCGAGCGCGGCGAGCCGGTGCAGGCTGCGTAGGGGCTCACCGGCGCTGCCCATCACGGCGCTCTCGGTCAACTCCAGTTGGAGCAGCCCCGCGGGCAGCCCGCTGGTCTGCAGCGCGTCGGCGACCGTGTCCACGATGGCCGGTTCGTCGGCCTGCCGCGCGGCCAGGTTGACGCTGACCACGAGCCGGGCTTCCGGGAACTCCCGCCGCCACCGTTCGGCGTCCGCGCAGGCCCGCCGCAGCACCCACTCGCCGAGCCGGACGATCAGGCCGGTCTCCTCGGCCAAGCCGATGAACCGGTCCGGCCCGATCAGACCCAGTTCCGGGTGTTCCCAGCGGACCAGCGCCTCCACCGCGAGCATGGTGCCCTCCAGCAGCGACACGATCGGCTGGTAGTGCAGCACGAACTCGCCCCGGTCCAGTGCGGCGGGCAGCCCGGCGACCAGCGCCGAACGGGCGATGTCCCGGGCGCCCCGCTCGGGGTCGTAGACCGCCCACCGGCCCCGGCCGGCCGCCTTGGCCCAGTAGAGCGTGGTGTCCGCCGCCTTCATCAGCTCGGACGCACTGGTCTCCGAGGCGGGGCACTGCACGATGCCCACACTGGCCGAGACGGCCAACTGGTGCTCACCGACGTGGACCGGGGCCGCGACGGCAGCCAGCGCTGCCTCCGCGACGGCGACAGCGTCGTCGGTGTCGTTCCCTCCGTCGACGAGGATCACGAACTCGTCGCCCCCCATCCGGGCGACCAGGTGGCCGTGGTCGGCCACGCACGCGGCCAGCCTCCGGCCGATCATCACCAGCAGCCGGTCACCGAGGTCGTGGCCGAGACTGTCGTTGATCGCCTTGAAGCCGTCCAGGTCGAGGAAGCACACCCCGACCCGCTGCCCGACGCCCGCGGTGTCGAGCACCCGTCCCAACGTCTCGAAGAACAGCGTGCGGTTGGGCAGCCCGGTCAGCGGGTCGTGCAGCGCCTGGAAGCGCAGCCGCTGCTGGAGTTCGTACCGCTCGGTGATGTCCTCGATCATCGCGACGGTGAATCGGGGCCGGCCCTCCTGTCGGATCAGCGTGACGGCCAGATCCGTCCAGACCACGGTGCCGTCCTTGCGGTAGTAGCGCTTCTCCACCCGGGCCGCGTCGTGTTTGCCCTCGATCAGCTCCTGGTAGAGCTCCCACATTCCGGCGACGTCGTCGGCGTGGAACAGCGCCGCCACGTTGATCTCGCGCAACTCCTCGATCGAGTAGCCGAGCATCTCGGCGAACGCCTGGTTGACGTCGATGATCCGACCGTCCACGCCGGCGATCCCGATCCCGATCGCGGCGCCGGTGAACACCGCCCGGAATCGTGCCTCGCTCTCGCGCAGCGCCTGCTCGACCTCGTCGCGCGCCTGCCAGGCCGACCGGGCGATCCGTTCCTGCTGGCTGAAGGTGCGGTCGCGCAGCGCGCGGGCGAACCCGGCGGCCAGGCCGCCCTGCACCGCGGCGATCCGGTCGGCGAGGTCGGCCGGCCGGTCACCGCCGCCCAGAACCCGCCGCCCGAAGGTCGCACCGAGCGCCTGCAGCGTCCACTCCAGGGCCTGCGGCTCGGTGAGGTGCGCCTCCACCATGGCCCGCCCGACCTCTTCGGCCGGGCGGGCGCTGAACGGCTCCGCCCGTACCGCCTGGGCCAGCCGGATCGTGTGCACCAGCAGCAGTCGCTCGGTCTCGGCTGCGCTGAGCGGCACGAAACCGAGGCGGCGCACCGCGCGGGCCCAGTCGGCGGCGTACCCCTGAGCGTCGGTCCGGCCGGCATCGACCCCGGCGGGGTCCCGGCCGACATCGACCCCGGCGGGGTCCGGGACGGCGGCCACGGGATCAGCCGGCGGGCTGGTCGTACCGGGCGACGCCCCCGAAGGCGCCGAACCGCTCCGGGTGCTCGTCCACGTCGGACGGTGAGTCCGGGCGCCAGAGCGGCATGTGCACCACGCCTGGTTCCAGGACGGTCCAGTCGCCGAAGAAGCCGGTGACCTGTGCGCGGGAGCGCAGGGTGATCTCGGTGGCGGTGCGGGCGGAGAGGCGCTGGGCGTCCAGCATCTCCTGCGGTTGGTCCTCGAAGGTGGAGTGTGAGATGACCAGGAAGCTGCCCGGCGCGGCGACGTCCCGCAGGGTGGCCAGGGTCGCCTCGGGTCGGTCGGCGTCCGGGACGAAGTGCACCACCCCGGCCAGCAGGATGCCCATCGGCCGACTGAAGTCGATCAGCCCGAGCTGTCGGGTCTCGGCGAGAATCCGCTCCGGCTCACGCAGGTCGGCGTGGATGACCCCGGTCAGCTCGTTGCCGGCGAGCAGCTCCCGGCTGTGCGCGACGGCCACCGGGTCGATGTCGACGTACACCACGCGGGCCTTGGGGTTCACCCCCTGAGCCACCTCGTGCACGTTGCCCACGGTGGGAATTCCGGAGCCGATGTCGAGGAACTGGTCGATGCCGGCGTCGAGCAGCACCCGGACGGCCCGGCGCAGGAACTCGCGGCCCGAACGCATGGTGGCGGCGAGATTCGGGGTCATGCTGGCGATCTGCTCGGCCAGCTGCCTGTCGATCTCGAAGTTGTGCGCCCCACCCAGAAAGTAGTCGTACACCCGGGCCGCGCTCGGCCTGGTCAGATCGATCTCGGTCGGCAGTCCGTCCGGCATCAGTGCGCTCCCCAGTTTCTCGCCGCAGCGCGGGACGGCACCGGCGTATGGGCGTGCCACGGGCAGGCGCGAGCACCGGTCGACCCGCGGGTCGTGTGGTGTGGACCACTCTAGGCGGCTGACTCCAGCAACAGCGAGATGCCTTGACCGACGCCGATGCACATGGTGGCCAGAGCCCGGCGGCCGCCACGACGGCGCAGCTCCAGGGCCGCGGTCAGCGCGAGCCGCGCGCCGCTGGCGCCGAGCGGGTGCCCCAGCGCGATGGCCCCACCGTTCGGGTTGACGTGGTCGGCGTCCACGGGCAGCCCCAGCTCACGCAGCACCGCCACGGACTGCGCGGCGAACGCCTCGTTCAGCTCCACCACGTCCACCGCGCCCAACTCGACGCCGAGGCGGTCGAGCAGCTTGCGGGTGGCCGGCACCGGGCCGATCCCCATGATCCGGGGCGGCACACCGGCCGCCGCCGCACCGACGATCCGGGCCAGCGGGGTGAGGCCGTACCGGGCAACCGCCGCCTCGCTGGCCACCAGCAGCGCGACAGCGCCGTCGTTGACGCCCGAGGAGTTGCCGGCGGTCACCGTGCCGCCGTCGCGGAACGGGGTGGGCAGCGCGGCCAGCTTCGCGAGCGTGGTCTCCCGGGGGTGCTCGTCGACCTCGACCAGCCTGGTCTCCCGACGACCGGCCGGCACTGACACCGCCACGATCTCCTCGGCGAACCGGCCGTCGGCCTGCGCCTTGGCCGCACGCTGCTGCGAGCGGTACGCGAAGGCGTCCTGCTCGGCCCGGCTGACGCCGTACTCGGCGGCCACGTTCTCCGCCGTCTCCGGCATCGAGTCGACCCCCCACCCGTCGCGCATCAACGGGTTCACCAACCGCCAGCCCAGCGTGGTGTCGTACACCTCGGCCGAGCGGGAGTACGCCGACGTCGCCTTCGGCATGACGAACGGCGCCCGGCTCATGCTCTCCACCCCGCCGGCGATCACCAGCTCCGCGTCCCCGGCGACGATGGATCGGGCGGCGGTGGCGAGCGCGTCCAGGCCCGAGCCGCAGAGCCGGTTGACAGTGCTGCCCGGCACCTCCTCGGGGAGGCCGGCGAGCAGCGCCGCCATTCGGGCCACGTTGCGGTTGTCCTCGCCGGCCTGGTTCGCGCAGCCGAGCACGACATCGTCGACCCGCGCCCAGTCCACCGACGGGTGGCGGGCGACCAGCTCACGGATCACGTGGGCGGCCAGGTCGTCGGGGCGGACGCCGGCCAGCGCGCCCGCGTACCGGCCGATCGGGGTGCGGACACCGGCCACCAGGTATGCCACGGTCATCGCGAGTCCTTAGGGGTGCAGACGGCGGGGGTGGGGCACGCCCACCGGGTCGCGAGGGCTGCCGGCCGCCAGGATATCCGCGCCGGCAGCGGATAGGTTGACGGCATGGCCCGGGCCCAGTTCAGCGCAGAGACCAGCGGCGGCGGCGCGTTCGTCCGCCAGCCGAACCGGTTCACCGGTCGGGTCACCGCCGACTCGACCTCCCCGCCCGGCGGCGGCCCGGACGACCAGGACCGCTGGCCGCTGGAGGCCGGCCGCTACCGGCTGATCTGGTGCCGCGCCTGCCCGTGGGCGCACCGGGCGAGGATCGTGCGCGGCCTGCTCGGGCTGGAGGAGGCGATCTCGCTGGGCACCGTCGACCCGATCCGGGACGAGCGGGGTTGGGCGTTCGCCCTCGACCCGGACGGCTTCGATCCGGTCCTCGGCGTGAGCTTCCTCTCCGAGGCGTACCTGGCCACCGACACCGACTACACCGGCCGGGTGACAGTCCCGGCGCTCGTCGACACCCGGACCGGTCGGGTGGTCACCAACGACTACCCGCAGCTCACCCTCGACTTCTCCACCGAGTGGCGGCGGTTGCACGCGCCCGACGCGCCGGATCTGTACCCGGTTGAGCTGCGCCCGGAGATGGACGCACTGATGGCCGAGATCCACACCGACGTGAACAACGGCGTCTACCGGTGCGGGTTCGCCACCTCCCAGGAGGCGTACGACGAGGCGTTCCGGGCGCTCTTCGCCCGGCTGGACGTGCTCTCGGAGCGGTTGGCCGGGCAGCGCTACCTGATGGGTGACGCGATCACCGAGGCCGACGTGCGGCTGTTCACGACGTTGGTCCGCTTCGACGCCGCGTACCACGGGCACTTCAAGTGCAACCGCAACAAGCTGACCGAGATGCCGGTGCTCTGGGCGTACGCCCGGGACCTGTTCCAGACGCCGGGTTTCGGCGAGACGGTGGACTTCGACCACATCAAGCGGCACTACTACGGCACGCACCGGGAGATCAATCCCAGCGGCATCGTGCCACTCGGGCCGGACGAGTCCGGCTGGCGCACGCCGCACGGACGTGGCTGAGCCGGGTCGGTCCGCCGCCCCGACCGTGCCGAGGGCCCGCGGCGACGTCGCCCGCCGGGCAGCCGGGTCCGCCGCGGCCGGCTGCACCCTGGCCGGCGCGGTGGCGGTGACGCTCGCCGTGGTCGCCGGTCCCGGTCCAGGGCTCACCGGGTACGTCAGTGAGGCGGGCATCGCCGGCAGCGCCCACGCGGCGGCGTACCGGATCGGGATCCTGGCCCTTGCCGGCGCGTTGCTGCTGATCGGCGCGGCGCTGCCCCCGGGGGTGTGGTCAGCGGCCCCGGCGCTGCTCGCCACCGGGGCCGTGTTCACCGCCGTGTCCGGGGCGGTGACCTGCTCCGACGGCTGCCCGCTGCCGCCGTTCGAGCGCGCGACGGCGGCGGACCTGGTGCACGGCGGCGCGAGCATCGCGGCGACCGCGGCGGTGGTCTTCGCCATGATCACGCTTGCCGTCTCCGGGCCGGCCGGCCGGACGGTGCGTCGGCTGGCCGGCGTCGCCGCAGCGCTGGCCCTGCCGCTCTGCGCCACGGTGGGGCTGGCGATGCTCGTGGTCGGCCGGGGCCCGGTGGTGGGTGTGCTGGAACGGCTGATCCTCGCCCTCGCGGTGCTGTGGGGCGTGAGCACCGCCACCGCACTCGCCCTTTGTAAGGAGCCTCACGCCGCCTGGTCCTTGCGATGAGCGGGAATCGGCGTAGCGTCGCCCAACGATGACCAATCTCTGGGGCCTCACTGTCCGCCTGTATGTCGATCTCCGACTGCAGGCCAGTGGCATCTGTCCGGGCTAGCCGCGTTTCAACGCCTGCCCCGATCGGACCGGACAATTGGATACATCCTCATGCCCTTCAGCCTGCGCAAAATCCCCTTCTCCGTGCAGATCCTGCTCGGCCTCGTGCTCGGCGTCGCGCTGGGCTTCCTGGCCCGCACCAACGACCTGAGCTGGCTGACCAGCACCCTGCACACCGTCGGCAGCCTCTTCATCCAGCTGCTCAAGCTGGCCGTGCCGCCACTGGTCTTCACCGCCATCGTGGTCAGCGTGGTCAGCCTGCGCGGCGTCGCCAACGCCGCCCGGCTCGCCGTCAAGACCCTGCTGTGGTTCGGCATCACCGCGCTGATCGCGGTGAGCATCGGCATCGGCCTCGGCCTGCTCACCAACCCGGGTAGGGGCGTGACCCTCGACCTGGGCGGCGCCGCACCGCCGAAGAACACCGGCTCGTGGACCGACTTCCTCACCGGCATCGTGCCCACCAACCCGGTCGGCGCGTTCGTCGAGGGCAACGTCCTCCAGATCGTCTTCCTCGCCGTCGTCATCGGTGCCGCGGCCCTGCTGGTCGGCGAGGCCGCCGAACCGTTCGTAGCACTGAACCGATCCCTGCTGGAGATCGTCCAGAAGGCGCTCTGGTGGGTCATCCGGCTCGCCCCGATCGGCACCCTCGGCCTCATCGGCAACGCCGTCGCCTCGTACGGCTGGGACCTGCTGGCCCCCCTCGCGAAGTTCACCACAGCCGTCTACGTCGGCTGCGCCATCGTGCTGTTCGTGGTCTACCCGCTGGTGCTGATCCTCGCCGGCCGCCTCAACCCGCTGCGCTTCTTCGCCGGCGCCTGGCCGGCGATCGAGCTGGCCTTCGTGTCCCGCTCCTCGGTCGGCACCATGCCGGTGACCCAGCGCTCCGTCGAGCGACTCGGCGTGCCCCGCGAGTACGCCTCGTTCGCGGTGCCCTTCGGCGCGACCACGAAGATGGACGGTTGCGCCGCCATCTACCCGGCGCTCGCCGCGATCTTCGTGGCCCAGGTGTTCGGTGTGCACCTCGGCATCGGCGACTACCTGCTGATCGCCTTCGTCTCGGTGGTCGGCTCGGCGGCCACCGCCGGCCTGACCGGCGCGATCGTGATGCTCACCCTGACCCTCAGCACGCTGGGCCTGCCGCTGGCCGGCGCCGGCCTGCTGCTGGCCATCGACCCGATCCTGGACATGATCCGCACCGCCACCAACGTCGCGGGTCAGGCGCTGGTGCCGACAGTGGTCGCCGCCCGCGAGGGCACCCTCGACCGCGCCGCGTACGAGTCCGCCGGCCGGCGTGACCTGACCGAGCCGGAGCCGGTCGCTGACACCCGGCCCGAACTGACCCCCGTTCCTGCCTGATCGGTTCACAAGTACGGCGACGGGCCCCTCTCCCCGGGGGCCCGTCGCCGCGTCGGAGAGGATGACCCCATGAGTTCCCTGTTCACTCCCCTGGCCCTGCGCGCGGTCACAGTGCCCAACCGGATCGCGATGGCACCGATGTGCCAGTACTCTGCCGGCCCCGACGGTCTGCCCACCGACTGGCACCTGATCCACCTCGGCAGTCGCGCCGTCGGCGGCGCCGGCCTGGTGCTGACCGAGGCGACCGCCGTACTCCCCGAGGGCCGCATCAGCCCACAGGACACCGGGCTCTGGTCCGGTGCGCACGTCGACGCCTGGCGGCCGGTGACCGCGTTCGTCGCCGCCCACGGCGCGGTGCCGGCCGTGCAGCTCGCGCACGCCGGCTTCAAGGCATCCACCTACCGGCCGTGGGCGCCGGAGCGCGGTGGCGTGCCGGACGCCGAGGGCGGCTGGACGCCCGTCGCCCCCGGCTCGGAGCCGTTCACCGCCAACTACCGCACGCCGACCAGCCTCGACGAGGCCGGCATCGCCGGTGTGGTCGAGGCGTTCGCGGCCGGCGCCGTACGCGCGCTGGACGCCGGCTTCGCCGCCGTGGAGATCCACGCCGCCCACGGCTACCTGCTCAACGAGTTCCTCTCGCCGTTGACCAACCACCGCACCGACTCGTACGGCGGTGACCGGGCCGCCCGGATGCGACTCACCCTGGAGGTGGCCCGCGCGGTGCGTGCCGCGGTCGGCGAGGACGTCCCGGTGCTGACCCGGATCTCCGCCACCGACTGGGTCGAGGGCGGCTGGACGATCGAGGACAGCGTGGTGCTCGCCGGCGAGCTGGCCGGTGTCGGCGTCGACCTGGTCGACGCGTCCTCCGGTGGGGTGAGCACCGACCAGCGCATCCCCCTCGGCCCCGGCTACCAGGTGCCGCTGGCCGCCCAGATCCGCCGCGAGGCCGGCGTGCCGACCGGCGCGGTGGGCCTGATCGTCGAGCCCGAGCACGCCGAGCAGATCATCGCCGGCGGCGAGGCCGACCTGGTGCTGCTGGGCCGGGAGTTGCTGCGTGACCCGTACTGGCCGCGCCGGGCCGCCGCGAAGCTCGGCGTCGCGTACTCCGGGCCCGCCCAGTACGCCCGCGCCGGTCAACCGGCCAGGTGCGACCAGTCGCCCTCCAGGTCCTGCCAGGTGCCCTGAGCCGCCACCGTGCCACCGAGCAGCACCACCACGTGGTCGGCCCGGACCAACGCGGCGCGCTTCGCGGTCGAGCCGACAACCGTCACCCCGTGGCCGCGCAACGCCTGCCACAGCGCCAGCTCGGTCGTGACGTCCAGCGCCGACGACACGTCGTCGGCGACAAGCAGTTCGGTACGCGGGGCCAGCGCCCGGGCCAGCGCCAACCGCTGCAACTGCCCGCCGGAGAGCCGGGTGCCCTTGTGCCCGATGAGCAGGCCCAACCCACCACCGGCGGCGGCCAGGTCATGGTCGAGCTGGGCGGTGCTGACCGCCCCGGCCGCGTCCACCTGGTGCCCGAGGGCGATGTTGTCGGCCACCGTGCCGGAAAGCACCCGGGGCAACTGACCGACGTAGCCGACCTGGTTGGGACGCATGAACAGCTCCGGCTCGGTGACCGGGTCACCGTTCCAGGACAGCTCGCCGGTGTGGTGCACGATCCCGGCCAACGCCCGCAGCAACGAGGACTTGCCCGACCCCACCGGCCCGACGATGAGCACCAACTGCCCCCGCTGCACGGTCAGGTCCACGTCCCGGACGGCCACCGTGCCGTCGGAGTGCACCACCCCGAAGCCGCGCAGCTCCAGCCGGCGCAGCGGATGCCGGGGCGGCATGGTGGGCGCGGGCGCCGTCCCGGCGGTCAGGTCGACCTCCGGCACCCCGGCCGAGTACGCGCTCACCCCGGTCATCGCCGCCGTGCGCCGGGTCCAGACCCGCGCCGAGGGCAACTGCGAGATCAACGACGCCGTCGTCCAGGCGAACCAGCGGGCCGCACCCAGGGTGGAGACGGCCACCAGCACCGCCCCGGCGGAGAGCGAACCGTTCAGGTACAGCGCCCAGGCACCGATCGGCAACAGTCCACTGGCCATCGACGGCGTGGAGCGCGCCCACACCTGCACCGAGATCTCCCGCCGCTGCCGGTCGCTGCGCAGCACATCCAGGCCCGCCAGGTGGCGCAGCACCGCAGCGGTCGCGCCGGCGAGCTTCACCGTCCGCGCCGCGGAGAGCGCGGAGACCAGCGCCGTGGCGAAGGAAGCCCGCGCCGCCACCGTCGCCCGGGCCGCGCGCTCCAGCTTCGGCCCGAACAACGTCGCGGCCAGCCCGGAGACGACCATTGTGCCGAGGAAGAACAGCCCCGGTACGACGCTGCCGGTGACCGCCGTCATGGCGACCACGAGCACCAGCGCGACGGTCTGGTCCAGCACGTTGTCGGCGAGCTGGACCACCCGCTCGGTGTCCCCACCCTGCGCCACCACCTCGGCGGGGGTGTGTGAGCTGACCCGGCGCGGCCCGGTCTGGCCGTGCACCAGGCGAAGGCCGATCCGCAGCATCTGCCGCACCCACCACTGCGGGAACCAGACGTGGGTGTAGAACGGCAGCGGCAGGGTGATCAGCAGCCCGGCGACGATCCCCACCGCCGGCAGGTACGGGTTGCCGGTCCCGTCGACCAGGTCCGCCCAGAGCCAGGGCAGCACCGGCCCGTCCAGCCCGAGCAGGCTGAGACCGAGGAACAGCACGATCGCCGCCGCCCCGTACCGGGGATCGTTGGTGCAGAGTCGGAAGATCTCCCGCAGCGTCCGGGCCGGCGGCTCCGGCGGCAGTGGCGGCGGGTCGGCCCGGGTCGGCCCGACCGGCACGACCGGGCTGGCCTGCTCGGTCGGCGCGACCGGTTCGACAGGTGCGGGCGGTGGCTCGCTCGGCCAGGCGTCGGCCGGGCCGGGGCCGACCAGCAGGTCGGTGCCGACGCCGGTGCGACCGGCCGGCGTCACCGTGGCGTACGCGGCGGCGTGGCTGGTCGCCAACAGTTCGGCGAAGCGCGTCGACGTCTCCAGCGGACCAGCCTCGACCACCGCGCCGTCGGCCAGGACGACCACCTCGTCACAGCGGCGTACCGAGGACAGTCGGTGCGCGATGACGATGCCGATCCGGTCGCGCAGCAATCGTTCGGTGGCCCGCTGCACCCGCGCCTCGGTGACCGGGTCCAGGCGCGCGGTGGCCTCGTCGAGGATCACCACGTGCGGCTCCCGGACCAGAATCCGGGCGAACGCCACCAACTGCTCCTGACCGGCGGAGAGCACATGCCCGCCCTCCCCCAGCCGCGTCGTCAACCCGTCCGGCAGCTCGGCGATCCACCCGGCCAGGCCCAGCTCGTCCAACGCCCGCGCCGCCGCGTCGAGCAACTCCGGGTCGAAGAGCGCGACGTTCTCGGCGAGCGTGCCGGCCAGGATCTCGGTGCGCTGCGGCACCAGCGCCACCCAACGGCGCAGCTGCTCGACGTCGAGGTCGCACAGGTCGGTTCCGCCGAGGAAGACAGTGCCCGGCGGCACGTCCACCGCCCGGGTGAGCACCTTCGCCAACGTCGACTTGCCCGAACCGGTCCGCCCGATCAGCGCGTACGAACGACCGCGGGTGAAGGTGAGGCTGAGGCCGCTCAGCGCGGCCCCCCGGTCACCTTCCCCGTACCCGAATGTCAGATCCCGAATGCGCAGGTCACCCTCACTGGGGCTGGCCCCGCCGACCGGCTCCTGCCGGGCCTTGTAGAGCAACTGCACCCGAGCCCACGCGCCGAGAGCCTCCTGGATCTCCGGCACCATCCGGCTGACGTGTTCCGCGGTCGCCCCGAAGGCCAGGGCGAGCAGCCAGATGGCGGTGAGCCGGGCGGCGTCGATCCGATCGGTGGCCAACGCCCAGGCCCCGCCGAGCACCACCGCGCCGATCCCAGCCCGGATCGTCGCGGTCGCCACCGTCGCCACCCGGGCGGACAACACCCAGACCAGGCCACCCCGGGACAGCACGGCGGCGGCCCGCCGTGCGTACAGCCGCAGCACGTACGGGCGGGCCAGGCTGGTCCGTACGTCGTCCTGGCCGTGCACCGCCTCCTCCATCACGGCGGCCAGGTCGGACCACGCCTCCTCCTCAGCCATCCGGGCCGGGGCGATCCGCGCCGTGGGCCGGCGCAGACTGACTGCGAGCACCACAGTGAGCAGCAGCATTGCGACACCGGCCGGCCACCACACGACCAACGCCACGACCATCGACAACAGGCCGACGCAGAGCCCCTGGGCGAGCCGGGTGCCCTGGTTACGAATCGCCGACGCCACCTGATAGACGTCCCCGTCGATCCGGTCCAGCAGCTCACCCACCGGGGTGGTCTCCAGGGTCGGCAGGTCCTGCCCGAACGCGACCCGGCAGAGCCGGCGGCGTACGTCGGCGGACCAGTCGGCGGTCAGGCCGGCCATCAGCAGGCTCACCGCGAGGTCACTGAGCACCACGGCGACCAGCGCTGCGGCCAGCACGGCGAAGAAGCCAGCCGAACGATGCACCAACACCGCGCCGGCCAGCGCCGACGCGCCCGCCTGCCCCGCAGCGCCCAACACGATCAAAACCGCCACGATCGTCATACGACGGGTCGAAGTACCCCACAGATCACGGAGCAGGCGCATGGAAAGTCCTCCGGGACGTGGGTGGCGGAGACCTCAGCCTGCCGGCACCAACCCGTCAACTCAACCGATTTTCCGGCCCTGAGCAGGGCATCCGTCAGCCGACGCGGGGACGCCGCCGGGGACGACCGTCGGGCGTTTTGTCCGATCGGCGGGGTTCTACGACGTCGCGCCGCTATCCGACGTCTTGATCGACTCGGGTTTCATGAAGTCGGGGTGTCCGGGTGTCCGGGACACCGCGACTTCGGTGAACCCGAGTAGATCATGCGGGAGTGGGGCGATTCGCGGCGCCGCGCAGGTCCGGTGTGGGTGGGTGTTTTGTTCGGTGGTGGGTGTTTGTGGGGAGTGACCGGTCGCACCCGTTGGGTCGGAATCATGGCCGGGCCGGGGTCGTTACATACCCTGACGATCGCAGCACCACCGACCCGCCGCCCGATCCCTGAGGGTGAGTCGCGCAGGCTGGAATGCCAGCCTCCACCCGGCCGTTACAGTCCCCGCGTACGGCCGCAGGCACCGCCTTCACGAGGGTGCCGGCAGGTGGGCCCCTCCGGAACGACCTCAGGCCCCCGGTCGTTGCGGTCCCCACGAACGAGCACCGGGCGCCGCCGCGATGCGGGTGCCAACGGATGGGCCAACCCCCGGAATGACCCCCGGCCCCCGGTCGTTACACCTGAACCCGGCGCCACGAGCCCCCCGCCCGTAGGCCGCCGACCCCGACGCCCCGTAGGCGTCACCCCCCAAAGACTTTTTGTGCAGCGCCGGACGAGGTGCTCACACCCTGCCGCCGCCCCCCTTTGGCGGTCGGGGTGTCCTACCCCCGAAGGAGCTACCCCTCATGAACACGATCTTCCGTAAGAGCATGCTGTCCGTTGCCGGTCTCGCGTTCGCCGGCGGTGTCTTCGCCGGCCCGATCGCCGCCCACGCCAACCCCGTGGACACCAAGCCCGCCGCCGTAGCCGTCCAGGCGCCGAAGCCGCAGGGCGACCAGTCCCACATCACCCTCAACGACGAGCAGACCACCAACGTCAAGGCCATCATCGCCGCCACGAAGAAGGCCGGCCTGCCCGAGCGGGCCGCGGTCATCTCCATCGCCACCAGCCTGCAGGAGTCGAAGCTGGAGAACCTGGGCCACCTCGGCGACATCAACGACCACGACTCGCTGGGCCTGTTCCAGCAGCGCCCGTCCAGCGGCTGGGGCACCCCGGAGCAGATCACCGACCCCGCCTACTCGACGACCGCGTTCCTGAAGGGCCTCAAGCAGGTCGACGGCTGGCAGGACATGCCCCTGACCCAGGCCGCGCAGACCGTCCAGGTCTCCGCCTACCCGGACGCCTACGCCCAGTGGGAGCAGCAGGCCACCGACCTCGTCACCCAGCACTGGAACAGCTGACCCGCGAACCCGCACCCCAGCACCCCAGCACCACAGCACCCCAGCACCACAGCACGCCAGCACCACCGCACGCCAGCACGCCAGCACCACCGCACCACCGCACCACCGCACCACCCGCACGACCGCACGACACCGACCGCTGGCCGGCACCCGCAACCCGGGGGTGCCGGCCAGCGGCCTTCTGCTGTCGCCGGCCACCATCCACCGGCCGCCGTTCACCGGCCCCCCGCCCGCCGGCCACCCCCCGCCCGCCGGACCCCGCCAGCCGGCGGCCGCCGGCCGCCGGCGGAGGCGGATGATGTCGACCGGCCGGATTCGCCCGCAGATCTTGGACACTTTCCGTTCTGCGCGAACGGAAAGTGTCCAAGATCTGCGGGGATACACCAGCCAGCCACGGGCCGTCCCGCAGCCAACCCGTCAGAAGAGGACAGTGGCCAGGGTGCCGATCGGCTGGAAGCCGCAGCGTTCGTAGACGCGGCGGGCCGGGAGGTTGAAGTCGTTGACGTACAGGCTGACGGTGGGGGCGACCCGCAGCAGCGCGTCGCGGACCACGGCTGCCATGGCGGCGGTGGCGATCCCTCGGCCTCGCCACTCCGGTGCCACCCAGACGCCCTGGATCTGTGCGGTCCGTTTGGTCACCACGGCCAGTTCGGCCTTGAACACGACCTTGCCGTCGACGATGCGGGCGTACGCGCGACCGGTCCGAACCAGGTCGTTGACTCGCCGGCGGTAGCTGCGGCCGCCGTCCTCGGCGAGCGGGGAGACGCCGACCTCTTCGGTGTACATGGCGACCGCCGCCGGGAAGAGCCGGTCGACCTCGCCGGAGCGGACCTGGCGTACTTCCGGGTCGGCGGGTACGGGTGGCAGCGTGTCGGTGACGAGCAGTGGCTGATTGGGGCGGACGTCTCGCGCTGGCCCCCACGTGTCGGAGAGTCGGTCCCACAGCCCGAGGACGGCATCGGCCCGGCCGACGATGGAGGAGCAGAGCCGTTCCTCGCCCGCGAGCAGGTCGGCGAAGGCGGCCACCGCTGCATCGCTGGCCAGCACCGGGGTCAGGTTGCCGCCGAGCCAGCAGAGTGATTCGAGGTTGCGGCGGGCCCCGTACCCCAGGATTCTGCCCTCGGCCCGCCACCAGGAGAGCCCGCGCGCGGCGATCCGCTCGGCGACCTGCGCGCCCGCGAACGGGTCATGGTCGAGCAGTCGCTCGACCGCGCGGCGCTCCGATTCCCCCAGTTGGCGTACCGGCACCGTCAGCACGACTATCAGCCTGCCAGATCGACCCCCCGCTCCGCCGGTCGAGTGCCGAGGCCGGCCCTGGTTCTGCGGGTCCACTGATCGGCCGGGTCCGCACGGCCCACCGGACGACCGGGGGCACCATGGCCCCGAGCAGGAGAAACAGGGCGCCGAGCACAAGCCAGCCCGGTACGCCCCAGCCGAGCGCGAGGGTGGTCACCACCACTGGTGCGAGCATCTTGCCCAGTTCGTAGCCCATGCCGTACGCCCCCTGGTACTGCCCCTGGGCGTCCGCCGGTGCCAGCCCGAAGGAGATCCCCCAGCCGGCGGCGGAGTGCCACAGCTCCCCGGTGACGTGCGCTACCGCCCCGAGGCCGAGCAGGCCCACCGCGCCGGCGGTGGGCAGGGCGCCGCTGGCGGCGAAGAGTACGCAGGCGAGCGCGATTGCCACGCCCGCTCGACGGGCGGCGCGGGCGGCTCCCGGCACTGTGGCGGCGGTACGCGCGGCGCGTACCTGAAGGAGCACCACCAGCACGGTGTTGACGAGCGTCAACGCGGAGATCATCCAGACTGGCGCTCGGGTGTGGCCGGCGATCCACAGCGGCAGGGCGATGGTGAGCAGGCTGAAGTGCATCGACATCAGCCCGTCGACCAGTGTGAAGGCGAGGAACGGGCGGTCCCGCAGGGCGACCAGCCGAGGGCCGCGCGGCGGGGCGGCGACCGGAGCGATCCTGGGCAGTCGGAGGAAGATGACCGCCGCGGCCAGTGACGTCGCCGCCGAGGCCAGGATCAGCGCGACGTACCCGGTTCGGGTGTCGGCGGCGATGGCGAAGCCGCCGAGGACGGCGCCGAGGGAGATCCCGACGTTGGTGGTGGCTCGCAGGTAGGCGCGGGTGCGGACCCGTTCGTCGGCCGGGATCGCGCCGGCGATCAGCGCGCCGCGGGCGCCGCGCTCGACCGCGTCGGCGAGTGCGGTGACCGCTCCGACCAGGACGAACGTGGGGAAAGACCGGACGGCGATCAGGCCGATGGTCAGGGTGCCGGCGGCGAACAGCGCGCCGACCTGCACGCCGCGTGGACCGACGCGGTCGGCCAGGTAGCCGCTCGGTGTGCTGGCCAGGACGCCGACCAGAGCCGAGATGGTCAGCCCGATGCCCACCTGGGTTGCCGACAGGCCGACCGACCGGGTGAGGAAGAGCGCGCTGGCGACGAGCCAGAGGCCCCGCCCGACGGTCTTGACCAGGGTGCCGAGGGTGAGGACCCGGGACGGACCCGGTGGAGGAAGCAGGCGCATGACCGACACCCTAGCAAGACGTACGTACGGTTTGGGAAACTGAGGGTTGTCGCCGATGCATTGCCGATATATCGTTGATGCATCAGCGATAGTCCTAAGAGAGGAAGAACCCATGAGGTTCCACCGACAGCACCACCCGATGCACGAGGGCCGGATGCGGGGGTTCGGCTTCCCGCCGGTCCCGCCCGGTCCGCACGGTCATGGCCACGAGCACGGACACGGCGGCCCCTGGGGCGGCCGAGGCCGTGGACGGGGTCGGGGCCGACGCCCCAACGTCCGAGCCTCCGTGTTGGCCCTGCTCACCGAGCGGCCGATGCACGGCTACGAGATGATCCAGGAGATCGACTCCCGCACCGGCGGTGCGTGGCGGCCGAGCCCCGGCTCGATCTACCCGACCCTTCAGCTACTGGAGGACGAGGGCGTGATCGTCGCCAGCACCGAGGAGTCCGGTGGCGGGCGGAAGCGGTTCACGGTCACCGAGGCCGGTCAGGCGGAGGCCACCGAGGCCGCGCAGACCCCGCCGTGGGCGGACGTCGCCCAGGGCACGGTGAGCAGCTGGCACGACATCCGCGACTCCGGCGCGCAGGCGATGAACGCTCTCCGGCAGGTGATGATGAACGGCACCGACGACCAGCGCGAGCGGGCCGCCCAGGTGCTCGACGAGACCCGACGCAAGCTGTACGCGATCCTCGCCGAATCCGAGTGACACCAGCCCGCACCACCAGCGCCACAGCGCCACCAGCGCCACAGGGCGAAGAAAGACCAGAAACGCACAGCGGCCGTTCCCCGCACGGGGAACGGCCGCTGTCTTCACATGGAAAATCAGTGCACGGTGACGGTCGGGCCGGTGACCAGCCCGCGCAGCTCCTCGGGCAGCTCGGCGCCCATCTCGTCGGCGATCCGCAGCGCCTCCTCGATCAGCGTCTCGACGATCTGCGCCTCGGGCACCGTCTTGACGACCTTGCCCTTGACGAAGATCTGGCCCTTGCCGTTGCCGGAGGCGACACCGAGGTCGGCTTCCCGGGCCTCGCCCGGACCGTTGACCACGCAGCCCATGACGGCGACGCGCAGCGGCACCGGCAGCCCTTCCAGACCGGCGGTGACCTCCTCGGCGAGCTTGTAGACGTCCACCTGGGCCCGCCCACAGGACGGGCACGAGACGATCTCCAGGCCCCGCTCGCGCAGGCCGAGGGACTCCAGGATCTGGTTGCCGACCTTGATCTCCTCGACCGGCGGGGCGGACAGCGACACCCGGATCGTGTCGCCGATCCCCTCTGCCAGCAGCGCACCGAAGGCGACCGCGGACTTGATGGTGCCCTGGAACGCCGGCCCGGCCTCGGTGACGCCGAGGTGCAGCGGGTAGTCGCACTGCTCGGCGAGCTGCCGGTACGCCCGGATCATCACGACCGGGTCGTTGTGCTTGACGGAGATCTTGATGTCGCGGAAGCCGTGCTCCTCGAACAGCGAGCACTCCCACAGCGCCGACTCGACAAGCGCTTCGGCGGTGGCCTTGCCGTACTTGCTCAGCAGGCGCTTGTCCAGTGACCCGGCGTTGACGCCGATCCGGATCGGCGTTCCCGCCGCCCCCGCGGCACGGGCGATCTCCTTGACCTTGTCGTCGAACTGCCGGATGTTGCCCGGGTTGACCCGGACCGCCGCGCAGCCGGCGTCGATCGCGGCGAAGACGTACTTGGGCTGGAAGTGGATGTCGGCGATCACCGGGATCTGCGACTTCTTGGCGATCGCGGGCAGTGCCTCGACGTCGTCCTGGGACGGCACGGCAACCCGGACGATCTGGCAGCCGGACGCGGTCAGCTCGGCGATCTGCTGGAGGGTCGCGTTGATGTCGGAGGTGAGGGTCGTGGTCATCGACTGCACGGACACCGGCGCACCGCCACCGACCGGGACCGAGCCGACCATGATCTGGCGGCTGGCCCGACGGGGGGCGAGCGGCGGGGGCGGCATGGCGGGGATACCGAGACTGATAGCTGTCACTTCAGGCACTCACCTTGAGATAAGCGTGATGGGGTTGACGACATCCGCGGCGATGGTCAGCAGCGTGAACGCGCCACCGATGAGGATCACCGCGTACGTGAAGGGCATCAGTTTGAGGTAGTCCACCCGGCCGGGGTCGGCCCGGCCGATCCGCGCGTAGACCCAGGAACGGGCCCGTTCGAACCAGGCGATGGCGATGTGACCGCCGTCCACCGGGAGCAGCGGCAGCAGGTTGAACACGCCGATGAAGAAGTTCAGCGACACGAAGAGCAGGAAGAAGACCAGCCAGGCGTTGTTCTCCACCGCCTCGCCGCCGAGTCGGCTGGCGCCGACCACGCTGATCGGGGTGTCGATGTCCCGTTCGCCGCCGGTGAGGGCGGTCCACAGGGCGGGCACCTTTTGTGGGAGGCGCTGGAGCGCCTGGGCGGTGCCGACGGCCAGTTGACCGGTGAAGTCGGCGGTGGCGCCGAAGGCGCCGATCGGGCCGTACGTCACGCGGGTGGGCGTGCTGGGGACGAGCCCGACGCCGAGTGCGGCGACCGGCGCGGCGGCGCCCTTGGGGTCGTCCAGCGGCGGACGCTGGGTCTGCGCGAGCACCGTGCTGGTGGTGCCCGGCTGGCCGTCGCGGACGTACGCGATCTGCGCGGTGTCGCCCGGCTTGAGCCCGCGCAGCGTGGTGAGCAGGTCGCCGTAGGAGTTGATCGTGGTGCCGTTGACCGAGGTGATCCGGTCACCGTTCTGCAGTTGCCCCTCGGCGGCCGGGCTGGCCGCGTCGGCGGGGGTGCACGCCCGCACCGCGTTCTCCGGAACCACGCACTGGCTGAGCTGGATGACGGCGGGCTCCTGGCGGGCCTGCGCGTCGGTGGTCGGGAAGTCGGGGTTGGGCAGGCCGGCGGAGACGGCGAGGATCCAGATCGTGACCAGGGCGAGCGCGAAGTGCGTGATCGACCCGGCGGCCATCACGATCGTCCGCTTCCAGACCGGGTAGCGCCACATCACGCGCGACTCGTCGCCCGGCTCGACGTCGTCGTCCTGCGGCGTCATCCCGACGATCTTGCAGAAGCCGCCGAGGGGGATGCCCTTGAGGCCGTACTCCGTCTCACCCCGGCGGAACGACCAGATGGTGGGGCCGAAACCGACGAAGTACTTCGTGACTTTCATCCCGAACGCCTTGGCGGTCAACAGGTGACCCGCCTCGTGCAGGCTCACCGAGATGAGAATGGCCAGGGCGAAGAGGACCACCCCGAGCAGGTACGACATCAAGCTCCTTCCACCGAACCCGCGATGATCTCCTGCGCGTGCGCGCGTGCCCACGACTCGGCCGCGAGCACGTCCTCGACGGTACCTGGTTCGTCGAAGTCCGGAGCCTCCTCCAACACCCGTTCGAGGGTGTCGACGATGCCGAGGAACGGCAGCCGGCCCGCCACGAACGCGGCCACGCACTCCTCGTTCGCCGCGTTGTAGATCGCCGGCCGGCAGCGCCCGGTCTTCCCGGCGGCCTTGGCCAGGGCGACGGCCGGGAACGCCTCGTCGTCGAGCGGCGCGAACTCCCAGGTGTGCGCGGCCGTCCAGTCGACGGCGGTGGCGGCCTCGGGCACCCGGTCCGGCCAGCCGATGCCGAGCGCGATCGGCAGCCGCATGTCTGGTGGGCTGGCCTGGGCGATCGTCGACCCGTCGACGAACTCGACCATCGAGTGGATCACCGACTGCGGATGCACCATCACTGTGATGTCGGCGTAGGGCACGTCGAACAGCTCGTGCGCCTCGATCACCTCCAGGGCCTTGTTGACCATGGTGGCGGAGTTGATCGTGACGACCGGCCCCATGTTCCAGGTCGGGTGCGCGAGGGCCTGCTCGGGTGTGACCTGCGTCAACGCGTCGCGCCGCCGACCCCGGAACGGGCCGCCGCTGGCCGTGACGATCAGCCGCCGCACCTCGCCGCGCGTCCCGGAGCGCAGGCACTGCGCCAGCGCCGAGTGCTCCGAGTCGACCGGGACGATCTGCCCCGGCCGCGTCACCGCGGCCTTCACCAGCGGGCCGCCGGCCACGAGCGACTCCTTGTTGGCCAACGCGAGGGTACGACCACCGCGCAGCGCGGCCAGCGTAGGAGCGAGGCCCAGCGAGCCGACCACCCCGTTGAGCACGATGTCGCACGGCCACTGGGCCAGCTCGGTCATGGCGTCCGGGCCGGCCACGATCTTGGGAAGCTTGAAGTCGCCGGTGGCCCAACCGCGCCGGCTCGCCTCGGCGTAGAACGCGAGTTGCAGGTCCTGCGCGGCGGACGCCTTGGCCACCCCGACCGCCTCGACGCCCAGTTCGAGGGCCTGCGCGGCGAGCAGCTCGACGTTGCCGCCGCCGGCGCCCACGGCGACCACCCGGAACCGGTCCGGGTTGCGCCGGACGATGTCGATGGCCTGGGTGCCGATCGAGCCGGTGGACCCGAGCAGTACAAGGTCGCGGGGGGAAGTCACCCCGCCATTCTTCCCCACCCCCGCTGCACGCCCGCTGGGAGCCTCAGCCGTCGCCCTCCGGCGACGCTTCGGGCAGCGCCTCCTCGCCCAGCAGGTCGGCCGGATCGATGGAGAACTCGAACGGCTCCCGCATGACGAAGCGCGTCCCGGCCGCAGCGGCAGCCACCGGCCGGTACTCCCCCTCGGTCAGCTCGTACAACGCGATGGTGGGCACCCGATTGCGCAGGTCAACCCGGAGGAAGAAGGGCACGCGGGCGGCGGCGTACTCACGCGGGCGATCGATGATGTCCGTGCGCCGGTTTCCGGGCGAGACGATCTCCCCGAGAAGCACTGCGTGCCTGATGTCCATCGTCGTTCGACCGCCGCCGGGAGCGTCGAGAATGACAATGTCCGGGATAAAGAGATCCTGGCCCGAGACGATGTTCGTCTCAAGGTAGAGCCACAGCTTCGCCCGACGGGCTGCCTGCTTGAGGAGATAGGCGAGGCCCAGCTCCGCGTCCTGATGGTCGTACCCGGCATGTGGTGTCACGATCACGCTTCCGCTCAGGACCTCAACCTTGGGGCCGTTGGTCTCCGGCAACAGGTCGAGGGCGAGCTGCGCGGTCCAGGGCTCGTCGTGCCACCGCAGCACGTCGAACGACGGCTCGGTGTGCTGCGGTGCCGGCTCCGGCGCGAACGCTGCCTGGGTCATCCGGGCTCACCCCCTCAGCGGACCATCCTGGTCAGCTGAGCCTAGTCGCGCAGCCCAGACAACAGGCACATCGCACGCGGTGTCCGCCAACAGGCATGCGGAATTCACACTCCACCGACCCGACCCGACCCGACCCGACGACGTGGATAGGCCCGCGCATCGACGGAGATCTTGGACACTTTCCGTTCGGCGCGGACGGAAAGTGTCCAAGATCTGCGCGCCCGTCCCTCAGGTGGACGGAATCATGGGACCTGGGCCGACCGCAATCAGATGGCCCTCGGTGAGGACGACGATCTGGTCGGCAGCGACCGAGACGATCCGGCTGACCGGTTGGGGCAGGGCGACGGACCAGATCGTGTGACCGGTCCCGATCTCCCAGACCCGAAGAGTCCGGTCGGCGCAGCTGGTGGCGACCACCGGAACACCATCGAGGACCGTTGGCCGTATCGCCAAGACCTCGTTCGGATGGGTCAGGGCCGGTCCGGACGGCTCCCCGGTGGCGATGTCGGCGCAGGTGACGGTGTTGTCGACGGCCACGAGCACGACGGAGCCGGACACGTCCAATCCGGTGACGGCCTCGGGTCCGGGCCAGTCCCAGTGCCTCACGGCGGTGCGGTCGGGGCGCTCGGCGAATCGGCCTGGTGGGGTGATCTCGGTCAGGTCGGCGCTCTCGAACCAACGAATCCCGCCGCCTTGGGTGCCGGCTAAGACGACGGTGCGGCCGTGCAGGTCAGCGAGCGCAAGTGAGATCGTCCCGTATGCCTCGGCCAGTTGGAGCGAAGCGTGCAGCGTCAGGGTGGCCGCGTCCCAGACAGCGAGTACACCTTTGTCGTTTGTCGCCGCTATGAGGCCGTTGCGGGTAGCGATCAAACTCGGTCCTGCTGGGCTCAGAGACGACTCGGGCGCGGTGTGGGTATCGCCAGTGTCCGGGTCGACGGTTGTCGGGCCATACTCCGACATGACGACAAGGAGGTCCCGCTCGCCTACGGTGACAACTCCTGGTCGGGGGTACCAGACTGCGGTCCGAAGTGTGATGCTCCGTTCGCCGGCCGGCTCGCCGAACCTCCGCCCATCGGCCGCGTCGATGACCTCGAACGAGCCGCCCTCTTCCACCGCGATGATCGCGGGCCGCCCGTCGATCGTGGCAGGGACGGCGTCTCGGAAGTACGGCCGGTCCTTGTCGTCCTGCGTGAAGGGATCGGTCAACTCAAGGAGGTTGGTCCGCCCGCTCTGCGCCGCGAAGACGAACGTGCTGTGCACCGCGACCATGTCGATGGGATGGGTGAAGTCAGTCCGGATCGTCCCGCGCACCGTGCCGTCCCGCAGGTCCATGATGCGCAGCGCAGCGCCCTCGCCGAGCACCACACAGGCCCCGTCAGCAATGAAGACCAGCGCCTCACGTATGCGTGCCGCGGTGGGAAACCGTGCCACCGGTGCCACCGCGACGGGATCCCAGACGGTCAGTAGGCCATCTTCGGCGACGGTCACCGCCCGCCGCTGACCGTCCAGCACCGCCCAGCCGCCGCCACCCGCCTGCTCGGGCACAGCCACCTCGCCGGTGCGGCACAACCCGTCGAGGTCATGGAAACACAGCGTCTCCGTGAACCTGTCCTCGCCACCGAGGCTCAACACGATCGGAGCGCTGTCGGTGCTGATCGCCACGCGGTTGACATCACCGCTGTGGGCGGCGGTCCTGCCCAGCAGCCGGCCGTCGGCCAGATCCCACTTCAGCAGATATCCGCCCGCGGTGCCGGTGACCGCCACTCCGGCACCGACCCCGAGGCTCCGCAGGGGCCCCGCGCGGAGGGGAATGTCATCCGGATCGGTCGCCAGTAGCAGCCTCCCCGTCACGAGGTCCCACACGAGCAGCCGCTCGTCCTCCAGTGCGACGACTGTCGCACCGTCGAACACGGCTTCCCAGTAGAAGGACTCGCGGCTGCCCTCCAGGCGCAGCCGTTGCGCCTCGCCGCCGGCAAGGGGCATCCGAAAGATGCTGCCGTCGGCCATCGCCCAGGCGTACGTGTCGTCCACGCAAACTGCCCTGATCGAGCTTTCGAGCTGATGCACCTGCCGCAACACCGGGCTCAACGGCTCGCCGGCAGTCCACCGGGGCAGCAGCGCCCCGGGCGCCTCGGCCCGTAGCTGATCGGCACGGGCCGTCTGTCCGCTGCGTAACAGTGCCACCATGCGTTCGAGCCGGTCCACTCCGTACCCTCCGCAGAAATCGCGGGGAGGCTAACCCGGGCCTGCGACAGATCTTGGAGGGAAATGGCCCCTCCCGGGGCCGAATTCTTCCAAGATCTCGGTGAACGAGGTGGCGCGAGCGGCTCAGCGGCGGTTGTTCGACTGCCTTGCGCAGGTTGACGCGATGAAGGCGGTCCAGACCGAGGGGGGGAAGGTCAGCGTCGGCCCCTGCCGGTCTTTGCTGTCGCGTACGCCGACCGCCTCGGCGAACCCCGCCACCTCGACGCAGTTGCCGTCGCCACCGGACCGGGTCGACTTGCGCCAGACTCCGTCACGCACCATCGGTCATCTCCTTCGCTATCGCCACGATCAGCTCACGGGACTCGATCGGGGTCAGCGCCCGCTCCCCAAGTGAACGCCACACATTCTCGTAAACCTCGATCTCGTGGGCCTTGTCAAGGTAGACCGCGCCACAGGGACCGTCCATGTAGATCGTGGTTGGCTCCGGCTCCCGCACGTCAGTCGGGAAGTCGAGCATGGTGAAGGTGCCAGCCGATGCCCAACGGAACAGCCCAGCGGCCAGTGGTAGCACTCGCAGGATGGTGTTGTGCCGCTCGCTCGTCACCACGAGGGCGTCCAGTTGCCGGGTCATCGCCGCTCGGTCGCGCAGCGGCCGACGCAGCACGGATTCGTTCAGGATCACGTCGAGATGCGGGGCACGGGGCACCGCCCGCGCCAGCAATCGCTGCCGACGCAGCCGGATGTCCACCCGAGCCTTGCGCTCTGCCTCACCGAGCTGCGGGTGGTCGGTGGCGATCACCTCGGTCATGTACTCGACCGTCTGCAACAGGCCGGGGACGAGGTTCGCCTCGTAGTGGCGGATGCGGGTGGCGGCGGCTTCCAGGCCGACGTACAGCTTGAACCAGTCCTTGATCGCCTCGCCGTAGCTGTGCCACCAGCCGTGCGCCTTGGTCTCGCGTGCCAGCGCCCGCATCGTCTCGATCGTCTCCGGGGACGCGCCGTAAACCCGGCACATCGCCGCCACGTCGTTCGGGTGCATGGGGACCTGACCGGTCTCGTAGCGCCAGATGCGGGGTGCCGACCATTCCAGTTCCTTGGCCGCCGCAGTAACCGTCACATAGGCATTTTCGGGAAGCTCTCTCAGATATCTGCCGAGTTGCCTCCGTGGGACCGTGCTGCCGGAGTCGTCCACGTCGTCTCCCTGGCTGCCGCTGCGTAAGGGCTCTCGTCCCTTGGTCCGCATTCTGCCGCGAAAGATTGCGTTGGGCCAGCAGTGAAACGACCATCGTGGAAAGTCGGACAACTACTCGGAGCGGTCACTGTCGCGAGCGGTATACCTCAAAGTCATATTTATACCTGTGGGGTATACCGCTCATCGAGAGGTCGCCGCCCAGACGGGAGGACCATGGGCCCTATCGATGATCTACCACTGCCGCCCTACCTGACCGCGGAGGACGTCGTGTTCGCGCTGAGGGCGGTCACCGTGCACGTCCCCGAGCGGCCCGACGGTGAGCGTTGCCGCAAGGACGAGGCAGCACACCCGTGTCGGCTGCACCGCTGGGGTCGTCGCGTCCTGGAGCGGCGCGGCCTGACCGATGAGCAGGTGCAGACGTTGGTGGCTGGAGGAACGGTGGCGTTGCGATGAGCGCGCCACGGTGGATCATCCACCTACCGACCATGCTGACCAGCCTCGACGAGGTCACGGCCCTGGCCGTGGCGCTACGCGACTCGCTCGGCCATCTCAGCGTCATCGACTTCGGCGAGACCACGCTCAGCGAGGAGGACGCGCAGTTTCTGCGTACCCGAGTGTTTTGTGACGCCAACCTCGGCGATGCCGGCCGCTGCCGGCGACCCGACGCCCACGACGGACCCTGCGCGGCGGTGCCCAACACGGAAGTCGGGGTGTCCGCGACATCCGGACACCCCGACTTCACTCACACCGTGTCGGTCAGGGAGTGATGACGAACTGTGAGCCCGGCTGGATGACGATGTTGCCGTCGGCCGAGTTGGTGATTGTCACGTTGGTCAGGTTGGCGTTGCCGCGCGCGCCGCTCATCGCGAGGATGCCGGCACCGTTGTTGGACTTGTCGATCCGCACGTTGGTGATCGCGAGGTTCGGTATGTTGCCACCACCGTTCTTGAACTGAATTCCGTCGTACGTGGAGTCGATGATGTCGGTGTCCCGGATCGTGACCCCGACGATGTCCCTGGTGGCCGGGAAGATCGTGATGGCACCGAACTCCTGGTCCTCGTTCCAGAATGCGCCACCGGTGCGGTAGAGCCCGTTGTTGGCGATCAGCGTCGTGCCGGAGAACGGCAGCGGGTCGTGGTCGGTCGCCAGCATGATGCCCGGGTAGTTGGCGGTGTCGTAGATCAGGTTGTTCTCGATCGAGTTGTCGTAGCCGCCGTAGATGGCGATGCCGTTGGCCCGCCAGGGCAGCTGGATGGTGTTGTTGACGAAGTGGTTGTCGTGCGCGATGTCGACGCTGCGGTCCTTGACGTACGGGTTGGCCCAGACGGCGAGCGCGTCGTCACCTGTGGTGCGGAAGGACGAGTTGAACACCCGCGAGTTACGCGTGCCGTTGCTGAAGTTGATGCCGTCGGCGTACGTGTTGCGGATCCGCATGCCGCTGAAGTCCAGCCCGTCGGCCGGCCCCCACAGGTCGGGGATGTTGTCGTAGTCGCGGCCCACCCAGACGCCCACGTTGGCGTGCTCGATCCAGACGTTGCTGATCTTCGTGCCGGTGCCGAAGCGCCCGTTCAGGCCGACGCCGCCCTCGCCGTTGCCGTCACCGCCGCGAATCCGGCCCGAGCCGAAGATCGCGATGTCGGAGATCTGGGTGTTCTTGTCGATGTCGAAGCCGAAGTTGCCCTCGTGCGGGTGGTTGATGCCGCCCACCACGTTCTGCGGCTCGGTCAGCGTGTAGAGCTGCGAGTGCCACATGCCGGCGCCCCGGATCGTGACGTTGCTGATGCCCACCTGGTTGTGCGTACCCCGGTTCAGCGGGTCGTCGGTCAGGATCTTCTGCTCCTGCCGCCACTGCCCGGCGGGAATCCAGACGCAGCTGATGACGCCGTTCTGGTCGTCGGTCACCGCCCGCTGGATGGCTGCGGTGTCGTCGAGCCCGTCGTTCGGGACCGCACCGTACGACGTGATGGAGGTGCAGCCGGCCGGCTGGCTCGCCGCCGGCGCCACCTGCTCCAGATCGATAGTGTCGATGACGTAGAAGGAGGCGGTGTCACCCGAGTCGCGCTGCAACTTGAACCGGGTGCCGGCCGGGTACGACTGCGCCAGCAGCGCGTTCGACTCGTCGAAGAGCCGTCGGGCGTCGGCCTGCGGGGTGTTGGTCAGCGCCTCCGGCCCGTCGGTGTTGCCGTAGAGCCAGCTGTGCTTCGACGACAGGGTCAACTTCCGGGAGAAGACGTCGTTGACGTAGAGGCTGATGGTCGCCTCGATGCCGCCACCACCCGCTGCGTCCGGGATGGAGTTGCGCACCACTATGGAGTTGGCCTGGTTGGCCGAGGTGAACTCGACGAACTGGCCGGTGCTGGTGAGCCGTACCGACTTGCGACCCGAGGACTCGCTGGCGAAGTTGGTGTGCCCGAAGGTGCGCAGCGGGTCGGCCTCCAGCAGCGTGCCCTGGTAACGACCGGCCTCGGCCTCGTAGGAGACGTACGGGACGGCGGCCCCCCGGCCGACCACTATCGACTGGCTGAACGCGTTGTTCGTCTCGTTGGTCTCGGTGACGACGTTTGTGGCGTCGGCGGTCGCCGTGATGGTGGCGCCGCCGCTGGTGGCGGTCCAGCTGCCGCTGACGGCTACGGTGACCGTCGCGCCGGCGGCGATCGAGGCGGTGTTGGTGTTGAGCGTGGTGCTGCCCGCCACCAGCCGGGTGACGGTGGTCGCGCCGGTCGCGGCGGTGCCCCGGTTGCGAACCGCCACGGTGAAGGTGACGGACGCCCCGACGGCCGGGTTCGGCGGGTTCGAGGCGATGCTGAGCACCTGGAGGTCGGGGCCCGGCGCCTGCGCCACCACCAGCGGCGACGCCGCCGTGACGCTGTTGTTGCCGTTGTTCTGCTCGACGATCGTGTTCGCCGGATCGACCACCGCCGAGACGGCGTAGCTGCCCATCGGCCGCGTACCAGCGTTGAACGACACGGTGGTCGACGCGCCCGCGGCGAGCGCGCCCACCGAGGCGCTGCCGGCGACCGCGCCGGCCAGGCTGAAGTTGACGGTGGTGGCACCGGCGGACGCCGAGCCGATGTTCTGCACCACGGCCGAGAGCGTGACCGGCGAGACCTCGCTGGGCGACGTGGGCGACCAGCTCACCGAGCTGACCACCAGGTCCGGGTTGGGCGCCGGGGTGCCGCACACCTCGAACTCGGCGACCTGGCCGGACGGGGCACCGGTGTTACCGGTGAACCGCAACTGCACGTCCGCGGTGGTCGCGCTGACCGGGATGGTCACCACGTTGGTGCCCTGGGTGAACTGGTAGGCCGCCGCCGACACCAGACTGGTGTACGAGGACGACGCCTGGTCGCGACCGAGGACCTGGATGGTCTGGGTCCGGGTGCCCCACGACGAATCCGGGTTGAGCTTCACTGTGACACCGGAGATGGAGTGGTTCGCGCCCAGCGCCACTGTCAGGTTCTGCGGGTAGCTCGCCGCACCCTCCCAGTAGCTGCTGAGCTGCCCGTCGTTCGCCTTGTCCGGGGTGAAGCTGAAGGTGGAGCCGCTCGCCGTCATGCTCTTGCCCTGGGCCACGTTGGTGCAGGCGGGCGGGTTGCTGCCGGTCCGGGTGACGGTGTTGCTGTTGCCGGACAGGTTGCCGGCGCCGTCGCGGGCGCGGACGTAGTACGACACGGTCGCCGTCGCCGCCTGGGTGTCCTGATAGGTGAGGACGGTGCCCAGCGTCGCGATGAGGCTGCCGCCCCGGTAGACGTTGTAGCCGGCCAGCCCGCTGCCGCCGGAGTCGGTGGAGGCTCCCCAGGTGAGCGTGACCGTGCTGCCCGAGGTGCTGTGCGACAGCGTCCCCGGGGTGCTCGGCGCGGTGGTGTCACCACTGCCGGTACGGGTGACCGTGTTGCTGTTGCCGGAGAGGTTGCCGGCGGCGTCGCGGGCCCGGACGTAGTAGGACACGGTCGCCGTGGCCGGCTGCGTGTCGTTGAACGTGGTCACGTTGCCGACGGACTGGAGGAACGCGCCGTTGCGGTAGACGTCGTAGCCGGCGACGCCGCTGCCGCCCGCGTTGTCGGTCGACGCGACCCAGTTGAGGCTGATGGTGGTGCCCGACTGGGTGTACGAGAGGTTGCCCGGAACGCTCGGCGCCGTGGTGTCGGGGGTGGTGCCGCCGCTGCCGTACACCTCAAGCTCGGAGAGCTGCCCGGCCGGCCAGCCGCTGTTGGCGGTGATGGTGATCCGGACGTAGCGGGTGGAGGTGGCGCTGAAGTTGATCGTGGCGGTGCTGCCGCTCGCCGGGTTGAAGGTGTACGTCTGTGACCCGACCAGATCGGTGAAGGACGAACCGTTGGTGCTGCCCCGCACGCTCAATGTCTGCGTCCGGGTCCCCCAACCGGAGGTCGGCAGCTTCAGCACGACCTGGTTGACGCTCTGCGACGAGCCGAGATCGACCTGCACCCACTGCGGGAACGAGTTGTTGACGCTCTCCCAGTAGCTGCCCGCGTTGCCGTCGACGACCTTCGACGAGTCGTAGACGTCGGCGTGGCCGCTCTCCTGGGTGGGGCGGCCCTGCGCGAGGTTGGTGGCCGCCGCAGCGAAGTCGGCGGCCGGTGCGGCTGCCGCGTCGGCGGGACGGGCGGCGGCCGGGTTCGCGACGGCGGTCGCCCCGGCCGTGGCGATCAGCGCGGCGGCGGCCGTGGCCGCCACCATCCTGAACAGATTCGTTCGTCTCATCACTGTCCTTGTCGTCGGGGGACGGTTGCCGCGGTGGCGTGACCACGGGGTGGGGGTGCGGCGGTGCAGCGCCGGCCGATGCGGGAGGGCCGGTGTGGCGCGAGACGGGGTGGCGCGGGCGGCGCGGGGGCACCGCTCGTCCTGGAAACACCTGATGGGTACGACCATCAACGGACCTCCCCAGGAGGCCCGTTGAATCTTCCGGGAGCATGCACAGAACCGTGCACACGTTTGTCAAAATCTTGCGTTACTTTGGCCAAAGGTTACTGACGTGCTAAGAGAGCGTCAACACTTCGACCACCGTGACTATTGACGGACTTGTCTGCCCTGACGGCTGCCACAGCTGCTGAGCTGCCCACAACTTCGGGGAAGGTGCGGCATCCCGACGACCGGAGGCCACACCTTCCCCGAAGTTGCGCGGATCTTGCGTCAGTTCGTACGGGAACGATCAAGCATCTGGTGCCGTCAGCGCGAAGGTCTCCAGCAACTCCCCGCCGTACCAGTCGGTGCGCTGACCGACATGGGTCATGCCCAGCCTCCGGGCGACCGCCATCGACGGCTCGTTGCTCGGCGAGACGACCGCGTAGATCTTCCGGGTACCGGCGGCGAACTCCCGGGCTACCGCCGCGCGGGCCGCCTCGGTGGCGTAGCCGTGACCCCACGCGTCCGGGTGCAGGTGCCAGCCCACCTCGATGTCGTCGGTCCGGCGCGACTCGTCGCGCCCCGGCAGCGGCTTGAGCAACAGAGTGCCCACCACCTGACCAGTCTCGCGTACCTCTATCGCCCAGGTTCCGTACCGACCGCCGTCGGCGGCGTGCCGCTCCTGCCAGATCCCCAGCCGCTCGACGGCCTGGGCCGGGTCGGTCATCGGCAGACCCGACGCCACGCCCAGATATCGGCTGATCTCGGGACGCGAGTAGATGTCGTAGATCCGGACCAGATCGGCCGGATCATCGGTCCAATCGCGCAGGATCAGGCGTTCGGTGGTGAGAACAGTCATGACCGGCGATCTTAAGGAGTGACGGCGCCGACGACAGGGAAGGAGGACCCGATGGGCAACGGATGGCAGCGCGCGAAACGGATCACCAGCGCCGCGTTCCGTCCGGTGCGCGGACGAGACCTGTCGCTGCACGCCGCCGCTATCACCTTCTACGGGGCGATCGCCGTGGTGCCGGTCGCGCTGCTGGCGATCTGGCTCACCGCACTGGTGGCCGGGGCCGACCGGGTACGCCGGCTCACCTCGTACGCCGTCGAGGCCCTGCCCACCGCCATCGGCGCGCCCCGGGCGGTGGACGCGCTCGTCGACGCCGGGGTGGAGTTGACCCCGCTGCTGGCGCTGGCCTCCCTGCTGCCCGCCTCCCTGTACGGCGAGGGCCTGCGCCGGGCGTTCGTCTCGGTGGCCGCGCCCCGCACCGACGAGCACCTGGTCGGCTGGCGGGGGCGGCTCCTGCTGCTGCCACTGCTCGCGCCGGCCCCCGCACTGCTGCTGTCGATCCTGCTGGCGCTCCCGCTCACCACCCGCCTCGTACGCCAGGGTGGTTGGCTCGGTGTGCTCGGCGTGGTGCTGTCGTTCCTCGCGGTCTGGCTGGTGCTCACGCCGGTGCTGGTGTGGGTGTTCCGGGTCGTCGGGCCGGCCTCACCGGACTGGCTCTCCACCCTCGGGGTCGGGTCGTTCACCGCGGCGAACCTCTCCGGGTTCCTGCACGGCTTCGTGCTCTTCGCCTCGCTCCCGCTGGACCTGGGAGTGCCCTTCGGCGGCTTCGACGAGATCGGCGCCGGCGTGGCCGTACTCCTCTGGCTCTACCTGTTCCACGTGATCGTGCTGGCCGGCTACTCCGCCACCCTGGCCCTCTCCCGCTGGCGCACCACCCGCCGCACCCCCACCCCCATCC